>CAIQBC010000142.1 GCA_903869955.1 uncultured Opitutia bacterium
CCGCAGACTCACCTGGTATTCCGATGCGGATCGCGCCGCTTGGACCCAACTAGTGGCCGGTCCGACCGCGCCAATTGACGCCCGTATGCTCGCGGTCTTGGGCCAGGACAAATTCAAGGAGTGGCAGAAGTTTGAAAAGACCGTCCCGGTGCGCCAGTCCTTGCAAGCTGAGTTCGGCGATTGGAAAGCTCGGGGCGTGCCACCGATGAGCGAAGCCGAGACCGAGAAAGTGATCGCGGCCATTTACGCGGCGAACCCCGACTACGGCACGGCGTATGACGTGGCGATTGAGCCTGTGCTACAGGACGCGAAAAAATACCTGAGCGGCCCGCAAGTCACCTTGCTGACGGAAATCCTGAACGCCAAGCGGGAGTTTTACCGCTCCGTCGGCGCGGCGATGGCGACCCGAAAGCCTTGAAGCTTCAGCATCGGACACGGCGCACGCCGGGCGGGGAAAGGCCACGACATAGACGCCGCCTGCGGCCAGCTCCGCCTGCAAACCGAGCAGGCGTGCGAAGCCACGTAGCGCAGGCATCCTTGCCTGCCATGGGTCAGATGCAGGCTGGAAGCCTGCGCTACAGTTTAAACATCACCTCCCTCCGGCGGACGGGAGCGGTTGCTTGGCGGCGTCGAGCAGGGCCTTGAGGGTGGCGGGATCGATACCGGAGGCGAAGCGGGCCCGGCCCTCGCTGGACAATTGTGCCTTGAGCGTCTGCACGCTGGCCTCCGAGCCGGTAAAGATGTCCGTCGGGAATTCGTAGTGCTTGAGGATGTTGGAGAGGATCTCGTAGCCCTTGTAGGTGTTGAGCCACATGCCGGCGAGGTATTGGAGCTTCAGGTTGCGGTCGGTGTTGAGCTGCATGGCGGGCTTTTCATCCATCCAGCCTTGCAGCCGGGGCGCGTGGCCGGCGAACGTGGCGAGCAGGTCCACGGCGGAGTGAAAATCGTAGTCGGCCAGCGACTGTTTCACCAAGGCGTATTCGGGGCGGTCAATGCGCGCCTGCATCTCGTCAATGTTGAACTGGGGGGCGTGGTCGTCGTCCTGCCGGCCGAAGAGCACGGCGTCGTAGCCTTCGCCCTTGATGTCGTTGCTCCAAAAGATGCCGTTTTTATAGACGTGGAAGAAGGTGCCGAGGATGCTCTTGGTGGTCTCAAGGTTGCTCTCGTAGATCGGGATCCAGAGGCTCATCACGCCGCCGGGGTTGAGGTGGTCCTTGGCCATCTGGTAATACTCGACGGTGTTGAGCGCGGCGCAGCCCTTGACCCACGGGTCAATCGGGTCGGAGGTGATCACGTCGAACGTCTCCTTCGTCGTGTGCAGGAAATGGCGGCCGTCGTCGAAGATGACCGTGACCTTGGTTTTTTTGCCGGCGTCGTTCGTGACGTAGCGGGGATTGTGCAGGACGCCGTCGCTGGTCGCGAGGCCGTCGGTGATGCCATAATTTTCCTTGGTGAAGCGGGGGGTGACGTATTTCGGAACAAACGGCTCGATGTCCACGATGGTGATCTCCTCGACATCGGGGTAGGGGATGAAGGAGCCGGCGGTCACGCCTGCGCCGCATGCAACGACGAGGACTTTCTTGACCTTGTCCGGCTCCTTGTGGGCGAGCACGGAAAGGTGGCCGAGCATGCGCTGGAGGTGCATGTCCTGCGACTGGTTGGACGCCTGCACCTTGCCCGCGCCGTGGAAGCTGCGGACACCCTGGGTAGTCATGGAGACGACGACGGAGACGTTCATGCCCTCGCCGACGTATTCGGCGTAGATTTTCCCGTCGCCGTTCTGTGGCACGTCCTTCTCCTCGGTGACGCCGTCGGCGCGTTTGTCGTTGCTCACGACGGAATCGGCATAAGTCGGTGCGAAACGTCCGTAAGCGATCAGAACCCAGTTGGGCGGGGTGATGGTATTGGCGCACCACGCGGCGACCCCGAGCGAGGCCGCCAGCGCCACGGCCAGCCCGAAACGCGGTCCGCCACCGCTGGAAGCCGGTTCGCGCGAGGGCAGAATCATCGGCGCAAGCGTGACGACGGAGGCGACGCCGGTCAGCGCGATGAGCACCTGTTGCGCGCCCTGCGAACCGAGTGCGGGCATGAGCCACAGGCTGAAGCCGAGCGCGCCGATGATGGCGCCGACCGTGTTGGCGGCATAGACGCCACCGACCAGACGGCCCGACTCGGAGCGGCGTGTGGCGACGGCTGCGAGGGCCAGCGGAAAACTTGCGCCCCAGAGCAACGCGGCCGGCAGGATCGTCCACGCGCAGCGGGCGAGATCCATTTGGAAATTAAACCACGGCTTCGGATCGGGGTAGAGGTCGGCCTTGATCGGCCAGTAGGGCAGCGAGTGCATCGTCGTCCATGCCGTCCACGCCATCGCCACGGCGAGCAGCATCTGCGTGATGCCGAGGGCGAGCCGGGGTGAGCGGGCGTCGCGCCCGATCATCGCGCCCACGCTGCTGCCGATGCCCAGGCCCGCGAGGAAGACCGCGAGAATAATGGAGAAATTATAGACCGACGCGCCGAACAGCAGTGAGAGCTGCCGCGTCCAGACCACCTCGGCCCCGAGCGCCGTGAGGCCCGACAGCGCAATGGCGACGTAGATGGACCTGACGCCAGGCGCGGAGCCGTCGGCGGGCGCCGGCTCGTTGGCCGTCGCAGCCGGCGCTTCATCCGCCGTGGCGGGGGCGAAGGTGGACAGCAAAAATGCGATGCCTGCGACGACGACGTTGATTGCCACGGCCACATAGGTGGCGACAGGCATATCGAAATTCCGCAGCAGCCAGAAACCCGCGAGCAGGCAGCCAAACACCGCGCCAAGGGTGTTGCCGCCGTAGAAAAAGCCAAGCCACGACACGCCGGACGGCGTGGTCTTGATCCAGCGCGCCATCGCGGGGAGGGTCGCCCCCATCATCATCGTGGGCGGCAGCAGGCAGATGCCGGCGATGGTGGCGCGCAGTGCGAGGTCGGAGTTGCCCGGCGTGCCGAAATGGGTGTAGAGTTTCTCCAGCCACGGCAGGCCGGCCAGCACGAGCAGCGCGTAAAGCCCGACACCCAGTTCCAGCGCCGCATAAACCCGCAGCGGATGGGCGGATTTGGAGATGAAGCGCGGGAGCAACAGGCTGCCGAGGCACATGCCGCCCATAAACGTCCCCAACACCACGCCGAGCGAGACGCCCGATGCGCCCACGACGAGCGAGAGCATCTGCAGCCAGACGACCTCGTAGATCAACGCGGCGCAGCCACTGCCGACGAACAGCAGCAGGAGCACGGGAAGGAAGCGCGACGCGGTGGGCGTGGCATTGGCGGAGGCAGGTGAGGGTTGAGGCATGGGGATGGGAAAAACGGTCAGCTTTGCTTGCGCCGGAGCGCAAGCAAAGCCCAAAAACGGGGAGGCGAGGGGAGGGAGGGGTGCCCGATTGACGCCGCGCGGGCCGGCGTGGTTGCCATCAGCAGAGGTTATTTCTCGGGGTACAGCGGAGTGGGGTGTGACTTGTGCCTTGAAACTGCCCGCCAACCGCGCACTTTGGCCCTCTTTTCATGAGCATCACGACCGAGCCAGCCGCGCCCAAGCCCCTTGTCGCCAACGAGGGGCTCAAAGCCACGTCGAATTTTCTGCGCGGCACCATCGCGCAGCAACTGCTCGACACGTCCACCGGGGCCATCTCGGAGGACAACAGCCAGCTTACGAAATTCCACGGCCTCTACCTTCAGGATGACCGTGACGTGCGCAACGCGCTCAAAAAGGCCGGCAAGGAAAAGGCGTTCTCCTTCATGCTCCGGGTGCGCCTGCCCGGCGGCCGCTGCACGCCGTCGCAATGGCTCGTGCTCGACCGCCTCGCCGAGCAGGTCGCCGCGCCCTCGCTGCGCCTCACCACGCGGCAGACTTTTCAGTTTCATGGTGTCCTTAAGGCCAGCCTCAAGCCGCTGGTGCGCGGGATGCACACGGTGCTGCTCGACTCCATCGCCGCTTGCGGCGATGTGAACCGCAACGTCATGGCCGCGCCCAATCCTGAGCGCAGCCCGCTGCTCCAGCAGGTCTATGAGCACGCCCGCGCGTGGAGCGAGTTCGCCCTCCCCAAGACGCGCGCCTACCACGAGATCTGGCTCGACGACGAGCTGGTCGCTGGCGGCGAGCCGGAGGCCGAGCCGATGTATGGCGCGACCTACCTGCCGCGCAAGTTCAAGACCGCCTTTGCGCTGCCGCCGTCGAACGACGTGGACATTTTTTCGCAGGACCTCGGTTTCATTGCCATCGTCGGCGACGACGGCCGGCTCGCCGGCTACAATGTCACCGTCGGTGGCGGCCTCGGTATGAGCCATGGCAACGAGAAAACCTATCCGCGCCTCGCCGATGTGCTCGGCTTCATCGCGCCCGAGCACGTCAATGCCATCGGCCACGCCGTGCTCACGACGCAGCGCGACTTTGGCGACCGCACCGACCGCAAGCACGCGCGCCTCAAATACACCATCGCCGACCGTGGCCTCACGTGGTTCCGCGCGGAGGTCGAGCGCCGCTCCGGCCTCCGGCTCGCCGGTGCGCGCCGCTTTGCGTTCACCACCATTCAAGACCCACATGGCTGGCAGCTCTGCGCCGACGGGACTTGGTTCTATGGCCTGCACATCCTCAGTGGCCGCATCAAGGATGTGCCCGGCTGGCCGATGAAGACCGCGCTCCGCGAGATCGCCGCCCTCAACCTCGGCGATTTCCGCCTCACGCCCTCGCAGAACCTCAGCATCTCCGGCGTCACCGCCGCGCAAAAGCCCGCAATTGACGCGATCCTCGCCCAGCACGGCCTCGCCAATGAAAACACCCGTAGCGGCCTGCGCCTCAACGCGCTCTCCTGCGTCGCGCTGCCCACCTGCGGCCTAGCGCTCGGCGAGAGTGAGCGGATGCTGCCCGCACTGATCGAGAAATTTGAGACCGTGCTAGACGCGGCTGGTCTGCGTGCCGACGCGATCAGCCTGCGCGTGACCGGCTGCCCCAACGGCTGCGCGCGCCCCTATCTCGCCGAGATTGGCCTCGTGGCCAAGGCACCCAACAAATACGCGCTCTACCTTGGCGCGAGCTACAACGGCACGCGCCTCAACCGCCTCTATTCGCCGAGTATCACGCCCGACGACGCCGTCGCGTTGCTCGCGCCCATCATCAAACGCTACGCCCTCGAACGCCAGCTCGGCGAAGGCTTCGGCGACTGGTGCGACCATGCCGTCCTGCCGAAGGACGCTACGATTCATTCCGTCGGGACGAAGGTGTAATTCATCCAAGGTCGCTGCCCTCAGGTGGGACTTCAGCGGCGGGTAATCGGACCGGAGGTGTTGGCAGAGCGTGGCTTGAGGCTCTGGCGCGCCAAACTCGCGGGCCTGACGTCACTGACTCATTTTCTGGCCTCGACGTAGAGGCTTTCATGGGCCCGGCTTTCGAGATCAATCACGAGGCGCGGATTCAGCGACCGGCCGAAGGCCTGCTCTTTCACCTGTGAAAATCCGGCGTCGTGCATGACTTGGATCAGCGTCGCGGCGTCGTAGGCAAACTTGTGCGTATAGGCCTGGCGAAACACCTCGTTCACCAGCTCCATTTTGGTGCGATAGCGGCAGCCCGTGTAGCGGTCGAAATGGTCCGGGGCCAGGGTCCGGAGCCGGCTGATTTCCTCCCATCCCTCCGTTGCGTAGGCGCGCAGATAGCGCCCGCCGTCTGGCACAATGACCCGGATGACCCCTCCGGGCACGAGAACCCGCCGGCATTCGGCGAGAAAATACGGCACTTCCTCCGTATAGTCTATGTGCTCAAAAAAATGTTCGGTAAAAATGCCTTCGACCGAGGCATCATCAAATGGCAGGCCCCGCCGGCAATCGCAGACGCAGTTGACCCCGGCCATGGGCATGGCTTCGACGTTGACCCAGCCGGGTTGCCCGCGCGGTCCGCTGCCGATGTTGACGAGCAAACCGCGCTGACCACGAAACGCCCGCTGATGGCCGCGACCGGCGAAACGGTATCTCAGGGTGATCAGTTCAAATTTCAGCTGCAGCAGCAAATGCAGCGGCAGGAGATTGAGCAGCCAGCGTTTGACCCCGCGGATTTCAGCGGCGCGTCGCCCCAAAAAAGGACTGATGTCCAGATGTGGCGGTGGGTAACGCATATACGAACGCACTGGCATCGCGTCCGAGTGTCAAATCCCGTTGAGTGCCCATGGCTGTCCGGTGACAGGCGGATTTGCGGCCAATCGGGCGCGCATGGCCGGTGAAACCAAGCCGTGGCTTACGGCAGATCGGTCGCGCCCATCAGGTAGCGGTCGCACTCCCTGGCGGCACCGCGGCCTTCGTTGATGGCCCAGACCACCAAGCTCTGCCCGCGGCGGCAGTCGCCGGCGGCGAAGACGCCCTTGAGGCTCGTCGTGTATTTTTCAAACTCGGCCTTCACGTTGCTGCGGGCGTCGGTCTCCAGCTTGAGGTCTTTGAGCAGCGCCTGCTCCGGCCCGAGGAAGCCCATCGCGAGCAGCACGAGCTGCGCGGGGCGCGTTTTCTCGGTGCCGGGCTGTTCCTTGGGCACGAACTGGCCCTTGTCGTTTTTCTCCCACTTGATTTCGACCGTCACGAGCTCCTTCACGTTCCCGTTGGCGTCGCCGATAAATTTTTTCACCGTGGTGAGATAGACCCGCGGGTCGGCGCCGAACTTGGCGGCAGCCTCTTCCTGGCCGTAGTCCAGCTTGTAGGTCTTGGGCCATTCGGGCCAGGGGTTGTCGGCGGCGCGGTCCAGCGGCGGCTTCGGGAGAATCTCAATCTGCACCAGGCTCTTGCAGCCGTGGCGCATCGAGGTGCCGACGCAGTCGGTGCCGGTGTCGCCGCCGCCAATGACGACGACATCCTTGCCGGCCGCGTTGATGGGGCTCGCGCCATGGTTGGCGAGCACGGCCTTCGTGCTGGCGGTGAGAAACTCCATTGCGAAATGCACGCCCTTGAGCGCGCGGCCTTCGATCGGCAGATCGCGCGGCAACGTTGCGCCGGTGCAAATGACCGTGGCCTGGTATTCCTTGAGAAAGATCTCCGGCTCGACGTTCTCGCCGACATTGGCGTTGCAGATAAACTTGATGCCCTCCTCCTCCAGGAGCTTGATGCGGCGGAGGACGACCTCCTGCTTGTCGAGCTTCATGTTCGGAATGCCATACATCAGCAGGCCGCCGGGACGGTCGGCGCGCTCGAAGACAGTGACGCTGTGGCCGGCGCTGTTGAGCTGTGCGGCGGCGGAGAGGCCGGCGGGGCCGGAGCCGACGACGGCGACCTTCTTGCCCGAGCGGACCTTGGGTGCCTGCGGGACCACCCAGCCTTCATCCCAGCCCCGGTCAATGATCGCGTTCTCGATGCTCTTGATGGTGACCGGCGGCTCGTTGATGCCGAGGACGCAGGAACCTTCGCAGGGCGCGGGACACACGCGGCCGGTGAACTCGGGAAAATTGTTCGTCTGGTGCAGGCGGTCGAGCGCCTCACGCCAGAGGCCGCGGAAGACGAGATCGTTCCACTCGGGAATGAGGTTGTGGACCGGGCAGCCGGTCGCCATGCCGCTGACGAGCTTGCCGGTGTGGCAGAACGGGACGCCGCAGTCCATGCAGCGCGCACCTTGGTTGCGGAGCTTTTTCTCCTCCAAGTGGAGGTGAAACTCTTTCCAGTCACGCGTCCGCTCCAGCGGGGTGCGGTCAACGGGAAGCTCGCGCAGGTATTCGATGAAGCCGGTGGGTTTGCCCATGAGATGGAAAGGAAGAAGGCTCAGTTGCCGCCGAGACGGGAGAGGTCGCGGGCGTTTTCCTCGAAGGCGGCCATGATGGCCTCGTCGCCGGTCAGGCCCTGCGCCTGGGCCCGGTCAATGCAAGCGAGCATCCGCTTGTAGTCCTTGGGCATGACCTTGACGAACTTCGGCACCAATTTTTCCCAGTTGGCGAGCACCTGTCTGGCGCGGGCGCTCTGGGTATAGTCGAGGTGCCGCTCAATGAGGGCGCGCAGCCCGGCGATCTCCGCCGGGTTTTCGAGTTTTTCCAAGCCGATGCCCTGCAGGTTCACCTGGGCGGGAAAGTCCCCGCATTCGTCGAGCACATAGGCAGTGCCGCCGCTCATGCCGGCGGCGAAGTTGCGGCCGACCGGGCCGAGCACCACGACGCGGCCTCCGGTCATGTATTCGCAACCGTTGTCGCCGACCCCCTCGACCACGGCGTCAACGCCGCTGTTGCGCACGGCGAAACGCTCGCCAGCCATGCCGCAAAGATACAGTTCGCCGGCGGTCGCGCCATAGAGCGCGACATTGCCCGCAATGATGTTTTCCCCCGGCACAAACGTGGCGGCCGCCGACGGGTAGATGATGATCTTGCCGCCCGAGAGCCCCTTGCCGACGTAGTCGTTGGCATCGCCCTCGATGGTGAACGTCATGCCCTTTGGCATGAACGCGCCGAAGCTCTGGCCGGCGGAGCCTTTGAAACGGATGCGGATGGTGTCTTCGGGCAGACCGGCCGCACCGTGTTTCTTGGTAACTTCGCTGCCGGTGATCGTGCCGACAACGCGGTGGACGTTGCGGATCGGCAGCTCGGCGATGACCTTCTCGCGGCGCTCGATGGCCGGTGCGCAGATCTTGAGGAGTGTCGTGACGTCGAGGGACTTGTCGAGGCCGTGGTCCTGCGGGATCGAGCACGAGCGACCGACTTCGGGACCGGCGTCGGGCGAGTACAGGATGTTGGAGAAATCGAGACCCTTGGCCTTCCAATGCTCGACGGCCTTGCGCGGCTCAAGCCGGTCGGTGCGGCCGATCATCTCGGCGACGGTGCGGAACCCAAGTGACGCCATCAGCTCGCGCACCTCCTCGGCGATGAAACGCATGAAGTTGACGACGTGCTCCGGCTTGCCGGCGAACTTGGCACGGAGCCGCGGGTCCTGCGTGGCCACGCCGACCGGGCAGGTGTTGAGATGGCAGACGCGCATCATGATGCAGCCCGTGGCGACGAGCGGCGCGGTGGCGAAACCAAACTCCTCTGCCCCCAGCAGCGCGGCCATGATGACGTCGCGGCCGGTCTTGAGCTGGCCATCGGTCTCGACGGCGATGCGCGACCGGAGATTGTTCAGCACCAGCGTCTGGTGGGTCTCGGCGAGGCCGAGTTCCCACGGCAGGCCGGCGTGCCAGATCGAGTTCTGCGGCGAGGCCCCGGTGCCGCCGTCGTGGCCGGCGATGAGGACAACGTCGGCGTGCGCCTTGGCGACCCCGGCGGCGATGGTGCCGACGCCGACCTCGGCCACCAGTTTGACGCTGATGCGCGCGTGGCGATTGGCGTTTTTAAGGTCGTGGATCAGCTCGGCGAGATCCTCGATGGAATAGATGTCATGGTGCGGCGGCGGCGAGATGAGGCCGACGCCGGGCGTGGAGTGACGGGTCTTGGCGATCCACGGATATACCTTGGTGCCGGGGAGCTGGCCGCCCTCGCCGGGTTTCGCGCCCTGGGCCATCTTGATCTGGATTTCGCGCGCACTCACGAGGTATTCGCTCGTGACGCCGAAGCGGCCGGAGGCGACCTGTTTGATTGCGGAATTTTTTGAGTCGCCATTGGCCAACGGCAGGAAGCGCCCGGGATCCTCGCCGCCCTCGCCGGTGTTGGATTTGCCCCCGATGCGGTTCATGGCGATGGCGAGCGTCTCGTGCGCCTCCTGCGAGATCGAACCGTAGGACATCGCCCCGGTCTTGAACCGTTTCATGATCGCCTCCACCGGCTCAACCTGGTCGAGCGGAATGGCCTCGGCGGGCTTGAAGTCGAGCAGGCTGCGCAGCGTGCAGTAATTTTTGCCCTGTTCGTTGACGAGCCGCGCGTATTCCTTGAAAGTTGCGTAGCTGCCCGTGCGCACGGACTTTTGCAGCCGGTGGATGGACTCGGGGTTGAAGAGGTGAAATTCGCCGTCGTCGCGCCACTTGTATTGGCCGCCGGCGGGGAGCGTGTGGTTGTTCGCCTTGCGCTTGGCGAAGGCGGCGTGGTGGCGCAGGAGCACCTCCTCCGCGATGACATCAAGACCGATGCCACCGACGCGCGAGGGCGTCCAGGTGAAGTAATGGTCAATGACATCCTGCCGGAGCCCAACCGCCTCGAACACCTGCGCGCCACGGTAGCTCTGGATCGCGGAGATGCCCATCTTTGAGGCGATTTTGACGACGCCTTTCGACGCGCCCTTCACAAAATTTTTGCAGGCGACCTTGTGATCCACGTTGGGCAGCAGCCCCTCATGGATCAGGTCATCAATGGTCTCGAAGGCGAGCCACGGGTTGATCGCGCTGATGCCGTAGCCGATGAGCAGCGCGAAATGGTGCACTTCCCGCGCCTCGCCGGTCTCGATCACGAGGCTGACGCGGGTGCGCAGCCCTTCGCGGATGAGGTAGTGGTGCAGGCCGGCGACTGCGAGCAGCGCTGGAATGGGCGCAAGCTCACGATCCACGCCCCGGTCGCTGAGAATGAGAACGTTGACCTCGTCCTTTTCGATGAGGCGGCGGGCCGTGGCACAAAGCTCCTCCATGCCCTTGGCGAGGCCTTTCTCACCGCGCGCGACCCGGAAGAGGATCGGCACCACATCCACCTTGAGGCCGGGCAACTGCATCCGGCGGATTTTGGCGAACTCCTCGTTTGTCAGCACGGGCCAGTCGAGCTCGACGCGGCGGCAGGCGGTCGGGCCGGGCGAGAGCAGGTTTCCCTCGGAGCCGAGGCGCGTCTCGGAGGAGGTGACGATTTCCTCGCGGATGCAGTCAATCGGCGGGTTGGTGACCTGCGCGAAGAGCTGCTTGAAATAATCGTAGAGCAGGCGGGGCTTGTTGGAGAGCACCGCGAGCGGCGTGTCGTTCCCCATCGAGCCGACGGCCTCGACGCCGTCGCGGGCCATCACGGTGAGGTTCACGCGTTCGTCCTCATGCGTGTAGCCGAAGGCGAGCTGCCGCTGCTGGAGCGTGTCACGGTCGGGCAGGGGCAGCGGCGAAGCGACGGGCAGGTCGTCAAGGTGGACGAGATGCTCGTCGAGCCACTCGCGGTAGGGCCGCTCGGCGGCGAGGCCACGCTTGATCTCCTCGTCCTCGATGATGCGGCCCTGCGCTGTGTCCACCAGGAACATCCGGCCGGGCTGGAGCCGGCCCTTTTGCACGATGCTTTCAGGTGGCAAATCCAGCACCCCGGCCTCGGAGGCGAGAACCACGAGGCCGTCCTTGGTGACATAGTAGCGCGAGGGGCGGAGACCGTTGCGGTCGAGCACGGCACCCACGGCCTTGCCATCGGTAAAAACGATGTCGGCCGGGCCGTCCCATGGCTCCATGAGGCAGGCATGATATTGGTAAAACGCCTTGCGCGTGTCGTCCATCGTCTGGTGGTTGGACCACGGCTCGGGGATCATCATCATCACCGCGTGCGGCAGGGAGCGGCCGGCGAGGTAGAGCAGCTCCAGGGTGTTGTCGAACATCGCCGAGTCGCTGCCGTTCGGGTTGATGACCGGGAGGATTTTTTTGATGTCGTCGCCGAAGGCGTCGGACACGAAAAGCGCCTCGCGGGCATGCATCCAGTTGATGTTGCCCCGGAGAGTGTTGATCTCGCCATTGTGCGCGATGTAGCGGTAGGGATGTGCGCGGTCCCAGCTCGGAAAAGTGTTGGTGGAAAAGCGCGAATGCACGAGCGCCAGTGCGGTCGTCATCGCCGGGTTTTTCAGATCGGTGAAATAGGTCGCGAGCTGCGTGGTGAGCAGCATGCCCTTGTAGACGAGCGTGCGGCACGAGAGGCTCGGCTGATACCAGAACTGGCCTCCGTCGAGGCCGGCGGCGCGGATCTCGTTGGAGGCGCGCTTGCGGATGACGTAGAGCTTGCGTTCAAATGCTAGGTCGTCGGCCAGCGCCGGATCGCGCCCGATGAACACCTGCCGCATGAAGGGCTCGCTGGCCTTGGCGGTCTCGCCGAGCGAGGAGTTGTCGGTCGGCACGTTGCGCCAGCCGAGAAACGTCTGGCCTTCGCTTTGCACAATTTGGGCGAATTGCGTCTCGAGCCGGCGGCGCTGCGTGGCGTTGCGCGGCAAAAAGACCAGCCCCGCGCCGTATTGGCCGGCGGCGGGCAGGCTGATGCGCGCCTTCTTGCAGACTTCGGCAAAAAATCCGTGCGGGATTTGCAGGAGCACCCCGGCCCCGTCGCCCGTATTCGGTTCGCTGCCGGCGGCGCCGCGGTGGTCGAGGTTTTCCAGCACTTGGATCGCCTGCTGGAGAATCTGGTGCGTCGCGCGGCCCTTGATGTCCGCCACGAAGCCGACACCGCAGGCGTCGTGTTCGAACCACGGGTCGTAGAGCCCCTGCTTGGCGGGGCGGGCGTTGGTTGAAAGGCTGGACATTGGGCGTTGGGAGGAAAGATGCCGCGCGGCGCAGGCGCGGGCGTCAATGGGAAAACTTGGGCGTGATGTGGTTGGAAAAAGACTCAGGGCCGGACGCAAAAAAAGGCCGGTCGCTCGCGTGCGAGGGCCGGCCTGAAGGGGAGCATGGTTTCAGGGGGCCGCGTCAGAAGAAGCGGACGGTTTTGGTGGCCATCTTGGCGTGCTCCTCGTCGGAGCAGCCCGCGTTGGTCGGTACGCCCGCATCCTGCCCGGCCGGCTTCACGAGCTCGTTGGCGAGCAGGTAATTTTCGACCTCCTCGCCGGAGATGTCGGCCAGCATGACGCCGTCCACCTCGACGCAGGGCGAGAGCGGCTGGCCGGATTTCTGCACCATCTCGGCGTAGTTGGCGCGGTTGTTGATGATGTCAATGTCCTCGAACGCGAGCTCGTGCTTGCGCAGGACGGCACGGACGCCGTTGGACCAGCCGCAGGTGGGCTTGAGATAGGCTTTGATTTTCATGCGTGGAAACGTGGCGGCAAAACCGCCGGGCGCAAACTACTGGAGCAGGTTTCGGGCACATTCAAGCGGAAGTTTGGATTTTTTTGGCCAGCAGCTCTTCCGCCGCCGCGATGGCGCGGGCTTCACGCGCGGGCCAGTCGCCGCAAATCTCGACGAAGGGCAGGCCGCGCGTGGTCAACGCGTCGCGCCAGAGCTGGCGGCACATCGCGCGGCCGGCGGCGTCGGGAAAGCAGCGCTGCGGGTCGGGCGACCACGGCAGGTCGGTGTCGCACAACAGCCAGAGCGCGACGCCTCGGACGCGACGCTCGGCCTCGGTGCGCGCCCACGCGGGACAGGCGGCGGGAAAAAGCAGGTCGTCCCACAGTACGCAGGTGAGCAGCTCCGTGTCGCAAAACACCGCGCAGTGGGCCCGCGCCACCGCCGCGTCCTCGCCTGCGACCTGCCCGCGGGCGATGGCCTCGAGGTCGGCGGCGGTGATGACGCCACCGTGCGTGTCCCAAAATTCGCGCACGAATTCCGGCGACCATGGCTCGCCGAAATGCGCCGCGAGTTTTGCCGCGAGCGAGGTCTTGCCCGTGGATTCGGGGCCAAACAGGACGATACGGAGCGGCTCAGGCATGGGCGTTTTGCTTCCGCAGTGCCTTGCGCCACTCGTGCCAGCCGCCCCACGACATGAACCACAAGATGACCGTGAACACCATGAACCAGTAATACTCCTTGCGCCAAAACACCCAGACGGCGGCGGTGTTCGAGATCAGCCAGCCCGGCCAGTTGTCCATCGCCTTGCGCGACTGTAGCACCTGAGCCACGACGCTCGTGGAAAACACAAAGGCGTCGGGAAACGGCAGCGCGGCTTTCGCCCATTGCATCACGCAGCCCCACCCGCCCCACAGCGCCAGCGTCGCTCCAATCCAGCCCCACCGCGCCCGCCACCTGAGCCAATGAACCGGCGGGCCGGGCTGATCGCTTTTCCCGCCGCCGCGCGTCCAGTGAAACCAGCCATAAACCAGCGCGATGAAAAACATGACCTGCAACACGGTCTCGGAATAAAGTTTCCCGTCAAAGCACACCCAGCCGAAAATCACCACCTGCACGAGGCTGATAGGAAACGTCCAGAGGTTCTGCCGCATCATCAGCCAGACACCGACGACGCCGAGCACGGTCGCGACTTGCTCGAGCAGGCTGCTCTGCAAAAGCTCGGCCCAGGCGCGTGATAAAATTTCGTGCATGAGCGGGCGTTCTCGCCGACGAGCCGAGGCTTGGCAATGCGCAACCGCGCGCACGACGTTCATTTTCTGCCCAAAAAAATCCTTTTTCCGCGGTTGCCACCCGCTGGTTGCGCCCGCAAGCTCACTATTTATGTCACAAGCCCCCGCGCGTTCTGCGCACGTCGAGGAGGAGTTTTCCCTCCCGCTTTTCCTGTTCACCATCGCCGTCTCGCTCGTCGGTCTGGCCGGCCTGCTCCGGCTGCTCGCGCCCGTCGCGGTATGGCAGGCGCAGACCGGGACGACGCTCCTGCGCTTTGCCGGGGCGTTCCTCGCCTTCACGATGTTGAACTGCTTCGTCGAGTTCTTCTTCCACCGCTATGTGTTGCACAAGCCCGTAGTGCCGCTGTTCAGCCGGCTCTACCGGCAGCATACTTTGCACCACAACCTCACCCGCATCGCGCGCCGGCGCACGCCGGGTGGGCGCGATGTGCCGTTTGTGGAGAATGTGGAGAACATCTACCCGATCACGACAAAGGAGCAGGGAGAGGCTTCGTTCTTTCCGTGGTTCACGCTGGTGGGTTTTGCAGTGTTCGTCACCCCATTGCTTGTGCTGCTCCAGTGGCTGGCACCGTCGTGGCCGTGGTTTTTTGCCGGCTACGCCGCCATCGCCGGGTCGCTCTGCCTGTACGAATTGTTTCACGCGGTCGAGCACTGGTCTTTTGAGACGTGGGGGCCGCTCATCGAGCACCCGCGCTTCGGCTGGTTTTGGCGCAAGGTCTACAGCTTCCACCTGCGGCACCACGCGGTGATTGACTGCAACGAGGCCATCTCCGGCTTCTTCACCCTGCCGGTGGGCGACTGGGTGTTCGGCACATTTATTCTGCCGAAGTCGCTTTACGCCGACGGTTCAGAGTGGCAGCCGGCGGAGTTCACCAGCCCGCGCCCGTGTGCGTTTATCCGTTGGTGCGATCGCAAAAGCGAAGAGCTGGTAAAGCGCCACCGCCAGCGCGCGGCGGACGAGGTCGCCCTTGCTGCACCCGCTCCCGCCGCCGCAGTGGCCGCTCCGCCCGTGGTGGTCGGGGCCAAGGCCGCCTACACGCGCAGCTGACGCGTTGGACTCCGCAGGTCCGCGAGGTTCTGCTTCAGCTTGCGGACCTTTGGCGCAATGACGGCGGCGCAGTAGCCTTGGTGCGGGTTCTTCGCGAAATAATCCTGGTGGTAGTCTTCGGCGGGCCAGAATTTTTCCAGCGGACCGATTTCGGTTGTGATAGGGTCACGGAAAATCTGGCCTGCTTCCGCCCGCGAGTACTGTGCGGCGGCCTGTTGCGCTGCATCCGCATGCAGGATGATCGAGCGATACTGCGGGCCCATGTCGTGGCCCTGTCCGCCGACCTGCGTGGGGTCATGAACCTTCCAAAAATAGGCGAGCAGTTTTTCGAGCGACACCTGCGCCGGGTCGAAATCAATCTTCACGACCTCAGCATGGTCGGTCGTGTGGGCGCAAATCTGCTCGTAGGTCGGATTCGGCTCCCGACCTCCTGCGTAGCCACAGGTGACGCTCCGCACCCCGGGCAGGAGCCGGTAGGCCGCATCGGTGCACCAGAAGCAGCCGCCGCCAAGGACGAGGGAGTTGGTTTCAGCGGGTGTCATGGACGGAAGAAAAGCGCAAAGACGCGAAGCGGCAAAGCCACGGGATCCATCGCGGGTACGGGCCGGGGATTTTTTGCATTGGGCATCGCCTTTCGACCGACACGCCCGCCAGCCCGGGCTGGCGGTGGCCGGGCAGGCATCAGAGTTCTGCTGCCGCTGCCTCGTCCACGAGCCAGAGGACGCGGGAGGCGCAGCCTTGCAGGATTTGCACGGGCAGGATGTGCGGGTCGGCCGGGCCGCGGAGGACGCGGTGGAGCATCGGGGCCTTGTTGGCGCCGAGCGCAATCACGACCACAAGGCCGCAGGCGTGCAGCCCGGTGGGCGTGATCGTGAGCCGCCAACCTTTGCCGGGCACTTCGATGGCGGCAAACAGCTCGCCGCCGTCGTCGCGGAGCAGGGGGCTGCCGGGAAAGAGCGAGGCGGTGTGGCCGTCGTCGCCCATGCCGAGGAAGCACACGTCGTAGGCGTAGGCGCAATCCCGCTCGGGCGGGGCCAGCGCGAGTATGGCCGCGCGATAATTTTCGGCGGCCAGCACGGGGGGGAGCGCGACAGGCCACGGGTGGCGGTGGGCGGTAGGGATGTTGAGCGGCGTGAGCAGGAGGCGGTCGGCGTGGCCGAAGTTGCTCAGGGCGTCCGTGAGCGGAACGCAGCGCTCGTCGCTCACGGTGAAATGCGCGCCGGCGGCCACGGCGGCGGGCAGCGCGTTTTGCGCGGCGCACCAGCGATACCACTCCTGTGGCGTCGAGCCGCCGCTGAAGGCGACGGTGCAGGCGCGGCCGGCGGCCTGGGCCTGGGCCTCGGCGATGAGCGTGGCGGCGCGGGCGAAGAGGGTTTCCTTGGGGCCGACGACAAGGCGGCCATAGGCGGTGGGAGATTCGGTCATGGGAGGAGCGGAGCGGACGAGCGAGGAGTCAGGAGGGGAGGAGTCAGGAGTTAAGCGGCGGGGAGTCAGGAAAAAGTCTGTATCCTTTAATCCCTCCCTCCTGACTCCTGCCAGTTTGCCGGCTCAGAAAAACATCGCCTCGCTGAGGGCGGCGTCGGGCACGAGCAGGCTGGCGGGCGTGGGCAGCGTCGTGCGGCCGTTGCCGAGGTCGGCCTCGAACTGGGCGTGGCCGGTGATGAAGTCGGACGTCCAGCGGAAGAATTTTTTGTCGGCGTAGCCAAAGGCCAGCGCGAACGAGCCGGGCGCACCTGCATCGAACGGCGCGAGCATGAACGTGGCCGCGTTTTCCCCGCACTGGCTGAGGCGGTCCTTGAGCCAAGCGAGCAGCACGCGGGCCTCGGGGAGGAGCGCGGGGGCGTGCGCGAGCGCGACGGTTTGCAGGCCGGCGGCCAGGGTCGGCGCGGGGTAGCGGCTGAGGAACTGGCCGAGCGTCTGGCGCACCTGCAGCAGACGCGAGAACGCCAGGTCGCGCACGACCTCGGGGCGCGGCCACGCGTAGCTCAGGGCGTCGGCCGGCGAGTGGGCGCTGTCAATGAGGATGCGGTTGGCGCGCGTGACGAGGTAGCGGTAGTCGGCCACGCGCGCCATGTTGGTGAAGCGGTGCGCCCAGTAGTAGAGCGGGAGGTCGGTCGAGAGGCAGATGGAGACCTGATTCTCCAAAAACTCGCGGGCGGCGCGCGGATAGCTGAGGATGACGAACTCGACGCAGCGTTTGTCGGCCTTGGACTTGCCGAGGAAACACTCGCCGTAGATTTTCGCGCGCAGCTCGGCGGGGGCGTCGCGGCTGAGCTGCGGGCAGAGGATGACGACGCGGCTCGGGCAGCGCTGCGAAAATTTCACGGCCACGCGGAACTGCGCGAGCGCGTCCTCGGGCGTGGTGGCGGGGCCGAGGTGGAGGACGAAGTTGACCTGTGTGGCGCGGGCGTCGTCGGAGCCGGGCGCGTTCTCGCCCTTGGCGGCGTTGTCGCGCCACATTTGCGTCAGCCCCTTGGCGATGCCGCCGACAGGTACATCAAGGCCGGGGAGCGCGGAGAAGAGGTCGGGCAAATTTGTCATGGCTTATTGGTTAACGCTTATTGGGTCATTGTCAGAACGGACGGAGAAAAGTCCAACGAGGTTTGGGAATTTCCCAATGAGCGTTAAGCAATGATCAACAAGATATCGCGTGGCGAAGCCGCGCTCACGGCTCGCGCCAGCGGCGCTTGCGCTGGGCGAGGAGCGCGTCGGAGTTGGCCGGGCCCCACGAGCCGGCGGCGTAGGAGTCCATGCCGGCGCGGCCGACGCTGCGCCAGTAGTCAATCACCGGCGTGTAGATCTTCCACGAGGCCTCGGTCTCGTCGCCGCGGATGAAGAGCGTGCCGTCGCCGATCATGCAGTCGAGGATGAGGCGCTCGTAGGCCTCGGCGGTGTTGGAGCCGAAGGTGGCCGCGTAGCGGAAGCTCATTTTCACGGGCTGCGTGCGCGTCTCGAGGCCGGGGATCTTGGTGTTGAAAACGAGGCTGAGGCCCTCGTCGGGCTGGATCTGGAAGGCCAGGGTGTTGTTGGCGAGGTCGAACTTCGCGCCCTCGCCGGCGAACAGCGTGCCGGGCGGGCGCTTGTAGTTGATGGCGATTTCGGAGACGCGCCGCGCCATGCGCTTGCCGGAGCGCAGGTAGAAC
>CAIQBC010000143.1 GCA_903869955.1 uncultured Opitutia bacterium
ACCTCTTCTGCGGCTTTTTGTCGATCATCAACTGCATTCAGGCCCGGCTCGCCGAGACGGCGGACGACAAAACGTATCTGGGCGCCACGAGCGCGGACCACTACCGGCTGGCCGTGAAGCTTATTTTCTGGGCGGCGGCATTTGACGCGCTCGATGGCAGGCTCGCGCGAATGGGCGGGCGGGAGTCGCTGTTTGGCGCAGAATTCGACTCGTTGGCCGATGTGGTGTCCTTCGGCATGGCCCCGGCGCTGATGATGTTTTTTTTCATTCTGTCGCCCACCTCCGGGCTGCCTTTTTTCCGCGAGATCGGCTGGTTTGTCGGCTTTGTCTATCTGCTATGCGCGGCCATGCGGCTGGCGCGTTTCAATGTCATTACCAACCCGCTGCTTCACCGCGGGGCCAAGCAATCGAGCAAAGATTTTATTGGTCTCCCGGTGCCAGCAGCCGCGGCCACGGTGGCCGCCTTGGTGCTGTTTCTCCTCAAGCTGGGTGACACCGACAAGTCCTACAGGAGCTGGGCGCTGGCGCTGCCGCTCCTGATGCTGCTGATCGCGCTCCTGATGATGAGCACGGTGCGGTACCCGAGCGGCAAACAGCTCGACCTGCAGACCAAGACCCGGCCGGCAACCCTCGTCGGCTTGTTGCTGCTCGGCGGGCTGGCTCTGACTTTCCGGGAAATTTCGCTGCTGGTCGCCTGCCTGGGATACATTTTTTTCGGCCTGCTTCGGCAACTGCGGCGCGCGCACCGCGCGCCGGCAGGGGGAAACCTCGCCCGCAGCCCTGCAGGCCAATGACGAACTTCTTGCGCGCAACCGGTCAGGGGTTCGCCAGTAACTTCCCGGGTGCGAATAACCTGCCGGTTACGATCAGCGCGCGTCGCGTTTGTGCGCAGGGAAAAATCCGCGATTTCCCCTCGCTCGCCCGCGGGTTGTTCCACTTGTTCGCCGGGTATATGAATACGAATAGACTTACTCATTGAACTAAGTCCTATTTCTCCCTTGTCAGTTTCCGGCGCCTTCACGCACACTCCTCCCCATGAAATTCAAGATCAACCGCGATCATTTTGCCAACGGCCTTGCCCAGGTCCTCAATGTCGTTGGTTCCAAGGCGACGATGCCCATCCTGAGCAATGTCCTCATCGAGGCGACCAAGGATCATGTCACGCTCACGACCACGAACCTCGACCTTGGCATCCGGGTAAAAATCAAGGCCGAGACCAAAGAGACCGGGGCGGTGACGTTGCCGGTGAAACGCCTCGCGACCATCGTGCGCGAGCTGCCAAACATGGATGTGTCCGTGGAGGCCACCGCGAGCCATCAGGTCAAGCTGGTCTCGGGCGGCTCAACTTTCCGCATCATGGGAATTGGCAAGGAAGAATTCCCTCCGTTGCCCGAATTCGGTGACGACAAAACCTTCACCTTGGACCAAGCCAGCCTCACGGCGATGCTGAGCAGCGTGGATTACGCCCAGTCCTCCGATGAAACCCGCTACATTCTCAACGGGGTTTATTTCAATTTCCGGGACGCCAAGCTTTCGCTGGTGGCAACTGATGGGCGCCGGCTGGCGATGGTTTCGAAGGAGATTGAGGTACCGGCGGCCAGCGCGGGCAGCATCATTCTTCCGGCGAAAACGGTGGCCGAACTGACGCGCATGCTGGGCAAGGGGGAAAAAATAAAGATCTCCTTCAATGACCGCCGCGCCGCGTTTCAACTCGCGACCGACAAGGACACCACCGGGCTGGTGGACCACGTTTATCTCTGCTCAAAAGTCGTCGAGGGAAACTATCCCAATTATCAGCAAGTCATCCCGAAGGAAACGCACCAGCGGCTCAAGCTGGAGCGGGAGCTGTTTCTCCAATGCATCCACCGTGCGGCGCTCGTCTGCTCGGAAAAAGCCAACTCCGTAAAGATCAAGCTCACCAACAACCTGCTCGAAATCACCGCCCAAAGCCCTGACTTCGGCGAGGCGCACGAGTCCATGGCCGTGGCCTACAGCGGGGGAGATCTCCAAGTCGCGTTCAACCCCGCCTACCTGCTCGACCCGCTGCGCGCGCTGACGAAGGACGAGGTGTTCCTCGAGCTTAAGGACGAGGTCAGCCCCGGGGTCTTCAAGACCTTGGAGAATTTTGTCTGTGTCATCATGCCCGTGCGTCTGAGCTGAGCCCCAACCTGCTAGGTTGTGGCCCACGGCCAAGACCCGCCCGGCGGGGGAGAGACCGGACCGAAACGCCCACCAGCCACCAGACCAGATGCTCTCGGACGACACCACCCTGCTCATCGTCACGGTCGCTTTCGCGCTCGTGCTGGGCCTGTTCATGCTCGACGCCCGCCAGCCGTTTGCCTCGCCCGTGCGGGCGATCTTCGTGCGCTGGGCGCGCTGGCTCGTTTTTGCCCTGGGCGCGGCGTGGATCAGCCACGACCTCGGTTTCATTGACCGGCCCTTCTGGGTGTTGCTGCCGGCATTTTTTCTGCTCTGGCTGCTCGCCGAGACGCTGCGGAACTGGCTCGCCATCGCGGCGCTCAGCCTCGGCTCGCAGCCGTTGTTCCCGCGTTTCACCGTCAACCAGTCCGGCGAGGAATGGCCCACCCACCCGCGGCTGCTCCGCCTGCGCGACTGGCTGCGGGCGCAGGGCTTCAAACCGGTGCAGGCCTTGCAGGCCGAGGTCGGGCCCGGTCTCAAGCTGCGCGGCTCATTTTATCAGGACGCCACCGCCACGGTGCGCCTGCAGGTGCTCTTTCTCCCCCAGCCCGGCGGCACGCTGGCCGTTTGCCACGCGCTCTCCACCCAGACCGCCTCCGGCACCCGCTACATGACCGACAATCTTTGTCTGCCATTCGGCGGTTTTTATCCTGAAAGCTGGCTGGTCGAACGCAGCCCGTGGCGCCGCTCGCTGCCCCGCCTCGTCGCCCGCCACCACGCCCGCCTCGCCCGGGCCGGCGAAACGGCCGTCCCGTGGACGGACGACCCGCTCACCGATCTCAACGCGCAGCAACGCGAGCTCGAACGCGTCAACACCGAGCTGGGCTTCCTCTTCCCGCCGTCGGAACGCGAGGAGCGCGGCAAAATCACGCAGGCCGGCCGCTACCGCGTGTGGAAAGAATACTGGCTCATCAACTACCTCGGCCGCAGCGCGCGGTATGGGTGAAATTTTTTCCCAAAACCTGATTGAAGGGCAAAAACGGGAACAACGGTGGGCCCAATCGGGTTTTTTTCGGCCGGAGCCCGACGGCGGTTGCGCCAGAAATCAATCGGCCGTGGTTTTGCCGGGGGGCAAGGCCGCTCCCGGCGGGCTGCTGAGCGGCAAACTGAAATGGAACGCGCTCCCCTGCCCCAGCGTGCTCTCGACCCAGGTGCGGCCCCCGTGCAGTTGTACGATGTGTTTCACGATGCTGAGCCCGAGGCCGGTGCCACCCTTCTCGCGGGACCGGCCTTTTTCCACCCGGTAAAACCGCTCAAAGATGTGCGGCAGATCGGCCGCCGGGATGCCGGGGCCGGTGTCGCGCACGGTCACGACCGCCTCCCCGTTGTGGATCCGCGCTTCCACGTCAATGCGGGTCCCGGCGGGCGTGTATTTGAGCGCGTTGTCGAGCAGGTTTTCGACGACCTGGGTGATTTTTAACGGGTCGGCCGACAGCGGGGCGATGTCGGGGTCAAGCGCCGCATGCAGCTGGTGGCCTACCGCGGCGGGCCGGGCGCGGTAGTCGTCCAGCACATCGGCGAGCAACCCCGGCAGGCGGACCGGCTCGCGGCGCAGACCGGGATTGGCCGACTCCAGGCGCGAGAGCACGAGCAGATCCTCGAGCAAGGAGTTGAGCCGCTCGGTGTGGCGCGCGATGGTGCGCAGAAATTTATCCCGATCCTCCAGCGGCATCTCGCGGTGGCCGTCGGCGAGGGTTTCAACGTAGCCCTTGATGACGCTGAGGGGGGTGCGGAGCTCGTGTGAGACATTGGCGACAAACTCGCGGCGCATGGCCTCAAGTTTTTTCTGGCGCGTGATGTCGTGCAGCACAAAGAGCGCCCACGCCTCCTTGCCGCCGTCGAGCGGCGGGATGGGCGCGCCGGTGACCTCGACCCAGGTGGACTGCCCGCCCTCGCCAAACTCGACCTCCTGCTGCGGCTCGGCGGCGCCCCGACGCACGGCCTCGACGCAGGTGAGAAAAGCGACGCCGCGCAGCGCCCCTTCGAACCGCTGGCCGAGGATGTGCGCCGTGTGTGGGAAAATTTCCTGGAGCGCCTGATTGGCCAGCACCACGCGGTTGCCGCCATCAATCACCAGCACGGCCTCGCGCAGACTGCCGAGCGTGGCCTCCAGTTGCGCGAGGTGGCCGGCGCGGAGCTCGCGGAGGCGCGCGGTCTCGTCAATCAGGTCGCTGGTGGCGTCGCACAGCTCGTCCCACGCGCCGCCCAGCGCGCCGGGCAGGTTTTCCCGCAGCAGGCGTTGCTGCCGCACAATCGCCTGCTGCAGGCTTTGCACCGCGCGGTACTGTTTCCTGAGCCGGAGCAGGGCCCAGCCGAGGGCGGCGGCGAGGGCAAGCGCTATGAGCGTGGCGGGCGGCATGAAGTTTCGGCGGGAAGATTGCGCGCAGATTATCGGGTCGGGCGCAATCTTCCCCGTCGCCGGGGTGCGCGGCGCTCAGCCGGAGGAGGCCGCCGTCTTGCGGTCGGCCGCCATCCGGTAGCCGACCCCGCGGATGGTCTCGATCCAGCCCGCCTCACGGCCGAGTTTTTCACGGAGCCGGCGCATATGCGTGTCCACCGTGCGGGTTTCGATTTCGGTCTCGTAGTTCCACACGTTGATCAGCAGATGCTCGCGGGATTGCACCCGGCCCCGGCGCTCCATGAGCAGGCGAAGCAGCTTAAACTCGGTGGCCGTCAGCTCGACCAACTGGCCATGCACGGTCGTTTCATGCCGGTCCATGTCCACGACGATCTGGCCGACCTGCAGACGCTTCGGCCCATCGGGCACCGATTCGCTCACCCGGCGCAGGATGGTCTGCACCCGAAGGACCAACTCTTTTGTGCTAAAAGGTTTGCAGATGTAATCATCGGCGCCCGTCTCCAAGCCTTGGATCCGGTCCGCTTCCTCCGCCTTGGCCGTGAGAAAAATAACCGGCACCTGCTTTAACTTGGGATCGGCACGCAGCATCCGACAAATCTGGATGCCGTTCAGATCCGGCATCATGACGTCGAGGATGACGAGGTCGGGTAAAAACGTGCGCGCCAAGCCAATGCTGCTGTTAGGGTTATTGAGAGTTTCGACGACAAAGCCCTTGGCTTTGAGGTTGTAAGCCAGCAATTCCGTCACGTCGGACTCGTCGTCCACGACCAAAATTTTCTTGGGCTTCGTCTCTGTCATTGCACCGTAACCTTACCAACACAGAAGCCGCCGCCCAGAGAATTTCAGCGTCGTTTCACAAATGTTACAACCGGAGTTTCGGGCACATGATCCCGAAACGCCATGAAACCACGGATTGCACGGATGGGCACGGATATGCTCCCCAATTTGTGGTTTGAATTCCTCCATCCGTGCCGATCTGTGTTATCTGTGGTAGAATGGCTGCCGTTTTGTAGCTCTTTTTCAACCTTCTAGCTTCAGTCCCTGCTTTGACTCCCCTGCCCTGCCCGACTCGATCAATATCATCAAAACACTTATGTCAGAAGGATTAACACCACTAATGCGGCTCGCCTGGCCGAGGGTGGCCGGTTTGATATCGGCGAGCTTTAAGGCGCTTTCCCGGCGCAGCCCACGGACTTCGAGAAAATTAATCGTGCGAGGGATGCGAATATTATCAATGGAAGCGAATTTCTCGATCTGACGTTGTTCACGTTGGAGATAGCCGGCGTAGCTCACCCGATAAAGCACTTCATCTCTCACTTGGACAGATTCTTGCCGAAGGGCGGCCGGCATGGGCAACTCCCCCAGCCCATTCTTGGCGGTTTGGGCGTGCAGTCCATGCGCTGCCGCGAAGCGGCGGATGTGATCTCCCCAAGGGATATGGTCCAAGCGATGATGCTCCAAATGCTCCACCCAGTGGCCCACCCTGCCCGCTTTCTCCTCCATTCGCGCCAGCCGCGCAGACGATACCAACCCATACTGACGGGCATGATGGCGCAGCCGTAATTCGGCGCTGCCATGGTTAAACAGCAGCCGGTGCTCGGCCCGACTGGTAAACATGCGATATGGCTCGTTTGTGCCCTTGGTCACAAGATCATCTATCAGCACACCAATATAGCCTTCGTGGCGCTGAATGATGAGCGGGGCCTGCCCGCGGACCTTGTTGACCGCGTTCACGCCGGCGACCAGCCCTTGACTGGCGGCTTCTTCGTAGCCGGAGGTCCCGTTGATCTGGCCGGCAAAGAACAGGTTCTCAACCTTCCGCGACTCGAGTGAGGGCCAGAGCTGCGTGGGGGGTGCGAAATCGTATTCGACGGCATACGCCGGTCGCAATAACTCGGCATTTTCCAATCCAGGGATACTATGCACCAGCTCAAGCTGAACCTCAAACGGCAGCGAGGTTGATAGGCCGTTGACATAGTATTCGTTGGTCGCCCGTCCTTCGGGCTCCAAAAAGAGCAGGTGGCGTGGCTTGTCGGCAAAGCGGACGATCTTGTCTTCAAAGCTCGGACAATAGCGCGGGCCGACTCCCTCGATTTGGCCGGAGTACATAGCCGACTTGTGCAGATTGTCGCGAACGATCTGCGCCGTCGCTGGGGTAGTGTGAGTCATCCAACACGAAATCGAATTAGATCCCGGAGGCCAACCCAGCCGCTGTTCGCCGGTGCGTTCCACGTGGAACACACCTTCCGAGGCGCGCGTGTCATGGAAGGCGAATAGGGTGGGACGGTCATCACCCTTCTGCTCCTGCATCTTACTGAAATTCAGACTGCGACCGAGGAGGCGGGGTGGGGTGCCCGTCTTGAGACGGCGCAGCTCGATACCAGATTGTAAGAAACTATCGGACAATGTCTTAGATGAGAAATCACCGAGCCGACCGCCCTCGTTTTTGTTCTGACCGATGTGCATCAATCCCCTCAAGAAAGTGCCGGTCGTCACTACCACGGTTTGCCCGAGAAAATCAATGTCGAGGTTGGTCTGGCAGCCCACGACTTGGCCTTTTTTGAAGATTAAGCCGGTGACCGTGGCTTGAAAAATCTGGAGGTTGGGCTCGAGCTCCAGGGTGTGCTTGAGTCGGAACTGGTAGGCCTTTTTGTCGCATTGCGCGCGTGGTGACTGAACGGCTGGGCCCTTGGACTCGTTGAGCAGACGGAATTGGATGCCGGTAACATCCGTGTTAATCGCCATCTCGCCGCCGAGCGCGTCAATCTCGCGTACCATCTGCCCCTTGGCCTGGCCGCCGATGGCGGGATTGCAGCTCATCTGGGCGACGGTGTCCAAGTTGCCCGTGAGCAACAGGGTGGGGGCGCCCATCCGCGCCGCCGCCAGGGCCGCCTCGACCCCGGCATGGCCGGCCCCGCAGACGATCACGTCAATGTGTTTTTCGTTGTATATCATTGCGATACGACAATGCAAGGCGAATGCGTCGTGCCCAAATACGTCGTCAAGCCCAACGCAGAGCAAGGCGAATCTACCAAGTCAGCTGGTTGCCCCGATCAGCCGCGCGTGCCAACACCGCTACGGAGCAGCTTGCTTGCAGCCGTCACGCTTCAGTTTATGCTCGACGCGAGCCGTCCGCCCAGAAAAATAGAGGGATGTCAGGCCGAGCAGTCCACGCGTCAGGCTCGCGATCCTCGATGCCATGACCCCTTCCGGTCGTCCCGAAATGATATGAAAAAATATTTCCCTCTATTGTTAATAGGGTTCGCTTGTGCGGCGGCCTTCTTGTTTCTTAGAAAAGCCGTTATTAGCGACCAGCGATTTGCAAGGTCGGTTCATATTCCATCTGAGACTGATTTAGGGGAGATTGGGTTGGATTCTCCTGGCAAGATGTTAGCTGGTATATCAATCGATCCAAAGGGAGCCGTTCTTAAACCAAAGGAGATAGAAGCATTGTACGGTATACTTTATCAAGTGCTTTTACTAGTTAACGCTCAGGGAGAAAAATCAACAATATTTTCAAAGAGCACCGATCTTTTTAAGAGTTTGGACGCTTCACTAAGTGGGGTGTCTGGCTGGGAAAATATTTTCGATCCAGATAAAACTACTGTTGATCTAGCGACGATCGTGGTTTTTATAGCAAAAACATATAATTTAAAATATGTGCCACCAAGTCCAACCCATTAGGGACGCGAAGTCTGAATCAGCCCGATGGTGTCATGGCTTTGGTGCAGATGGGCGGTCAGGGGGTGCTTAGTAGGGGCGAAAAATACCGGGACGGAATGCGTGCAGGTCAGATTTTCGGCTTGCGGTTTTCCAATCAGGTCACAGGGTCGTGACGCGCCTGTGGGACCGCCCGCAGCCCGTGTTTTTTACAAATCCGGCTCTGGCCGGCGTTCTTTGCACCGGGCGGCACCCGATCGTCGCGAATCAAGGTGAATCAAGGTGAATCAAGGTGAATCAAGGTGAATCAAGGTGAATCAAGGTGAATCAAGGTGAATCAAGGTGAATCAAGGTGAATCAAGGTGAATCAAGCCAAGCCGCAGGCAAAAAATTCGAGTAAATTCGAGTAAATTCGACCATCAATTTTCGGGATTCGCCGTTTTGGGAGGTTTCGGGGCGATGCCCGACCGACGCTTTCCAAAATGCGGCTTTGTTAAAACTATAGGTAACTATAGGTAACTATAGCCATCAATTTCTGAAACCGGCTGAATTGGGAGATTTTTGGCGGATGGCAGGCTGATTCCAGCCAGGACACAGCCGCCGTCAAACGCCTCTCTATTATATAGAGGAAACTGAACCCGAAGGGAAAAGAGTCAGACGGTGGGTCCTGCCCCGCGGTGGAGAGCGCGCCGGAGAAGTCGCGCGCCACCCGATGCGGCGCGCCGTTTGAGGCTTGTCATCGGAGGCTTCGTTCCCACGTTTGGGGCTGCCCCGTTTTGCCTCGCCACCCCTTATACCTGCCCTCGCCATGCATCAACCGTCCTTGCTTCGTCGTCTCCCGGTCCTTGCCGTCGCGTTGTCCTTCTTGGTCGCGCCCGCCGCCGTCCGCGCCCAGCCCGACCGCGGCGGCGGGGGCATTGGCGGCAACACCCACCGCGTCCGCTCGCCCGACATCGGGGCCGATTACCGCGTGACCTTCCGCCTGCTCGCGCCCAACGCCCAGTCGGTAAATCTGATGAGCGACTTCACCGGCGACACGCTGAAGATGACCAAGGCCGAGAACGGCGTCTGGTCCTACACCACAGACGCGCTCAAGCCCGGCTATTACCAATACTGGTTCGAGATGGACGGCCTCACGATGCCCGACCCGGTCAACAGCTACGTCCGCCCCGCCTCCGGCGTGTACAAGAGCCAGATTGATCTCCCCGGCGCCGGCACCGAGTGGATGGATTTCCGCGACGTGCCGCACGGCACGCTCAACGAGCACTGGTATCTCAACAAGCAGAACGGCACCGCCCGCCGCGTGGTCATCTACACCCCGCCCGGCTACAACAAGGGCACCGAGAGCTACCCCGTCGTCTATCTGCTCCACGGCAACGCCGACTATGAGCGCGGCTGGACGCAGACGGGCCGCGCCAACCTCATCATGGACAACCTCCTCGCCGAGGGGAAGGCCGCCCCCGCCATCATCGTGATGCCCTTCGGCCACGATGTCAGCGGCACCACCGGTAAATACGCCGAGGTCAATTTCCTCCAGAATGAGTTCGGCGTTAATCCGACCAACTTCACCGCGCCCCCGCTGCCCGCCACCGGCCCGATCACCTCGGGCAGTGCGGGCTTTACCGGCACCCGCGCCGGCAACTCCTTCGGGCCCGGTGCCGCCCCGGCTGCGCCGGGTGCAGGCGCGCGTGGCCCTGCCGCCTCCGGCGGACGAGGCGCGGGCACGCGCGGACCGGGTGCGCCTGGTGCCCCCGGCGCATTGGCAGGCGCACCGCGCGGTGGTGGCGGTCCCGGGGCCGCGTCCTACATGGAGAACGACCTGCTCAACCTCGTCGTCCCCCTGGTGGAGAAGGAATACCGGGTGAAGACCGACAAGGCCAGCCGTGCCATCGTGGGCTATTCCATGGGTGGCATGCAGGCCACCACCATCGGGCTCACGCATCCCGAGCTGTTCGCCTATGTCGGCGCGTTCAGCGCCCCGAGCGGTGGCGGCCTCAACCGCGTGACCGCCGACCCCGCGAAAGCCAACCAGGACTTCAAGCTCATCTGGGTCGGTGTCGGCACCGAGGACACCACGGCCTATACCGGCTCGAAGAACCTCCACGAGACCCTCGCCGCCGCCGGCGTGAAGCACGAGTGGGTCGAGTCGCCCGGCTACCGTCACGACTATCAGATCTGGCGCATCTATCTACATGATGTGCTGCCGAAGCTGTTCAAGTGAATGGGAAATTCATCAAATGAAGGCGAAAACCATTCTGGCTGCAACTGTCCTGCCTGCGGTGCGCCTCATGGCAGTAAATCGTGTTATTACGGGGTCTGGACCGCCTAGCTGAGCAACAAAGAGTATTGCCGGGGAGGACAAGGGTTATGGTGCCGACGCCCGATTTATGTCGATGATTTTATAAAACAAAGGGAGTGTGAGATACGCATCTTAAATTTTATCAGAGCTAAACCCTTGGCCCGCTTTGCCGGTGCAATTGCACCCGGTCATGGGGCAGCCGATAACCCTGTTGGGCATCGCTAAAAATGAATATCCGTAATGTAACATTGAATGGCATTCTTGCGGTGGCACTGACAGCATTGCTCCCGAGTTGTCAGTCGCGCCCCCATTTCTCAAATGGAGCAGAGTACCTAAAGTTAAAAGGATTTGAGATTGATCCTTTTTTGCTCGGCCAAATAAGTTACGAGAACACTACAAAGAACATCAATGCTCAGCTGCCGGAGATTCTCCAGGCGCTTTCCGAATCTGAGATTGTTACCGAGAGGCCGATTGCTCCGATGTACACCATCTACTTGGAATCTGGTTCGTCATTTCAATCCCAAACGGTTGCGATCCAAGTCGGGGTAGATGGATATGGGGTAATCCGATACCTAAGAGAACGGACGTTTTTTCATGCCGCAAAGTTACCAGGCGCAGCCCATGCCGCGTTCGACAAGAGCACCGTTCTTCTTAGAAATGGCCAATCAGCCGCCAAATCCCTAAAACCTGATTAGCAAGCTGCTGAAAAGTCTGCCCAGGCGGCAAGGAGGCTGTTGTAGGGCGGCACGATGCGCGGACAATTTCCCTCCCATGGAGGACCATCGCAAACGTAGAACGCCTTTGCGACTTGTCATCCGTTATCCCACCCCGGAATCTCGCGGCCTTCGCGGTTTCGCCGCCAACATTTCCCTAGCTAGCCATGAAATCCCGCCAACCCCTCGCCGTGTTGCTGATTTGCCTAGCCATGGTGGCGCGGGCTTATCCAGCCGCCCCGCTCAAGCCGCGCATGGTGGTGCTGACGGACATCGCGCCCATCAATGTGGAGCCCGATGACATGGAATCCATGATCCGGCTGCTGGTGCATGCCGACCTCTTCGAAATCGAAGCCCTCGTGGCCACCACGGGCTGGAGCAATCGCGGCGGCTTGGAGCGTCCCGATATCATCCACGATTTGATCAGCGCCTACGAGAAGGACCTGCCCAACCTGTTGAAACGCTCCGCGCCGCAGACCTTTTTGGCCGACGAGTCGCGGCAGGAGATCGGCTACTGGCCCAGCCCGCGCTACCTGCGCGAACGCACGGTGCTCGGCAGCAAAACGCGTGGTCAGGCGTTCATCGGCGAAGCCAACCGCTCCGCCGGCAGCGACCTCAGCTTGCCTCGGTTGGCCAGGTCCTGCCCGAGCCGCAGCCGGCCGGCGGGCTGGTCGAGCGAGAGGCCGAGGTAGGCGTCGAGCTCGCGTCGTTCCGGCGAGCCGGCGGCGAGCTCCGGCGAAAGCGCCCACCCAGCGTCGAGCCGCACGAGCCGCACGGGATCTTTCAGCAGGGGACGGAGCGATGCTTTCGCCGGTTCGTGATTGGCGAGCAATCTCACTCCGGCGGCACGCTCGATCGGGTCGGCCGCGGACAGCGCGCGTTGCCCGGCGGCGATGACTTCGACGGAAGGCGGCGCCGCGTTGGCGGTGAGGAGCGAGAGAAAGGTGGCCCGCCAGGCGGGGATGTCCTCGGCGTCGAGCAGTGCGAGCAGGCGCGGCGCGGCCTCGGGCTGGCCGTTTTGCGCGGCGGCGACGGCCCGCGCGCGGGCGCGCTGGCGGGACTCGAGCTTTGCGCCATACCATTCGTCGGCCTTGGCGATGCTCCAGTCGGCGGGCTTGTCTTGGTGGCAGTTGGCGCAGGCATTGGGGATGCCAAGCTCCTTGGTCAGCAGCGGGTCGGGCTTCAGCCAGCCGTGATCATGCCGGGGCGAGCGTTGCATATAGGTCGTCGTCGGCATGTGGCACGCGACACAGGAGTTGCCCGCGCTGCCGTCCGCGTGATGGGAGTGGGCGGTCGGATCAATGGGCACGGCGCGAGCGCCGCCGGGGAGCACGCGGCCGGGCGCGGCGTGGCATTGCTGGCAGAGCTGGTTGTTCGCGACGGGCAGTATGGTCTGGGTGGTATGCGGGTCGTGGCAGTCTAGGCACGTCACACCCGCGTGGCCCATGCGGCTGAGGAGCACGGAGGTCCCGTTGAAGTCCTCCTCGCGTTGCTGCCCGTCGGGATAAAACGCCCCCGCCTCCACCGGTAGAACGGCGCGATAATGGTCGGCGTAAAGGTCGCCCGGCTGAAAATCTGCGGTCAGGGCCTCGTTGCGGGCGTGGCAGGGCGCGCAGGTCTGCGCCATGCGGGCGCGGTCGCCACTGAAGGGTGGGGGCGGGCTGGCGGGCGGGTGCTGGTCTTTGTCCCCATGCCCGACTGCGGTCGGCCCGTGGCACTGGATGCAGCTGACGCCGTGCTCGACCCACGTCGAGCGGTAGGTGTCGTTGGCCGCGGCGTAGTTTTTCTGAAACCCGGTCATGTGGCACTGGGCGCACATGGAGTTCCAGTTCATCCCGCGTCCGGTCCAATGGCCCCACTCGCCGGGCCGCCGGGTTTCCGCGCCGAGGACATTGAACCATTCCTTGCGCGCCGGATCATAGGCCAGCTCGTGTGCCTGCCAGCGTCCGCCCGGGGCGGGCAGCAGCGGTTGCCAGAGCGGTTGGTGGCCCAGCACGAATTCGGGTGAAGCCGACGGCCCGGCGGCGTCGGGCGGATGGAACGCCGCCAGCGCCGGGGCGTCCGACTCGCGGGCGACGGGTCGGTTGGCCAGGGCGTGATCGGTGTTCTCCCACGCGGTGAAAATCTTTTGGTGGCAATCGCGGCAGGAGGCGGACACCTGCGCCGTCGCGGCGGCGACGGTCTGCCGTGGCGCCGGGGAAGTTTTCCGGCAACCGCCCAACGCTCCCGCGACCAAGCCCGCGAGGGCGAGCGCCAGCGGAAGCGCGGCCCTGAGCCGCGGGAGGCAATGGCCGCCGGGCGTGAATGAGCGTGGCGCTGGCATGATGCGAGCGGCAACCGCCGCCGGCTACTTCTTGAACCGGGCGTTGTCGTCGCGTCCGACGGGCGTCTGCGCGCCGGTGAACGGCCGGATGCCGGTGCGCTCGGCCTCCTTGGCATAGAGTGCGGCGAGGGCGGTGACTTTTTCGGGCATCGTCTTCGAGAGGTCGCGGGTTTCCGTGCGGTCGGTCTTCAGGTTGTAGAGCTCCCATGCGCCCGGCAGACGGCTGACGAGCTTCCAGTCGCCCTGGCGGATCGCACGGTTGCCCTCGTGCTCCCACACATAGCTGGTCTCGGGGCGAGAGCCGCCCGCGAGCACAGGCACCAGACTCCGGCCTTCTACGGGGAGGATGCGGTTGCCGTGATATTCCGACGGGTAGGAGCCTTTCGCCAGTTCCAGCAGCGTCGGCATGAGGTCAATGATGTGGCCCACCTCGCGGGTGATCGCGGGCTTGATGTGCGAGGGCCACCAGACGATGAGCGGCGTCGAGATGCCGCCCTCGTGGACGAAACTCTTGAAGAGACGGAAGGGCGTGTTTGAGAAACCGGCCCAGTTCATCCCATAGGAGGCGTAGGTGTCCTCCGGGCCGGGCATGATCGTGGGCTCGTTGCCTGGCCGGACTGGCGTGCCGGCCCGGGTCTGGCGGGGGAAGTCCTCCGCTGCGTTGCCGCTCGGGAAAATTTCCTCGGCGCAGCCGCCGTTGTCCGACAGGAAGAGCACAACCGTGTTGTCCCGGTCGGCGCGGGCTTTGACGGCCGCCATGATCGCGCCCACGCCCCGGTCCATCTGCTCGACCATCGCGGCATAGACGGCCATGCGGTCGTCGAACCAGTCGAGGTAGGCGGGATTGAGGTCGTCCCATGCCATCTCCTTTGCGTCGCGCGGAGGCAGCGGCCACGAGGGATCAATGAGCTTCATGTCCACCATCCGTCGCTGGCGCTCCTGGCGGAGCGTGTCCCATCCGGCCTTGAACTTGCCGCGGTATTTCGCGATGTCGGCCTCGCGAGCTTGGAGCGGGAAATGCGGCGCGGTATACGCGGCATACAGGAAATAGGGCTGCCCGTCCTTCTGGCTTTTGATGAACTGCACCGCGTGGTCGGTGACGGCGTCGGTGAAATGATAGTCGCCCTGCGGCGCGGGGAGCACGCGGCTGTCCTCCATGAGCGAGGGCGGATTGTAGTAGCTGCGGATGGACTGGATGATGCCGTAGAAATGCTCAAAGCCGCGTCCCGTCGGGCTATTTTGGGCAAAGGCGGGGGTGTTGGGGCGGTAGGGCGTCACATGCCATTTGCCCGACATGAAGCTGGTGTAGCCGGCCGTGCCCAACGCCTCGGCGAGCGTGACGGCATTGTGCGAAAGGTCGCCCGGATACGCCGCGCTGGGCCCGACCATGACTCCGATGCCCGCCTCGTGCGGATAGAGGCCCGTCAGCAGGCTGGCGCGGCTGGGGCAGCAGCGGGCGGCGTTATAGAACTGCGTGAAACGGACTCCGTTGTTTCCGAGCTGGTCGAGGTTGGGGGTGCGAATTTCCGAGCCGTAGCAGCCGAGGTCGGAATAGCCGAGGTCGTCGGCGAGGATGAGGATGATGTTGGGCCGCGTCGCAAAACCGGTCTGCGACGGCTGGGCTACCTGAGCGGCGGCGAGGGACGCTGCCGGGCTGACGAGCGCGAACAACGTGGCGACCAGAAGGGCGCAGGGTGCACGGGTGATGCCACGCGGTCGGAACGGCGCGTGCCCGTTGGAAACTTTGGGCGGCGACATGGGGTGATATTGTCTGAGTGCTGAAAAAGACGGGGTGGACAGCGGGACCAAGCGAGGGGCACGGCACCCGGGTGTCAACCCGGTTCAACTCGCGGGAGTGGGTCAGTTTGCCTTGTAGGGCGTCTGACTTGCAGACGCCGCTCAGGAACGCCGTTCCAGAACGGCCGGTGCAAGACGCCAGCCCTAGCCGGGCGTGCCGGGGATTTTGCGCTCCACCACGAATCAGCGAGGCAGGGCTCCCTCCAATTAAGGCGGCTCGCAAACGCACGCGCGGTTTGAGACTTGTCACCAGATACCTCGGCCCCACGCTCGCAGCCGTCGCGTTTGGCCCCACCAAAATTTATCCCGCACCCGCCATGAAAATCCCCCGTCTGCCCCGTCCCGCCGCCGTGCTCACGCTCGCGCTGTCCCTGCTCGCCCCCGCCGTACTTTGCGCCCAGCCGCCACGCGGCGGAGGTGCGCGCGGTGGCGGCGCCACCACGCGCTCGCCCGAGGTGGCGGCCGACTTTCGCGTGACTTTCCGCTTCAATGCGCCCGGCGCGCAGGGGGTCAACCTTCTCAGCGATTTTTCCGCCGCCACGATCCCGATGACGAAGGGCGACAACGGCGTGTGGTCGTTCACCACCGAGGCGCTCAAGCCCGGCTATTACAGCTACTGGTTCTCGGTGGACGGCTCGCTCACGCCCGACCCCGCCAACACCCACGTCCGCCCCGCCTCCGGTGTTTACAAAAGCATGGTGGATGTGCCCGGCCCCGGCACGGAGTGGATGGATTTCCGCGACGTGCCGCACGGCACGCTCCACGAGCACGAATACCTCAACAAGGAAAACGGCACGCAGCGCCGCGTGGTCATCTACACCCCGCCGGGCTACGAGCGCTCCACGTCCAGCTACCCCGTGCTCTATCTCCTCCACGGCCGCGACGACTACGAGCGCGGCTGGACGCAGACTGGCCGCGCCCACCTCATCATGGACAACCTCCTCGCCGAGGGGAAAGCCGTGCCCGCCATCATCGTCATGCCGTTCATCCACGACACAACTGGCGCGAGCGGCCGGCAGCCCAGCATCCGCGCGCTCCAGTCCAGCCTCGGCATCGCGCCCGCCGGACGCGGCGCTCCCGGCGGAGCGCGGGGCGCGGGCGGGCAGGGTGGGGGAGCGGCCCCCGCCGGCGCGACCGGCGCCAGCTACCTCGAGCGCGACATCAACGCCAACATCATCCCCCTCGTCGAATCCACCTACCGCGTGAAAACCGACAAGGCCAACCGCGCGCTCTTCGGCTACTCAATGGGCGGCAGCAGCGCGCTTTCCATCGGCCTCGCGCACCCCGAGCTTTACGCCTACGTCGGCGGATTCAGTTTCCCCTTCGGCGTGCAAAACAGCCCCGCGTTCGCCAGCGCCGAGAAGACGAACAAAGACTTCAAACTCATCTGGCTGAGCAGCGGCACCGACGATAACCAAGGCTGGCAGAGCAGCCTCAATTTCCATAACCAGCTCACGAACCTTGGCATCAAGCACGAGTGGACCGCCTCCGAAGGCTACCACCACGACTACCAAATCTGGCGCATCTATCTGCACGACGCGTTGCCCAAGCTTTTCCGCGACTGAGCCGGCGAGCCAATAAAAACGGCCTGACGTTGCGCGTCAGGCCGTGGAGCTGGTTGAAACCGATCCGTCAGGCCGTGGGCTTGGCTGCGGGTGCGGCGGGCGCTGCGGCGGGCACGGGTGAGGCCGCGGGCACCTTCACATACGGCTCCTTCGGCAACTTCGCCTCGTAGCCAAGCACCTTGAGCATGGACACGGCGTAGCGCCGGCCCATCTCGCGCTGGCCGTCGGCCGTGAAATGCAGGTGGTCGCTGTTGCAGGGCACGCCGGCCGAGGAGATGACATAGGAGTTGGGCAGCACGCCGGGCAGGTCTTTCATGATCACGTTGGCGTTGGCCTTGTCGCCCTTCTGGTCGGCGTTGACCACTTCACCGGCGAGCAGGGCGACATCCTTGGGGTTCAAGCTCAGGTCCCTGATGATGTCGTCGTAAATCTTCTTCACTTTCTTGGGCCAGTCCTTGTCTTCGAAGTTGGATTCACCCTGATGGATGAGGATGCCGCGGATGACGCCGTCCTTCTGGGCGAGCTTGGCCATCTTGATGAGATACTTGTAGGGGTCGTTGTCGTATTTGTTGGCCGCCGCAATCTTCCAGTCCCCGTTGAGCAGGGGGCCGGAAAGGTAGCCGCGGAAGGAGTCCTCGTCCCACAGCTCGATCCTCGTGCCGGAGACAGCCAGCTTGATGACGCCCACGCGGTATTTTTCCGGCAGGTTGGCGACCATCGTGCGGCCGAAGTAGTCCATCATGGTGATGCCCCGGACGCCCTTGGTCAGCGGGGGGACGGCGTCATACCACTGGCCGAATTTCCAGTCGCGGGCGGGGTTGTCGAAGTCGGCCATCACCTGGAAGCGCTTGTCCACGGTCTTGTCGCTCTCGTTCATCGTGCCGCCGCCCTCCATGTTGGACTGGCCGAAACACAGGTAGATGTGGAAATTCGGGTCGGGCGCGGCGAAGGCCGTCACGGCGGAGGCGAGCAATACGCCCAAGGTTAACAGGGACAGCTTGGTTTTCATGAGGGGAGGCTCCGATTTGGGGTTGGGAGAAATGGCCAGGATCTTTGGTGCTAGGCGCGGGGTGCGCGGGAAAAGGGGCGGGGCCGAGCGGAAACGAATCTGCCGCCGTTGCCAAACCTAAAAGAGCCACGGACGGGGCCGGCTACTTGCCGATGCAGAAGTGGGCGAAGAGGCGGTCGAGCATTTGCTCGTTGTCCACCTTGCCGGCGATCTCGCCAAAGGCCGCCAGGGTTTCGCGCAGGTCGCTCGCCAGCAGCTCGACGGGGGCATTGGCCGCGAGCTTGGCGAGGGCGTCGCTCAGGCCGGTCTTCGCGCGGGCGAGCGCGTGGGCGTGGCGGGCGTTGATGGCGATGAGGTCTTCGCCCGTGTCGTGCCGGAAGGCCTCGGCGCGGCGCACGATCTCGGCCTGCAACGCCTCGATGCCTGCGCCGGTGAGCGCGGAGACGGGGATGGGCTGCAACTGTAGGGGCGCAGTCTTGCTGCGCCCTGCTGGTGGCGTGCCGAGCGCACAACCTACGTTGTCGAGCTGCGGCCCGGCGGGCAGCAGGTCAATTTTGTTCAGCACGATGATGGTGGTTTCCGGGCGAAGCGCGGCGGCGATTTCCGGCGGCAACGGCGGGGCGGGGCGGGTCGCGTCGAGCACGAGGAGGAGGAGGTCGGCGGTGGCGGCGCGCTCCAAGGTCTTGGCCATGCCGAGCGCCTCAAGCGGCGCGGGCGCGGGGTTGAGGCCGGCGGTGTCGGTCAGCCGCAGCCAGTGCGGGCCGGCCAGGATGCGCTCCTCGATAAAATCTCGCGTCGTGCCCGGCTCGGGGCTGACGAGCGCGCGCTCGGAGCCGACGAGGCGGTTGAGCAGGGAACTCTTGCCCGCGTTGGGCTCGCCGACAATGACGGTCTTGATGCCATCGCGCAGCAGCTCACCGTAATGGCTGGTGGCGAGGAGCCGGCCCGTGCCGGCGAGGACATTTTCCAGGGCCGCGCACACGAGGCCGCGATCCTCCGGCGGCAGATCCTCGTCGGGAAAATCTATGTAGGCCTCGATCCGCGCGAGCGTGTTGAGCAGCTCGTCGGTGAGCGCGGCCATGCGCCGGCCCAGCGCGCCACGCAACTGCTGCCCGGCGGCGGCGAGCGCCCGTTCGCTGCGGGCGTGGATGAGGTCCATCACCGCCTCGGCCTGGCTGAGGTCCAGGCGGCCGTTGAGAAACGCGCGCCGGGTGAACTCGCCCGGATCGGCAGGCCGGCAACCGCGCGCGAAGAGGTCCTCCAAGATTTTCTGCGCGATGAACGGGTTGCCGTGGCAGGAAATTTCCAGCGCGTCCTCTCCCGTGTAGGAATTGGGGTCGGAGAAAAACGTCGCCAGCACATCGTCCACGGGCGCGCCGCCGACGGCGTGGTAGTCGGCATGCTGCGCGACGCGCGGCAGGGCAGGGGAGGGCGCGGAGGACGGGCCAAAAATTTCGCGCGCCAGTTTCGCGCACGCGGGCCCGCTTACGCGGACGACGGCTATCGCCGACGTGCCGGCCGGCGTCGCCAGGGCGGCGATGGTGTCGGAAGGACGGGACATGCCGGCCGATTCATGGCGAGGCGACGGCCAGAAGCAAAAACAAACCCCGGCACCGGCCGCCGCACGACCAGCCAGCAACGGGGCGGGCGGGCGGTGCCAGCGAGGCAAAATTATTTTCGCCTTTCTGAGGCCAACGGCTTGACCCTCACGTTGCGTGAGGCCGTAGGGTGGGCGCGTCACGCTCAAACCCAACATGGCCTACACGGTAAAACAACTCGCGCAGCTCGCCGGCGTCAGCGTCCGCACCCTCCATCACTACGATGAGATCGGGCTGCTGACCTCGCCGGTGATCGGCGCGAACGGCTACCGCTACTACGACAAGCGCAGCGCGCTCCGGCTGCAGAGCATCCTGTTTTACCGCGAGCTGGATTTCCCGCTCGCGGCCATCAAGACGGTGCTCGACCAGCCCGGCTTCACCCCGATCACGGCCTTGCGCGAACAACGCGCCGCGCTGGAGGCGAAACGGAGCCGGCTGCACCGGCTGATTGTGACCATTGACCAAACCATCCAACACCTAAACGGAGAAAAAAACATGAGCACCGCACAACTCTTCGCCAGCCTCACGCCGGAGCAGGAGCGAGCCCACGCCAAGGAGGCCGCGAAACGCTGGGACGCGAAAACCGTCCGCGCCTCGCAAAAAAAATATGCCGCCTACACACCGGCGGAAAAGGCGCGCATTGCCGACGAGGGCAATGCGATCTACGCCGACTTTGCCGCGGCGATCCCATGCGGCCCGGCCTCGGCCGAGGCGCAGGGGATCGTCCCCCGCTGGCGGAACCATATCGGATATTTCTGGTCCCCGAACGACGCGCAATGCGTCGCCTTGGCCGCCAACTACCGCGACGACCCGGCGTTTCGGAAAAACTTCGACGCCATCCACCCCGGGCTCGCCAGCTTCGTGGCCGAGGCGGTCAGGGTGTATGCCGGGAAGCTGGCGAGCTGAGCGACTTCCGGGTCGGGCATCAGTTGGCCCGTTACGCCGCCGATCCCGACCGGGGCGCGGCCAAAACGCGACCACATCGCCAACTCCCAAGCCCGCGCTGCGATGCTCGCCGGCCATGCTGGTGCCGAAGCTGGTCAAGGCCCGGCTCGCGCAGCGGGCGGCCGGCAATGGCGCGGCCGCTCGCAAGCCGAGGGCGAAATGATATTTGCCGCCAAGGTTCGCTTGCCAGATTCAGGCATACGCCCCTCACTCTTGGTTGCTCAATCGCAGGCTAGCGCTCGTTTCGCGCCAAACATGAAACCGCTTCGCATCATCCTCGCAGGCTGCACGGTCGTCATCGCCCTGCTGATGGCTATCGTGTTTGCCTTCAGTTTCGCCGCCCCAAGTCCGGAGGATGCGGCGAAGGCCAGCGCGATCGGCAAGGGATGGCATCAAGAACAACTGAGCCTTCTCCGTTCCCAAACGACCAACAGTCTCTTTGGCGGAACTGCCCATGTTGAATTCACTGCTCCAATAGGTTCGAGTCATGCGTCGAAAATCATTCGTGTGGATTTGATGAGACCGGTCTACTCATCGAATTGGCGGATTTCTGCCTACGAGGAAGCCGGGCCTCCATTCGGTCCGGGGGTCTGAACCACGGTCGTTAGGCCGTGAGCTCTCCCACGAAACATTTTTACGTGAGCCTCAAATTTTCCCGGCCTTCCGCGCTTCGACCATCCGATAAAAGTCCGTGAACAACGGATCGGCGTCGTTCGGGCCGGGGGCGGCCTCGGGGTGGTATTGCACGCTGAAAATGGGGAGCCGGGTGTGCCGCAGGCCCTCGACGGTGCCGTCGTTGAGGTTGATCTCGGTGACGATCGCGCCGGTTTTCTCCAAGCTTTTCGGCTCGGTCGCGAAGCCGTGGTTCTGGGCCGTGATGGAGACCTTGCCTGTCTCCACGTTTTTCACGGGCTGGTTGCCGCCGCGGTGGCCGAACTTGAGCTTGAAGGTCGTGCCGCCGAGCGCGTGAGTGAGCATCTGGTGGCCGAGGCAGATGCCGAAGATCGGGAAATCAGGCAGCAGCGCGGTGACCGTCGCATGGATGTAGGGGAGCGCGGCGGGATCGCCGGGACCGTTGGAGAGGAAGACGCCGTCCGGCGCGTGCTCGCGCACCTGCGCGGCGGTCGTGCTGGCGGGAAAAACCTGCACCTCGAAGCCGTGGCGGACGAGCTTGCGGAAAATGGTGTGCTTGGCGCCGAAGTCGAAGGCGGCGACCCGGAATTTTTTTGCCGGCACGGGCAGCGTGCCGCAGGTGGTGCCGACCGGGAGGTAGGCGGCATTGTGGTTCGCGGGATCGTCGGCCCGCCAGAGGTAGGGGGCGGCGCAGGTGGTGTCCTTGACGTAGTCCGCGCCGGCCATGTCGCGCCAGGCGCGGGCCCGGGCGACGGCCTCGGCGTCGGTGAGCGGCAGCGTGGAGAGGCAGCATTTCAACGCGCCGGTGACGCGAAGCTTCTTGGTGAGCGCGCGGGTGTCCACCTCGCTGATGCCAGGGATGCCGTGGCGGGCCAGATGCTCACCGAGCGGGAGCGTGCTGCGCCAGTTGCTCACGACGGGGGAGAGCTCGCGCACGACGAAGCCGCTGGCCATGGGCGCGGCGGACTCGGCATCCTCGGCGTTGACGCCGTAGTTGCCGATCTGCACGGCGGTCATGGTGACAATCTGGCCGAAGTAGGAGGGATCGGTGAGAATCTCCTGATAGCCGGTCATCGAGGTGTTGAACACGCATTCGCCGGCGACGGTGGCAGCGGCCCCAAAGGCGCGGCCGCGATAGACGGAGCCGTCTTCGAGCGCGAGGACTGCGGGCTGGGCGGTGGACATCGGGGCAGACGAAAAACATCCGCGCCGCTTCTGCCAAGGGTTTTCCCGTCAGGAAACTTTTCCCAAGTCAATCAGGGTGGAGGGCTGGGGCGCCGCGGACGGGGGTAGCGGCGACATGGAGCCCTCATTGCGCGGGGCCTTGCCGTGATCAATCAAGGCCGATGGCCGGCGCGGAACCTCCGGCAGGGGCGAGCGGGACTCCTCGCTGCGGGGCGCCTTGCCATGGTCAATCAACTCGGACGGACGCGCCGGGCCGGCCGGACGTGCGGGCAGCGGAGGATCCTTGATCGCGGCCCCTTTGCCGAAATCAATCATGGACGCGCCGGGCGTGACGGACACTTTCCTGCGCCGGTAAAATTTGCTGAGATTAACTTTGATGACCACGCTGGGAGACTGGTTAAAAAACCGTGAAGTGCAAGTTGGTGCAGGAGCAGTTTCTTTGCCAGCGGCTCAGTTCCGCCGCGAGGATGCCGGTACCGGGCCGAAACTCCTCGCCGTCGGGTCAGCGTTCGAAGCGGCCGTGGCGCAAGAACGCCGCCACCTGTCTGACCGCGTCGCCGCGCCACATGATCCAAGTGTGCGTCGCCGGCAGCGTGAGGTGGTCGGTTTCGCCGCCGACATGGGTGGCCGCGACGGTGACTTTGCCATCGTCGGCGCCCGGCAGCAGCGCGGAAAACAGCGGGTTGATCGTATGGTCGCCCGCGATCACGCCGACCTCGACCCCGGCTGGCAGCGGCCCAAGCGCGCGCGGCACATTGCCAGAGCCGGTGCCGAGCTGGAGGCCGGCGGGGCCGTTGATCCATTGGTAAAGCTTCCAGTCGTGGAGGCGGTCCACGACTTCGCTGCCCGCGTTGGGCGGCGCGAGCATGACCACACGGCCCAGCGCAGGGGGCACGCCATGGTCATGCAAGTATTGGCGCACGAGGATGCCCCCGAGCGAGTGGGTCACGACATGGATGCGCGGGCTGCCCGCCGGCGCGGCGGCGAAGACCGGGCCGAGCGTGGCCTCGGCCAGAGTGGCGATGTCAGCGGAACGGGAGGGGTAGTCGAGGTTGCGGACGGTGTAGCCCTCGGCGCGAAGGGAGAGTTCGAGACGTTTCAACGACAGCGGGCCGCGCCCCAGCCCGTGCAGGAGGACGACGGTGTCAGGCACGGCGGCGGGGAGGCGGGCGGTGGCGGCCATGAGGAAAAGAAGAAACAACCCGCATTTCATCGGGGCAAACCCTGGCGCAGCCCGGCGGGTTTGGCAACATCGCCGGATTTCACCTGCATTTATACTGTAGTATCCTCAACCCCGGGGGCGAAATCATGCTTCCGAACCCGGAGCAGGAGAGGCTGATAGCTCATAGGCGTGAACGGGCAGCCTGATAAATGCGCACCCGTCACGCGCGGCCCTCACCCCAGCAAATTTTTCAACGCGGCGAGGTATTTTTCCTGAGTACGGCGGATCACGTCGGCGGGAAGGCGCGGGGCGGGGGGCGACTGATTCCATTTAATTGCGAGCAGATGGTCGCGCACGAACTGCTTGTCGTAGCTGGGCGGTGACTGGCCGGGGGCGTAGCTTTCTGCGGGCCAGTAGCGCGAGGAGTCGGGCGTGAGCACCTCGTCAATCAGGAACAGTTTGCCGGCGGCATCCGTGCCGAACTCGAATTTCGTGTCGGCCAAGATCATCCCGGCCTGGGCGGCGCGGTCGTGGCCGAGCTGATAGAGCGCGAGGCTGGCGGCCTTCACCTTTTCGTAGAGGACCGCGCCGACGGCGGCCGCGCCCTGCGCGTCGTTGATCGGCTCGTCGTGCTGGCCCTTGGGCGCCTTGGTCGTGGGCGTGAACAGCGGCGCGGGCAGGCGGCAGGCCTGGCGCAGGCCCGGGGGCAGCCGGTGGCCGCAGACCTCGCCGGTCTTCTGGTAGGACGACCAGCCGCTGCCGACGAGGTAGCCGCGCACGACGCACTCGATGGTGAGCGGGCGGAGCTTTTTCACGATCATGCTGCGCAACTGGAGGTCGCGGTCGTGCAGGCCGCGTTTTTGGAACTCGCCGGGCTGGTCGGGCAGAAGATGGTTGGGGATGAGCGCGGCCGTCTGGGCGAACCACCAGTTGCTCAGTTGCGTGAGCACGATGCCCTTGCCGGGGATGCCATCGGGCAGGATCACATCGAACGCGGAGAGGCGGTCGGTGGCGGTGAGCAGGAGCGCGTCGCCGAGATCGAAGATTTCGCGCACCTTGCCGGAGGCGATTTTCGGGAAGGGCAGGCCGTCAACCGAAGTGACAGCGGTGGTGGGCAGGGCGGCAGCGATGGCGGCGGAGGTCATGGGGGGAAGGAGCAGGTGATGGGAGGTGGAGATGCTGATGAAGACAACAGCCCAGAGCGGAACAAGGGCCGGGGCACGGACGCCAGCCGGAAATGAGGCCGGACGGGGTGGGGCAATTTTAGGGAATTATTTACCTGACGCACACGCTACCGCAACAGGCGCAGCCGCCGGGTCAGGCATCGGGATAATCCAGTCATCCTCAAACTTGGCGAGGTTCAGGACGTGACGCATTAGCAGCGTGGTGGGCCGTTTCTTGATGCGGAAGCGGTAGCATGAAGACGGGAGCGGGTGAATCACCGTGAACTGTGAGCCGTGCGGCTGCCAGGGCCGCAGCTTTCAGCCTTTTGGTCATCGGCTTGATCCGAGCTTATCATCTCATTGCGCCACCGTGGGCTTGCTGGCTGGACACCGAAAGGATTCAGGCTGTGGACAAAGTCCTTTTCAGCGGAGCCATGGGAGGACTTGTCGGCAGATATTTCGATTTTGTTGCCCCTAAGAAATAGCCATTCCCGTGTGCGTCAGGTAAATAATTCCCCAATTTTACCTTGTGTGAGCACGCGGGATGGGTAGCGTCCGCCCCTCGTTTGTTTTGCGTCCCCATCGTCTAGCCTGGCCTAGGACGCCTCCCTTTCACGGAGAGAACCGGGGTTCGAATCCCCGTGGGGACGCCACTTTTGCAAAACCCGCCACGCTGAGGGTTCCCGTGGGGTTTAAGAATCAGCCGAAAAATCCCGAAAGAGCCCGAACGAGCGCGTAGGTTAGGAACTTACGAAGGGAAAATCAGCGCGTGGCTCGGATTGGAATGAAATCGGCCAAATCGGGCGTTTTACCGTAGGTTTAGGAATGTCCGGCGGCGTGTGCACCTCCCGCGCCCGGTCGGAGCGCTCATCGCAGAGAGTTGACCGTCAGCCAGGCGTGCTCGCCCTCCAGCCGTTCCGCCCCGGCCGTGTCGCCCCTGGCCTTCGCCGCGGCGATCTGCCGCGCCAGCGTCGCTAACCTCGGCTTGGCTCGTGCCGCCGCCGACCGCGCCGGCCTCATGCGGTGGTTCCCAAGCGGACGCCCTCGAAGCCCGTTGTGCATGGTCAATATGGGTTCCCGTCCTCCGTGTCGCCCGCGGGCACCAACGCGGCCGGCAAGGCCCGCGCCGTGATCGCCAGCCACTCGCCCGCGTCCTCGTCGGCCTGCGCGCGGATTTCGGCAACGCGCTCCGGTGTGTGGAGCTGCCGCAGCCGGGCC
>CAIQBC010000144.1 GCA_903869955.1 uncultured Opitutia bacterium
CGCCGCACCGCCGGCGCGCCGGCCGTGCCCGGCAGGAGCGGCCGGCCCCACGCTACAAAGACCGCGGTGCGCATGAGCCGGGGCGACTTGAACAAGTAGCGGTTGCCCGAAAATGAAAACAGCGAGCCCCACAGTCCGTCATGGGCAACCGGCACGACCGGCACGCCGGCCCGACGCGCCATCAGCTCGAAGCCGCGCTCCAGCCGCATCAGCTGCCCCGTGCGCGCGATCGCCCCCTCGGGAAAGATCATCACCAGCTCGCCCGCCGTCAGCGCCGCCGCCACGCGGCGCGTCGTCTGGAGCGCGTTGGCCGGCGACACCAGGATCACCCCCGCCACCCGATAAACCAGCCGGAAAAACCCGTTTTGCCCCAGCAGCTCCTCATGCCCGACAAACCGGATCGGCCGCGGACACGTGAGCTGGAGCACGATCACATCCACATAGGACAGATGGTTCGCCACGAGCAACGCCCCGCCCGCCGGGATGTTCTCCGCGCCCCGCGAACGAATCCGGTAAAGCAGCCGCGCGAGCAGGATGACCGGTTTTTCGATCAGCCAGGGGACGTGGGAACGATGGGAAAAAGGGGTGGGGCGCATTGTGGAAACGGGATATGCGAGCGGACGCCGGGGAAAGTTCAATGCTTTCCCAGCGACAGGTTTTCAGGACACAGCCCGCCGATCAGCCGGCCTTCCCTCGCGGGATGCCGCACCAGCGATACGGCGCGTTCGTCGGCAACCAGCGGGGCGGCGGCCCAGACCGCCGGCTTGCCCCACAGTCGTTTCTTAAGTGTTTTCATGCTCCGTTTCCCGAATTGGCTTTGTTTTCAGAACCCGGTTCAGGACTGGTTGCCATTTCCTCCGGCCGATCCACAAGCAGATGCCGGAAGCGGTGGTAGGAAAAGCCCACCCACAGCAGCACGCCGCCGAGCACGATGAACGCAACGATGCGGAGCAGCGGCGAGTCGAGGTCCACCACAAAAGCGCGCGGCACGCACAGCCCCAGCCCCGCCAGCCCGAGCAGCCGGTGCGGGCGCAGCCGCGCAAACAGGCCCGTGAGAAACACGGCGATCGCCGTCACGCCCCAACCGACCGTGACGTAGGCGTGCAGTTCGCCGGCAGGACGTTGCGACCAGAGGGCAAAAAACGCGAGCACAAGGCCCGCGCCACCCTGCACCCACGCGAGGCCGTTGCGCGTCCGCCGGTCGAGCGGCTGCGGCCCGCCCGCCAGCGCGAGCGGTGCGGCGACCAGCGCAGCCGCCACGAGGCCGACGGCCGCCAAGCCCTCGCCCCAGCCCTCGGCGGCGCCGGCCAACACGAAACTGCCCGCCGCCAGCCACGCGACGCCCGCGAGCGCGCCCGCGCCATTGCGCGCCACCGCGACCCCGCCCACACGTAGCACGAGCGCTGCAACACCCAGCGCCGCCACCAAAAATTCCAGCCGCGCCGCGCCGTGGTAGCAGGCCAAGCCCGCCAACATCGCGCCCACCGTCGCCAGTGTCACCTGCACGCCAATGCCCACGAGCCGCCACGCCGCTTCGCGTGCACTGAAAGCGGAAAGTTCCCGTGCGTGCGTCAGCGTCCATGCCGGCACCCACGCGAGCAGCGCCGCCAGGGTCGGCAACACCGGTGCGGCCGCTGGCATCACGGGCTGGAAAAAGCCAAACGTCTCCACTCCCACCGCCAGCCAGAACAGCCACGACACCGGCAGCGCCGCCGCGATGCCCGGCCACCAGACGAGCGAACCGACGCCGAGCGCGAGCAACGCGAAAAAAAACACCAGCCCCCCGCCCGCGAAGAAAACTCCGCCCACCCTGAGTGTGACCACCGTCGCCAACGCGAGCTGGATCACGCGCAACTGCACCGCACCCGGCTCACGTTTCATCAGTTTCGCATGGCGTGGCCACGCCACCATCCCGACCGGCACCGCCCACAGCCCGGCGGCGGCGAGCACAAGCGACCCACGCGGATCCGCGCCCGCGCCACCGCTCACCCACAGCAGCACACCCACCGCGGCCGCGAGCGTCGCGAGCCACGGCAGCCGGCGTTCCGGCTGCGCGGGCCCCGCCGCCGCCAGCCCGAGCGCGAGCAACGTCGCCACACCCAACGCCCACGCGCCCGGCCATTCGTTGAAAAACACCAGCACCACCACACCCGTCGCCAGCGCCCACGCCGCAACGCCCGCCACGGCGAGCTGCGCCGCGAGCACGCCCGCCTTTTCCGCGAACCGCCGTCCGCCCAGCACTACGCCGAGCGCGACCGTCGGCGCAAGCGCGGCGAGTGCGTTCCACCATAGCACCGCCCCACCCGGTGCCGGGCGCAATGCCGCCATCCCGAGCAGCCCGTTGCCCACGAGCAGCACAAGTGCGCCCGCCAGCGCCGGCCCCCACGCGCGCCGCGCCACGCCCGCCGTCGCCAGCAAAAACGCCAGCGCCGCCGCCCACGTCGGCACCCACGTCTCGGGCTGCCAATGCGTCGTCGCCACCACGCCAAGCGCACCCGCCAGCGCCGCGCCCGCCGCTTCCGTGAGCCGACGCGCGTCGACGTCTTTTGCCGGCACGAGCCGGCGCGCGGCCTCGGTCGCGAGCAACGTCAGCCCGATGACAAACACCGCCTCGCCGCCTGCCGCGACGGAAAATGCTGCCGCCTCCCCGCTCGCGTCGCGCGTGAAAAACACGCACGCCACCAGCGCCACCACGCCCGTGCCCCAGCCGAGCACGCGCGACGCCATCCGTGTCGCGCACGCCAGCATCACCCACGCCTGCACCAGCAGCGCAAGCGCGACCGTGCGCCCGTCGGCCAGCGCGATCACGCCGAGCGTGACCGCACCCGCTGCCTTCGCCGTCAGCGCCGCCGCGATCACGTCATCCTCGATTTGACGCCACCGCAGCCACGCGCCAAGGGCGAGCAACGCCGCTGCGCCGAAATAAAACTCCGCCAGATGCGACCGGTAAAGCGTCAGCGCCGTCACCACGCCTGCGAGCGCAAAACCGCTCGAGTTGGCGCCCTGAAACCATCGCTCGCCCGCCGTGACCTCCGCCGCCTTCACGCGTTGGCTTCGCCAGTCGCGCGCGAAAAACATCGCCCCCGCCGCCACCAGCAGCAGCCACACCCAGCCACGCGCCGGCGCACCACCGGCCTGCCAGTCCTCCGTCAGCACGAGCGCGTAAATCGCATACGTCGCCGGCAGCGCCAGCACCGACGGCTCCTCCCAGCGTTGCCAACGGTGAAACACCACCGCCGCCGCCGCGAGCAACCACGCCGCACCCAGCGCGAACTCATGCAGCCCCTCCGCGTGCGAGAACAGCGCCGTCACGTAGCCCAGCGCCACGCCGATCGTCGCAACGAACGGCGAGCGCCGCCACACCGCCGCGCCCGCCAGCAGCGCGACCGCCGCGAGCTGCCAGCCCGCCGCCACTACCACGCGGTCAAAAATTTTCACCGACTGCACCGCGTAGCCCGCGAACGCGCAGAAATAAACCAACGCCAGCCCGCCCGCGAAGACGACCGCACCGAATTTTTCGATCTTCCTCTCCAGCCAAAGTCCCAGCCCGACGACGCCGGCCGACACCGCAAGCAGCTCGGTGAAATGCACCCACGGCGGCGTGCCCCGGGAAACGTAGAGGCCGAAAAACACAATGCCAATCACCGCCAGCAGCATGCCGATGCGTGTCGCCCACCACGCACCCAGCCGGGCTTCGCGGTCGCCCTTGCCACTTGGAGGCCAGAGCTGCAACCGCTCCAGCCACGTCCGCAGCTCCGACGGCCCGGCCGGTGGTGGCGGCGGCGGCGTTTCGCCGCGCGCGGTTGGCATCGGCACCGGCATCAGTCCTTTCGGGCCGTGGTCCGAAAGCATTTCTTTCGCTAGGAATGACGGCAGGGGTGGTGGTTGCGATGTCACCGCCGCCGGGACTGCCGCCGCCGGTTCCCGCCTCGTCGGCCCGGCCCCGGCCGGGACGAACGCCGCAGCTTCAAAGTCCTGCGTTTGCTGGCGCAGGTCCAGTTTTTGCAACTCTTGCCTGGCGAGGCGCAGCTCGTCCTCGATCCGTTCGATGCGGCGCCTAAGCAGGTCGAGATCGTAATTGATGTTCATGAGGTTTTCCATGGAGTTGGGGTGTGACGGGCAAAAGGTTCTGACGCGCGGCTCAGTTGCCCAATTTCCATCTGGCCGCGCCGGACTTGAGGCGGGAGAGCACGGCGAGCGCGTCGCGCGCCTGCCGCTCCGTCAGGCCGCGGGTGACCTGCGCGACCACCGCCTCGTAGCGCGGGCTGGTTTTTTCCCACAGCTGCCGGCCCTCGGGTGTCAGCCGCACGCGATAGATGCGGCGGTCGCCGGGGTCGTCGTCGCGGCGCACCCAGCCGGCTCTGGTCATGCGGTCGAGCAGCCCGGTGACATTGGAACGGTCCACGACCAGCTCGTCGCCCAGCTCGCGCTGGCTCAGACCGGCAGGGGCCGCGGACTCGGCCAGGACGTTGAGGACGTTGTATTGCGCGACGGTGAGGCCGAGCGGCCGGAACAGCCGGGGTCCCTCGCGGAGAAACGCATCCGCCGTCGCCAGCACGGCAGCAATGAGCTCAAGGTTGGTTGCGGAAGGCATGGAGCGATGTGCAGGGGGCGAGTGGACTCATTTTATGTTTAGATGTCAACGGTTTATTTTTCATCATTTTTGCTTCCGCGGCCTGGTACAACCGGCTTGAGCCGGCCAGCCGCCCGGGCAGAGTGAATTTTCCCCTGCTACCAAACCCACGCCCATGCGCCATCCCCCCCGCTACCCCTCATCTTTTCCACCCCTCTCACCGCACACCAACTCGACAAGGTGAACGGCGGCTGGTATGCCTACGTGAGACCCGATGGCTCCGCCCCCAGCCGCAATGCGAACATCAAGACCGACGCGTGGACCGAGGGCTATAATCAGGGCCGCGCCCTCCTTAACACCTCCGCCCTGCTGAGAAAGCTCGCGATGGCGAAGCCGTAACCGGACCGGCCACGGCCGTTCTGTCCGCCATTCTGACGTTCTCGCGAGGAGGAAACAGTCACGTACCGCCGGCTTGTGCGCGGCGGAGGTTGTCGCAGACAACGGCGGCGGCGGCGGCGGCGTTGAGCGACTCGGCTCCCCCGTGGCGCGGGATGGTCACGCGGCGGGTGACACGTGCGGCCACGGCCGGCGAAAGACCACGGCCTTCGTTGCCGATGACAAGCACGGCGTCGTGGAGCGGCGGCAGGGTGTGCACGCTTTCGCCGGCAAGGTCGCAGCCGAGCACCGGCACCGTGCAGCCGGCGAGCGCGTCGGCGAGTGGCGCGGTGTGGGTGCGCACGCGGGCGAACGAACCCATGCTGGCGTTGATGACTTTTTGCGAAAACAAGTCGGCGCAATCAGGCGAAAGCAACACGCGGTCGAGCGCGAACCAGTCAGCGACGCGCAGCAGCGTACCCACGTTGCCGGCGTCCTGGATGCCGTCGAGTGCGAGCGTGAGGCCGCGGTCGAGCGCGCCGGGCGGCAGCGGCGCACGCGCGAGGCGGCCGACCGCAAGCACGGGCGACGGCGTCGGAAAATGGCTGATGCGCGCCATCTCGGCGGCGGTGATCCCGTTCACCAGGGGCCGCGACGAGGGCATCGCGTCCCAATTTTTCTCCAACCACTCCGCCGTCGCATAAATTTCGAGGAAGGGATGTCCGGCGGCCAACAGCTCGCCGACGACCTTTCCGCCCTCGACGACAAACAACCCCGCCGCTTCACGGGATTTTTTCTCGCGCAGGCCGCGCAGGCGGGCGAGGTCGGCCTTGGTAAGCATGGCGAGAGCAAGAGGGACGGCACACTGAAAGGCAATGGTGCCAAAGCGTTGGTAAACGCGCGGCGGGGAATTGAAACTTGCCTTGTCCGCGGGCATGAGAACTCTGCGCCGCGGCGGCCCATCCCTGCTGCGCAACGGCCAGCTTGTGCGCGTGGACGGTACGCGCGGCACGGTGCAACTGCTAAAAGCGGGCGATGGGTAAGCCTAGCTCAGACCCCGGACAGCAGCGCGGCGCTTGGCAATTGTCTCCGTGCAATTGCGACCGTTTTGTTTTTGCACCGGGCGGCCAAACCCGCCACATACCGGAACAACCATTTTATCCATGAGCTTCAAAGCCGTCCTCAAAGCCATCGTGTTTCTCGTCATCCTGTTTGTCATGCTCTACGTGGGCATGAATAACACGGACAAGATTGATTTCTCGTTCCCGGTCGCCTCGAAGGAAAAAATCCACGCAACCGCCGCGCTAATTTACTTCGGGGTGTTTGCCGTCGGTGTGCTGGCCGGCACCGTGCTCAGCTCAGGCGGCGGCAAGCGGGGCTCGGGCGGCGACTCGAAAAAGAAATAACTGCGGCCGCCACCTGGCGCCGCCCCGATCCCGGTTCGGCGGCAGCAAGCCGGGCAACCCCTCCGGCCGGACGCGGCCAAACCGGCGGCCGCTCACTCCTCCTGCGCCTGGAGGGCGGCGACGACGTTGAAATCCTCCAGCGTTGTCGTGTCCCCTTTCACGATGCCGCCGGCGGCGATTTCCTTGAGGATGCGGCGCATGATTTTTCCGCTGCGGGTCTTGGGCAGGCCGGCAGCAAAGCGCACATCGTCGGGGCGCGCGAGGGAGCCGATCTCCTTGGCGACGTGCGCGCGGAGCTGCTCCTTCAACTCGGGCGCGGCAGTGAAATTATTTTTCAGCGTGACAAAGCACACGAGCGCCTGGCCCTTCAGCTCGTCGGGGCGGCCGACGACGGCGGCCTCGGCGACCGACGGATGCGACACGAGCGCGCTTTCCACCTCGGCGGTGCCGATGCGATGGCCGGAAACATTGAGCACGTCGTCAATGCGGCCGACCACCCAGAGGTAGCCGTCGGCGTCGAAACGCGCGCCATCACCCGCGAAATAGTAGCCGGGCAGCTCGCTCCAGTATTGCTTTTTAAAACGCTCGTCGTCGCCCCAGAGCGTGCGGAGCATCGAGGGCCAGGGATTTTTCAGGAACAGTTTTCCGCCGCCACCGCGTGGCACCTCGTGGCCCTGTTCGTCGAGAATTTTTGGCACGACGCCGAAGAACGGCAGCGTGCAGGAACCGGGGGTCGTGGCTGTGATGCCGGGCAGCGGCGTGACCATGATGCAGCCGGTCTCGGTCTGCCACCAGGTGTCCACAATGGGGCAGCGTTTTTTCCCGATGAGCGTGTGATACCACATCCACGCCTCGGGGTTGATGGGCTCGCCGACGGAGCCGAGCAGTCGCAGCGACTTGAGGCTGTGCTTCTTCACATAATCGTCGCCCCAGCGCATGAACGCGCGGATGGCCGTCGGCGCGGTGTAGAAAATAGTGACGCCGTGGCGGTCAATGATGTCCCAGAAGCGGTCCGGCTCGGGGTGGTTGGGCGCGCCCTCATACATGAGGACCGTCGCGCCGCACGAAAGCGGGCCATACACCACATAGCTGTGGCCGGTGATCCAGCCCACGTCGGCCGAGGTCCAGCAGATGTCGGTGTCCGCCTTGATATCGAAGACGATCCGGTGGGTGGTGGCCGCCTGGGTCAGATAGCCACCGGTCGAGTGCACGATCCCCTTCGGACGGGCCGTCGTGCCCGAGGTGTACATGATGAAGAGCGGATGCTCGGCCGGGAAGGCCTCGGCCTCGTGGCGCTCGGGCTGTGCCTCCACCAGCTCGTGCCACCAGTGGTCGCGCCCTTCGACCCAGGTGACCTCCTGGCCGGTGCGTCGCACCACCAGCACCGCGGCCACCTCGGGGCAGCGACGGAGGGCGTCGTCCACCTGCGGCTTGAGCGCGGCCGCCGCACCCCGTCGGTAGCCGCCGTCGGCGGTGACCACGAAGCGCGCATCGGCGTCGAGCACCCGGTCGGCGATGGCATCGGGGGCGAAGCCGCCGAAGATGACCATGTGGGTGGCACCGATGCGGGCGCAGGCCAGCATGGCCACCACCGCCTCGGGGATCATGGGGAGGTAGATGGCCACGCGGTCGCCCGTGCGCACCCCGAGCGCGGTGAGCGCGTGGGCCGCCTGGGAGATCCGCACCAGCAGGTCGGCATAGGTGATGTCGACACGGTCGCCCTCGGGCTCGCCGACCCAGTGCAGCGCCACCTTGTCGCCCCGGCCCGCCGCCACGTGGCGGTCCACGCAGCTCACGCTGGCGTTCAAGGTGCCATCGGCGAACCAACGGGCGAACGGCACCTCCCACTCCAGCGTGGTGGTGAAGGGACGTTCCCAGGCCAGGGTGCGGGCCTGCTCGGCCCACCAGGCTTCAGGGTCACGGCTCGCCTCGGCGTAGATGCTCGCGTCCGTGGTGGCCGCTGCCGCGAACGCGGCGGACGGCGGGAAGTGCCGGTTCTCGTGCAGCAGGGCTTCGACGGCTTCGGTGTGCTCGGAGGCAGGGGTCACGGGTACTCCTCTTGGTCAGGTCCCCATCATGACGCCCAGCGCACGCGGCAGCCACCGTCCTGCCCCATGGTTCGTCGCCGGTCCCGTCGGCAGGGGCCTCGGGCTAGCTGGGACCGTTTCCGCCGGGTGTGGGCGTGCCCACCGGCACCAGCGTGGTTGAGGTGGAGGAGACGGTCGTCGTTGTCGTTCCGGTGGTCGGTGGAGGCGCACCCGTACCGCCACCCGAGCCGCCACCCGAGCCACCGCCCGAGCCGCCGCC
>CAIQBC010000145.1 GCA_903869955.1 uncultured Opitutia bacterium
AGAAATGACGACCGAAGCGCCGCAAGGCGTGGAACAGAATCCGGCTTACCGGCCCCAAGACCAAATTTTCCCCGGACGAACCATTGATTGGCGCTCATTCGCGCCTTCGGTAAACAAAGCGAGCTGACTTCGGTGACTCCGACCCGCCGAAAAAACCGTGAGATTGCCCCGTCGGCCATGCCAGCGACTTGGGATAGACTGACGGATCCTGTCTCGGTGGGAGAAGAAATCCGGCTCCCCGGCCCCAACACCGGACATTTCTTGGCGGCAAAATGTTGCCACCACTTGCCAGACTGCGTTCTCCTGTCGGGTCGTGAACAAGTGCTTTCAGCACCCCGTGGGCAAATCCCTCCACCCCTCTTCGCTCTTGCGGCTGGCCGTCTGGACCGGCACGGCGGGATTTTTGCTTTGGCCAACGGCGTGCTCCAAGGCTCCTGTCGGGAAAGCCTCCGTGCCTTTGGTCGGCGCGGCGTCGGTTTCTCCTGGGCCCCTGCCACCCGATCCGGCACTGGGTTTGGCGCAGTTTCACCAGACCGTCTCGCCCATCTTGGAGGAGCGTTGCTACGCCTGCCACGGCGACGGCGAGAAAAAGGGCGGGCTGGCCTTCGACGAGCTAAAGACGCCGGAGCAGATTCTTGGCAATCCCGAGCTGTGGCTCAAGGTGCTGAAAAACACCCGTTCCCACCTCATGCCTCCGGCGGAGAAGACGCCGCCGACCGCCGTCGAGCAGGCCGCGCTCGAGCAGTGGATTAAGACCGCCGCCTTCGGCCTCAACCCCGCCCAGCCCGACCCCGGCCGCGTCACGCTCCGCCGCCTCAACCGCACCGAATACCATCATACTGTCCGCGACCTGCTCGGCGTGGATTATGACGTGGACGCGGCGCTCCCCGCCGAGGACGTCGGCTACGGCTTCGACAATATCGGCGACGTGCTGAGCATCTCGCCGATGCGAATGGAAAAATTGCTGGAGACCGCGCAGGACCTCGTGAAGAAAGCTGTGCCCGCTGCCTCCCGCACCATCGGCGAGGAGACGGCGCTGGCCAGTGAATTTCTCAGCGCCGACGGCAGCTACAACGGCGACCCGCTGTCATTTTATTTTGAGGCCGCCGTCAGCCATACCTACCATGTGCGGGTGGGGGGGGACTATCGCATCCTGATCTCTTCGCAGGTGGATGGAGTCACACAGCCCGATCCTGGCCTCTGCGTTGTCAGCGGCCTGGCAGATGGGAAGGAATTTTACTCCCGCGAGCACCACTGGGCCGACTGCGAGTATTTCCACGACGAGCGCGTGGTTCACCTGGAGGCGGGCGACCATCAGGTCACGTTTCACCTCCAGCCTTTGCTGCCGCCCGAGCAGCAACGCACCAGCAAGATGAACTACAAGCTCGCGCAGGTGCAGATGATCGGGCCGCTGGATGAGAAGGACTGGCAGCCGCCGCCCGGCTATGCGCGCTTTTTCCCGCGCGCCGAGCCGCCGGCGGAGCCCGCCGCTCGTCGCGCCTATGCCCGCGAGGTGCTGGAAAAATTTGCCACCAAGGCCTACCGCCGCCCGGTGGCCGGCCCCACCCTCGACCGTCTGGTCAGCATCGCCGAGACGTTCTACCAGGCTCCCGGCGCGACCTTCGAGGGCGGCGTGTCGCGTGCGATGGTGGCCGTGCTCGCCTCGCCGCGTTTCCTCTTCCGGTTCGAGGAGGCCGAGCCGGCCGCGCCCGGTCAGCCGTTCGCCCGGGTGGACGAGTATGCGCTTGCCTCGCGGCTGTCCTATTTTCTTTGGTCCACCATGCCGGACGATGCGCTGTTCGCGCTCGCCGCGCAGGGCGGGCTTCGCAAAAATCTCGCGGCCCAGGTGCAACGCATGCTGGTCGACCAGAAGGCGGACGCCTTCGTCGAAAATTTCTCCGGCCAGTGGCTCCAGTCGCGCGGTATCCTGCACACCGCGCTGGACCGCGTCGCCATTTTCGCCCGTGAGGACATCACCCTCGCCCGCAACGCACCGACGGATGTCTCCGCCGCCTCCCGGCTGGCGATGAAGC
>CAIQBC010000146.1 GCA_903869955.1 uncultured Opitutia bacterium
CCCAAGATCGAGCCCGGCGACCGCGTCGTGCTCAACCCCAGCCGTATGCCCCGCAACGGCCAGCCCTGCGTGACCAAGCTCCGCAACGACGGCGTCATCATCCGCCTGTATCACCGGGAGGATGCCAAGACCATCCGCCTGATCTCGATGAACCGTGAGCTGTATCCTGACACCCTCCTGAAAGCCAACGAGTATCGCTGGTGCTGGCCCGTCGAGGAGCTGGTGCGTAAAAAGTTCTGACCGCCATGAGCACGAAACCCAAACCCCTAGTGACCAAGGTCGAAATGAACTTCTGGGCGATGATTGAATCGCTCGTCAAGTTTTCGATCCCAAAAGGGATGTTTCTCCCGGTTGCCCTCGTCGGTTTGGTCGCCTTGATCATCTTGAAAATACCTGATGAGCAAATGCCGGTGCTCATGGGCAAGGTGAGTGCGACATTGCTACGCTGGAGCACGCTGTCCTATTTCGCCAATGTTGGCTTAATCGTCCTGATCGTCGTGATGACCCGGCTGCAACGCGCGGCTCTTGCCTCCGAAATGGATCGGATCGGCCGGGAGAAATCCCTCTTGCAGGAAGCAACGATTGGCACCAGATTGTCCCATTCCGGCCCGCAAGGGCCATCCCAATGAGCGCACCCAACCTAGCCTCCTATCTGTTGATCATCCTCGCGCTGCTGGCCGCTTGGCATTACTTTTACGAGGCGGCTCTGCTGCCCATGCTGCGGCAAAATGTCCGTTTCAAGATGTTCGCGCTTCGCGACCGGCTGCGGTGGCTGAAGCACGAGCAACGCCGCAGCGTCAACGATGAGGTGTTTCAAATGACCGATGAGGCGCTCTCGTGGCTGATCGAAAACCCCGATGACGTCTCGATCTATTTCTACATGGAAACCGCTCGGCGTGAAAAGACCGACGCGGCGTTCCGTGCGGAGATTGAGCGGCGTCGGGCAGTATTGAACAGTTGCCGACTGCACGATTTCATCGAAATCCGAATCGCGACAGCCAACTTGTTCCGCGAGCTGTTCGGGATCAATTGTCTTGGATGGACTCCTTACATTCTGCCCATCGTGATTGCCAGTGTCATGTGGGATCGCGTGACCGCGAGCGCGAAGGTCTGGAGCGGGCTCAACCGCGCAGAGCTCGATTCGCTGGCACATAGCCACAGGCAGAAGACTGCCATGACCCACGCTTGAAGCCAGTCCGGGCAAACCCGCTGGTGCTGGCCGGTGAGGAGAAAATCCGCCGGCACTTCTGAGGGGCCATTTATTTGGTCACCACCAAAAATCTCATCTCACGCTTTCGGCACCAGCTCTTGGCCGCCTCGTGTTTGCGAATGGTGTCGGGGTTGTTGAGGTAGTGGCCACCCTTGATTTCGTGCAGCTCCTTCGCTCCGTCCACCCGCTCCAGCAAAAAGTCGGGATGGTAGCCGCGCACGTTGCCCGCCTCGGTGACGTATTGGATGGCGATACCGTGGTTCTTCGTCCACTTCGCCACGGTGCGATCCCTGTCCATTTTTTTCATGTATTCGAGTTCCCACGAGGAATCGTAGCGCTCCACCGAGTAGGCGCTTTTCTTGGGGTTCTCAAAATCGCCGCGTTCACTGGTTGGCATGGTGCGCCTCCTTTTTGTTTTTCACGATGCTGCCCACCAGGCCCGGCATGGCCTTGAAATTCGTGGCCAGCCGGTGCCGGCGGTTGAGCGCGTGACGCAGCTCCTCGGCCGAGGCCGTGCCAGCCGTTTTGCCGCCGAGCATCCGCGCGCTGACGTGATCCATCAGCACGCCGTATAGGTAGCCCTTTTCGTGGGAGCCGATGCCTTCCTCTGCCAACAAATTCTCCGCGATGTCGCGCACGCTGTTTTTCAGCAGCTCAGCCAGCACCGACGCACTAACAGTTTCCTTCGCCGTCTCGCCGCCTCGGTAGGGCGTGGGCGGCTCGTGCAATTCCAAAAACCCGGAGCCGTCGAGCGTGCGTGCCTCCACGCTTTTGATCTCGACCTTGGTGATCTCCGTTTCGACGGCATAGTTGAACCCGTCTAAAATCCGCTGCCAGTCCGGGTAGTCGCCGGTTTCAATCACGATCTTGTCCAAGTCCTCGTCGAAGTCCGCCTTCTCCTCCTCCAGCGGCTCCGGCACCTCGATGAGCAGGTCGGGGTTGGCGACCACTTGCTGCTTCCGCTTGGGCGGCAGGTCTTCGTCCCCGAACATGGTGAACTGATCCACGTCCTTGTGGACTTTCGCGCCGACCATTTCCCAGAGCCAGTCGTGCTTGAGCTTTTCGTGGTCAACGATGGCGCAGATTTCCTGCGCGTCCTCACCCCTCATGTTCAGGCGCATCCCGCGCCCGACGATCTGCTGCCCATACACGCGGGAGGAAAATTAACGCAGCAGCAGGATTACCGACACCGGCGGCACGTCCCAGCCCTCGCGTAGCATGAGCACGCTCACGACCGCCTCGTATTCGCTGCCCGGCTTGCCGAGCCGCCGCGCCGCCTGCCGGTCTTGCTCCTCGGACTGCTCCGTGACCAGCAGCGCCTTCAGGCCGAATTCCGATTTCAACATATCGCGCGCCTGCTGCGCGTCCTTGATCGTGATGGCGACGACAAACAGGATGGGCCGGTAGCTGCCCTTGCCCAGCCACTCCGCGCGCTTCTGCTGCTCCTTGAGCCGCTGGATCGCGATTTCCATCTGCTTCCGCATCGGGTCGGGGTCGGTCACCCACTGCGTGGCCGAAAGCCCGCTTTCGATGCGGGCAAACTCCGCGTCCATCTCATCCACCGTGCGCTTCTCACCCGTCTCGGTGTTCGTGTAGGTCAGTTCCACGTTCGCCAGCTTCGGCTGATAGACCACGATGCTCTTGATGATGGGCGGCACCTCGGCCTGCGCGTCGGCGATACCATACTCAAAAATCATCTTCGTGTCCGGGGCCTTGCCATCGGCGCGGTCAGGGGTGGCAGTCGTGTCGAGCCGCAGCTTGGAAAGCTGCTTGAGCGTGAACAGCGTGCTGTCGTATTCCGCCGCCGGCGTGTTGTGCGCCTCGTCGTTGAACACCGCGATGCGCTGCTCCGCGTTCATCAGCACCGCGAGGTTGCGCTGGCCGCTCGTGTTCGACTGATAGACCTGCTGAATGTTGCCGAGCACCACGCCGCAGTCCCGGATGCCCTGCGGGGCCGCGCCCGGCTGCATGATGTGCAGGCCCAGCTCATTGGTGAAATGCTCCATCCCCGGCGGGAAGAAACCAAAATCCCGAAACACCTTCGCATCCCGGAAATCGTCCTCCAGCCGGTCTCGCACAATCGTGTTCGGGCAGAGCAGGACAAATTTGTTCAGGTCATGGCAGGACTTGAGCCACGCGATGACCGCGCCGATGACCGCCGTCTTGCCGCCACCCGTGACGATGTTGAGCAGCAGCTCGTGCCAGTGCAGCAGCTCGTGGGCATACACCGTCCGCATGACGGACTCCTCCTGATGCCGCCACAGCTTGCGCGGCGCGTCCGGGCGCGTGAGGTGCAGGAGAAAATCCCGCGTGAGCGGCTTCACGCTGGGATAGGCACCGGACGCCCACCACTCCCGGAAGTCCTGCTCGTAAGGTGCGAAGGAGTAATACATCAGTTCACCTCGATGGTCTGCACCGCCGTGCTCTCGCCGCCTTGGTCGTCCTGCACCGAGCACGCGACGACGAACCTCCCCGCGCCAGGAAACTCATACTCCGTGACCAGCTCACCGCGTCTGAAGGCGTAACCCTGCGTGGACGTGAACCGCCCCGGCTTGTGGTCGAAGTCCCACTGCACGTTGGCGATTTTACCGTCCTTGTTCAGGCTCACGGACTCGGAGACATCGAACTGATACTTCAGCCGGCTCACGCGGCGCGAGGCGACACGCACCTCCGGCGGCTGGATGAAACTCAGCAGCGAGCCGTAATCCTTGTGCGCGTTGACGACGTGCTCGCGGAACTCGTCCGCCTCCAGCCGCACGAGGTTGAGCCGCACGAAATCAATCCGCTTGTTTTCCCGTGCCGCCAGAATCTCTGCCGCTTTGCGCGCGTCCGGCCCAAAGTTCCAGCCCAGCATGACGCCGTGGTTGGCGCGGCGCTCCTCATAGACCGCCTTGGCGAACCGGGCCACCTCGTCCTTGCCGACACGCGAGCTGCGCGACGGCTCTCCGACAAAAAGCGGAATGCCGTGGCGCACGCCATGAATCGCGGCGGTGACATTTTCCAGCCGTCCGCCAAAGGCCTTGACCACGAACTGGCGGAATTCCTCTTCCGCATATTTCTCCAGCTTGGGCGCCTCATAGACGCCCCAGTGCTCCACGGTGAAATCTGGTGCGGTCAGCACGGTGGCGTTTTCCTCCGCCACGCGGGTGACACGATCTGCCATGATCGCGGTAGCGATGCGCGACTGGTCGCTCGCGATCCATCGGCGATTCAGCCGCTGGGCGACCGCTGGTGTCGTGCCACCGCCACCGAAGAAATCGGCGACAACGTCTCCCTCGTTTGTTCCCACGCTAATGATTCGCTCGAGAAGTTGCTCGGATTTTTGAGTGGGATAACC
>CAIQBC010000147.1 GCA_903869955.1 uncultured Opitutia bacterium
CGGCCTCGGTCGGATGCAGGTTGTCTGAGGCCCGGAACGTGCCAGGCAGCAACACCCCGGCGGGATCGAGGAACTTCGGGGCGAGGTCCATGAAAAAGACGTTCCGGCCATCGTGGAGCTTGGCGATGATCTTGTTCGCCTCGTTGTTCTTGAGGCGGTTCGCGTCAGCGGGGCCCGGGCCACGCGGGAAGATGGCCAGCAGCAAGATCTTCGCGCTCGGAAAATCCTTCCGGAGCTCGAGCACCACCGCGCCGACGCCCTCGGCGATTTCCGGCCCGGTGCTGCTGCCGGTGTTGTTGGTGCCGATCATCAACATGATGGCCTTGGGTGAGAAGCCCTGGCCCTCGCCGTTTTGCAGGCCCCACAGGAGACCTTGGGTCGTGTCGCCGGCGACGGCGAAGTTGGCGACCTTCATGCTGCCAAAATATTTGTCGAAGACCGCTTTGCCCCCTTGGGGCCCCTCCGACTGCCACCAGTCGGTGATGGAGTCGCCGTGGAAGAGCAGGTCAATGTCGCCCTGCTTGGCGCGCGCAACGAAGGCGTCGTGCCGCGGCGGGCGCACCCCGCTGGGGGTGAAAGTGGCGGCGGCGTTGACCGCCCGCGGCGGCGTCACGCTGATGAGCGACTGGTATTTTTTCAGCAACGGGGACGAAGCGATGAAATTGTCCAGCGTGGTATTGATCTGGGCCAGCTCGGCCGCCGTAGGGCGGGGGATGGCGACTTCGGGCGGCACGGGCGCGGCCGGGCCGTTCTGAACCTGACCACCGCGGCCCCCACGGGCGCCGCCACGGGCAGCCGCCGCGCCAAAATTAGCCGCCCCGGCGGCGCGACCAGGGACAATCCCGGGAACCGCGGGAGCCGGAGCAGCCGGCGGGGTGACGGCATCGGCGGCACGAAGGGAGGCGGCAAGCGCCAGGACAACCAACAGGCTCAAACAAGGCAGGAACTGACGGTGGGTAGCTTTCATGGACAAATAAGCGGGGTTAAGGGTTGGAGAAAGAGGGACGAGCATCTGACAGATGACCAATGAGACCAAACCCTTTCTTAACTCTAACCATAGAGTCAATGCTTTTGCCGGCCGCAAACCCCTTCAACCCACAGCCTGAGGCGAAGCAACTGGAAGCGGACGTGACGGCAGAGATTCGCCATCAAACCAAGTGCCTTCGACAAACGTGGCCGTCGGGATGGCGGGCAGGCCGAGGACGTTTTGATGAAGCTGACCCACGAGAATTTCGACCGCCAGTTCACCAACCCGATCACAATTTTGGCGGACGCCGGCCATGCGCCCACCGGTCTCCATCAGAAACGTATCAACATAAGCGACATCGCGTGGCACCACCAAGTCCAAGGCGGCGAGCTGCGGCAGCACAAACGGCGCAAAACTGATGATCACCTCGGGCCGATGCCGCCGAAACCACTGCTCGAGCAACAGGCGCGGAACGAGATTCTGCCGGCCGGGGTCAGGAAACGAAAGGACGGGAATTCGCGTCCGGGCCGGCAAAGCCTGCTGCTCGGCAAGAAAGCCGGCGGACCAAGCCAAATCCACGATCTCGTCCCACCAGCGCGGCATCACCAGCCCAAGGCGACGGTAGCCGGCCGCGCGGGCGCGCCGCACAGCGAGCTGGACCACGGCGCGCTGGTCGTTGGTGACGTGGTGCATCGCCGGTTCGTGAGGGAAAAAATCAATCTTCACCGCGCTGAACCGCGCCCAGTCAAAGTCCAAAGGCCTGCCCGTCTCCCGCCGGTGCGATGCGAGGACGACGCCGGTGATCCCGCGGGACTGCAGGATATCGCTCAGTCGCCGGGGCACTAGGCCGCGCTCCCCAAGCCAGAAATGCTCCAACTGGTAGCCAAGGAGCGCGGCCTTTTCCGTCGCGCCCTCAAAAAACATCCGGTGCGCGGCATGTTCCTTCCAGCCCCAGCAGGTGTCCCAGTGCGTCACATAGGCAAGCGTGGGGCGGTCCTTGCGCGGGTGAACGCGGTGCCGGTAGGCGACCAGGGCGCTGAGCGCAGGGTCGGGCGCATAGCCCATTTTTGCCGCCAGCCGCTGGAGGCGCCCCCGGGTCGCCGGGGGCAGCGAGGGGTGGTTGCGCAGCGCGAGCGACACCGTCGTGACATGCACGCCGGCACGCTTGGCGACATCGCCCATGGTGACACGACCGTTCATCGCGGGAGGAAAAAGTTGGGCCAAGGCCTAACTCACCGCACTAGGGAAATCGAAAGAAATCTCCCGGTGGGCATCCGCCCGGCAACTGGTCGCATTTTTGGCCCCACCTCGTTAGTAGGCTTTCGGCCGTGCGTCGTATTCCACGACGAAACCATGCAGGAGAATACTGGCGCGCACATCGTTCCAGGTGGCGAGGCGCTCGGCCGTCGTCCGTATCGCCCAGAAATGCGCGCGAGTTTCGTTATGATCCCAGTTGTTGGGCTGGCCGGGAGCCCAGTTGCGGTAGGTCAGCGGCGCGTCTCCCTTAAACCAACGCCAGCCGTCGGACGGATCCGCCGCATCACCCGTACGATACGCGCCCAGCCACGGGCCCAGCGACTCGCTCGCGTCGTGCAGCCAAAACTCAGGTGCGTCCACCAGCCGGAATACAAACGCGTTTTCCGCTGCGGAACCGATGGTGACGAGATAGCCGCCATGCGCCACGGCCCAGGCCTGCGCCTCAGCCCAAGTAACACCCTCGGGCGCAGCCACCGCCTGATAAAAATGGCCGCCCCCCTCCCCGTCGCCGAGCCAAGCCGCCAGGTCCGGCTGCATCCGGTCGGCCACAGCCTGCGGGTGGAGGTTGTAAATGCGAACGCACCCGGCAGCCAGGCCCAAGCCCAAGGCAAAACCCAACCCAACCGCCCCGGACCGGCAAAATCGCGCGGCCCTGATTTTCCATTTGGAGTCATGTGTCATGGCACTGTCGCCCACCCTGCCCGGCCCCAAGTCGTCAGCCAATCGAAAACCTTCATCGTAAAGACCGCCACCCCACACTTCCGGCTTAACCCTTGCAAAATAAGGACCCTGCTTTCCTGCTTCGCCTTTCCATTCTCAACCACGCTACCCTCCCCCTCCCCGCCGTGAAAACTACCCTTGGTTTCCTGTTCAGCATGGTGCTCCTTTCATCCGCCTTGGCCGCACCGGCCGCTACCGCCGCGCCCCGGCCCGTGATCGAGACTGGCCGCTACCGCAATCTTTTCACCGAGCTGCTCGGCAAGACCGATGCCGAGGTGGACAAAAAAATTGACGCCTACTGGCAGTCGTTTTTCCACGGCAACCCTGACACCCAGAGCCTGTTCTACCCCATCCACGACGACATGGCCTACATCCCCGACGTGGGCAACCAGGACGTGCGCAGCGAGGGGATGTCCTACGGCATGATGATCTGCGTGCAGACTAACCATCAGAAGGAGTTCAACCAGCTCTGGAAGTTCGCGAAGACCTACATGTTCAAGTCCGAGGGACCGATGCGCGGCTACTTTGCGTGGAACACCCGCTATGATGGCACGCCGGTTGGCGCTGGCCCCGCACCGGACGGCGAGACCTGGTTCACGATGGCGCTGTTCCTCGCGGCACACCGCTGGGGCAACGGCGAGGGCATGTTCAACTACGAAGCCGAAGCGCAGGGCATCCTGCACACGATGCTGCACAAGGAGGAGTTTCCCGACCGCGGCACCCAGGCCAACATGTTTCATCCGACGGCCAAGATGGTGCGCTTCGTGCCCGACAACGGCGGCTCGGCCAACACCGATGCCTCCTACCATCTGCCCGCGTTTTACGAGCTCTGGGCGCGCTGGGCGACAGCGCCCGAAGATCGTGCGTTCATGGCCGAGGCGGCCAAGGTCAGTCGCCAGCTTTTTGTGGATGTGGCCGACAAAAATACCGGCCTGATGCCCAACCAGTCGCCCATCCCCGGCATTGCGCAAGCCGGCCGGCGCGGTGGCGCAGCACCGGCCGGTGCCGGGCCACGACGCGGCGGCGGTGCAGGCGGGGGCAATCTGCCGGCCATCGAGAACCTGACGGCGACGCTCATGCTTACTCCGGAGCAGGTCGCCACCATCACGCCGCTGCTCGACAGCATCACCAAGGCGCAGGCCGACCTCAGCGCCATCCCAGCCGCCCCCAGCGCCGCCATGATCAACGCCCGCATCATGGCCGTGCTCACCGCCCGGCAGAAAGTGGAGCTCGTCCGCATCAGCAACCCCAACGGCACCCCCGGCGGGAACCCCGGTGATTTCGCCGAAGACGCCTGGCGCACCCTTGGCTGGCCCGCGCTCGACTGGTCGTGGTGGGGTGCCGACCCGCGCGAGGTCGAACAGTCCAACCGCGTACTCAGGTTTTTTTCCCAGCAGCCGGTCGAAAACTGGCCCTACCATTTCAGCCTTGATGGCACGCCCACGATCGCCAACGACGACTCGCCCGGCCTGCACGCGATGGCCGCAGTGGCCGGCCTCGCCGCCGACCCCGCGCTTGCCAAGCCCTTCGCCCAATACCTCTGGGACATGCCGATCCCCGACGACAGCGACCCGAAGCGCGACCATGTTGGCGGACGCGGCTACCAGCAGCAGGGGCTGCTCCGCAGCCATCGCTATTATGACGGGCTGCTCGCGTTTATCGGAATGCTCCAGGTGAGCGGCCATTTCCGCATCTACACGCCGCCGGCGGCGAAGTGAACCCCAGCCTCCCGCATCTCCCGAAGCGGGCTACGCGCAGAACGTAGGAATTTCGGATTCTACCAACCCAATTGAGCCCGTTTGACCACGGAGGGTGTCGTCAAACAACGCCCCTACAATTACTCCCCATGACATCCCCCATGCTCCGCCTGCCCCTCTGGTTTGCCCTCGCCGCCGTCGCCTGCGCCGCAATCTCCCCCGCGCACGGAGAGGACGGCTACCGGCTCTGGCTGCGCTATGACCGCATCACCAACGAGCCGCTGCGCGCGAGCTATGCGGCGGCCATCCCAAGTGTCACCATCATCGGCGGGGCGATTCCTGCGCCAGGGCCAAACGGCGACCCAGTGCCGCTTTCGCCAACGCTCGCTACCGCGAGGGACGAGCTCCTCACCGGCTTGCGTGGACTGCTCGGCAACGACATCCGGGTAAATTTCCGCTCCAATATGGGAGCGCCCATCAGCGGCGGAAATGAAAGCTACATTCTCGACGCCGGCCCGAGCGGCATCAGCATTTACAGCCGCACCGACATTGGCGCGCTCTATGGCGTGTTTTCCCTGCTGCGACAAATCCAACTCGGCCGGCCGCTCGACAGACTGGAACGCATAGGCGAGCCAAAAATCCAGCGCCGCCTGCTCGACCACTGGGACAACCTCGACCGTTTCGTCGAGCGCGGCTACGCGGGCCAGTCGCTCTGGGAATGGTTTTACCTGCCTGAGATCCGCAGCCCGCGTTACCGCGACTATGCGCGCGCGATGGCGTCCGTCGGCCTCAACGGTGTGGTGCTCAACAATGTCAATGCCAACGCCCTCATACTTACGCCGGTCTATCTCCGCAAGGTTGCCGCGCTCGCCGAGGAGTTCCGACCCTATGGCATCCGCGTCTATCTCACCGCGCGGTTCAGCGCGTCCATCGAGATCGGCGGCCTCAAGACTGCCGACCCGCTCGACCTGGAGGTCGCCGCGTGGTGGAAGAAAAAGACCGATGAGATCTACACCTTCATCCCCGACTTCGGCGGCTACCTCGTGAAGGCCAACTCCGAGGGCCAGCCCGGCCCACAAGACTACAAACGCACGCACGCCGACGGCGCGAACATGATGGCTGATGCGCTCGCGCCGCACGGCGGCGTCGTGATGTGGCGGGCGTTTGTCTATGCAGCCACCGCCACCGAGGATCGCGTGAAGCAGGCCTACAGCGAGTTCATGCCGCTCGACGGAAAGTTCCGCGACAACGTCGTGCTCCAAGTCAAGAATGGCCCGCTCGACTTCATGCCGCGCGAGCCATTCTCCCCGCTCTTCGGCGGCATGAAAAAGACCGTCATGGCCCCCGAGCTCCAGATCACGCAGGAATACACCGGTCAGTCCACGCAGGTCGTCTATCTCGCACCGCTGTGGAAGGAGGTGCTGGACACTAACACGTTTGCCGAGGGGCCATTCGCGGCGAGTATCCGGGAGCGGATGGCGCGACTACGGGGCACCGGTAGCGATACGGGCGGCGTGTACTCCCCTACTTCCACGGTTGCCCATGTCGCCGACGGCACCCTCTGGATGCGCCAGGTTGGGGCCACTGTTATTGATGGCAACCAGCAACCGATCATGGTCCCCAACCAGTTCAGTATGATTGTCGGGGTCGCCAACACCGGCACCGACCGTAACTGGACCGGCCACCCGCTCGCGCAGGCCAACTGGTATGCCTTCGGCCGCCTCGCCTGGGATCACACGCTCACCGCTGAAGCCATCGCCGACGAGTGGATCCGCCTCACCTTCGGCTCCGACCCCCAGATGCTCGCCACCATGAAAAAAATCCTCCTCGGCTCGCGCGAGACGATGGTCAACTACTCGATGCCGCTCGGCCTGCACCACATCATGGCCGAGGGCAACCATTACGGTCCCGGCCCCTGGCCCATCGCCAATACGACCCATCCCGAGTGGTCGCCACCCTATTATCATCAGGCCGATGAAAATGGCCTGGGTGCAAATCGCACCGCGACCGGCTCCAACGCCCTGGAGCAATACGCCCCGCAACTCGCCGCCCTCTGGGGCAATGTGGACACCGTGCCCGAAAACCTGCTGCTCTGGTTTCACCATGTTGCGTGGGATCACCAGATGAAGTCCGGCCGCATCCTCTGGGATGAGCTGGCCCTGCGCTACCAGCAGGGCGTGGACGAGGTGCGCGTGATGCAGCGCGACTGGGATTCGCTCAAGGGACTGATTGACGACGAGCGTTTCATTGAGGTGAAGCAGCGGCTCGCGCGCCAGGAGGCCGACGCCCGCGACTGGCGCGACGCGTGCCTGCTGTATTTTCAGACCTTCTCGAAACGCCCGCTCCCCGCCGGCGTCGAGCCACCCGCCCACGACCTGGCGTATTACGAGGCCGCCGTCATCCGTTTCGCCCCCGGCCACCCTGGGGCGAAGTGAGGCCGTTACGGCCCGCGTCTGAACCGTAAGGCTGGCGCTTGCCGCCGTGCCGCCCCGTTTACGCGGAAGCGTGGCAGGAACAGAAAAGGGAAGCAGGAAGCCAAGAAACCAAGCACGCAGAAATTGATTCCCGGTCTTCTATTCCTGGCTTCTTGGCTTCCTGCTTAAACAATTTCCACCTCTCCGTCCTTCCGCGTTTCCACGATCATGCCCGTCGCTTGCGGCCAATTCAGAATGTGATTTCCACCCGTACCTGCGTCGCGGTGAATACCAGCTCTGCGTGCACCGCCGTCTCCGGCAGCCCGAGCAGCCGCGCCGCCGCGCGACGGTAAAGCCGCATCTGCCCCGCGTGCCGCACCACGTCAGGGGTCGCGTCGGTTTTGAAATCAAACACCGTCGCCCGCGTGGCACGCCCCGCCGGGTCTCGCGCCACCACCACGCGGTCGAACACCCCTGACACCCACGCCCCATCGAGCACCACCTCGAACGCCCGCTCGCGCCAAACCTCGGCCCCCGAGTCCGGCTGCACCCACACGCCCGCCAGCCCCGGCGCACCCAAACAGGCCAATGCCACCCGGGCCGCCGCGTCCTCGCCCCGCGCCCGCCACGTTGCCTCCCATTTTTCCCATTCGCCGCCCCCCTTCTCCCGATCCATGCCGGGACGCAGGGACAGCGAAGACCAATCCACCTCAGCCAGCAAACTGTGCACCGCCGACCCAAACTCAGCGCCCGCCCCGCCACTGAGCGCAAACAACCCCGCACCGTCCACCATGCTCCGCTTCTCCCCCGACGGCCGCCGCGCCACCAGCCGCACCGATCCCAACGCGCCCGGCAGCGGTGCCAGCCCAGCCTGCCTGTTTCCTGCCTCCTGTTTTCCTTCCCGCTCCTCTTGCTCCCCGCTCCTTTCTCCCCCGACGCGTGGCACCGCGTCATACCACCGCGGCTCCCCCGCACTCCATGTCTCGCCCAAGGTTTCACGCAACAGCTTCGGAAAATTGTCCGACTTCGACGCCGCGCCCGGCGGCTGCGTGATGACATACATCGCCCGCTTGGCCCGTGTCATCGCCACATACAGTTTGCACAACGCCTCGTAGGCCGCGTCCGCCTCCTCGCCGGCAACATGGGCCGCCAGCACCGCATCGCCCTCCGCGAACGGTGCCGACGGCAAATCCAAAATCCACTCCACCGAGCGGTCCGCTGCCTTGTGAACCGCGAGCCCCTTGCGCCGCACCGCCAGCGAAGGCCCCTCCAAGTCCGGCAAAATTACCAGGTCGAAGCCCAGCCCCTTTGCCTTGTGCACCGTCATCACGCGCACCACGCCCGCCGCATCGGAGTCGCGCACCGTGTGCGCCTCCGCCAGGGCGAGAAACTCCGCCACGTCGCGCCGCCCACCCTCGTCAAACTCCCGTGCCAGCCCGACCAACTGCCGCCCTCGCGTCCGGCTGAACTCGTCGAGCGACAGGGATGTCCCGCAGGCCGGCGATCCTTGCTCAGTCGCCCGCCCGTCGGCCGCTTCCTCCAGGGCGCGCAACCATTTCTCCAACGTCCCGGCGAACCCCTCCGCGTGCAACTCACCCAGAACGCGCCGCGTCAACAACTCCGCGCTGAACCCGGCTGGCGTGGGTTGCGAGCGCGTCCCGCCACCCGGCTCAGCCGGTCCGGAGCCGGTGGATGAAGTTTGCGCCAAGCCCAGCCGAAGGGCCAGCAGCTCACCCAGCGGTGTCATCCGCAAATGCTCCTGCGCAAACGAATCGCCCGGATGGGCCGCCGCCTGCAACAAGGCGAGCAACGCACACGTGAGCGGATTGTCCCTCGCGACGTGCAGATCGCTCTCCGCGACCGCCGCCAGCCCACCCTCGCGCCGCAAATAATCCGCCAGCCGCGCCGCCGTGTCGTTTTTCTGCACCAGCACCGCCACGCCCAACCCACGTACACGGGGCTCCACCTCGCGCAAAATTCTCAGGGTCTCCGCAAACCTCCCCGCCTCATCCTCCGCATGCCGCAGCTCCGCCCAGCCGCCGAGCCTCTCCCGCTCGCTCTTGTGCCCACGCCACTCGCCAGACCACCGCCCCGCCGCATCCGCCGGCAGCAGTGTGCGCAGCGCGGCCTCATCACCCAACACCCGGTTGACCATCGCGATAACCGGTGGCCCCGACCGATACGAACTGGTCAGGTGCTGCTCGGCAATCGCCCCCGGCGCGGCGGCGTTGTAGTGGTCGAAAATCTCCCGGAACAGCCGCGAGTCGCCCTCGCGCCACGCAAAAATCGCCTGCTTCACGTCGCCCACATAGAAAAAACTCCGGCGCCCCTCCGCGTCCTGCACCGCCTCATCAATGAGGTTCCGCAGCACGCTCCACTGCGCAAAGCTCGTGTCCTGGAATTCGTCGAGCAGCCAGTGGTCGAACTGCGCGTCGAGCCGCCAGTCAATCAACAGCCGGCCGCCCTCGTCCCCGCCCCCCTCTCCGCTTCCCTCGCGCCCTTTCCCCCCACCGCGCGTAAGCGTAACCGGCAGCAAGGCCCGCGTGATGTCGGCAAACGTCAGCCGCCCGCTGCGCCGCACCGCGTCGTGATAGACCGACTCGTAGCCGTGCAACACGTCGAAGATCCCGCGCGTCATCGCCAACCGCCGCGCCAGCTCCGCGCCGCCGATGCCCGCCACCACCGCCACCAGCGCCGCGCAGCCCGGCGGCCCCAGCGAAATTTTTTTCCGCTCCAACGTGAGCTCCGCCCGCCCCGCACCCAGCCCGGCCCAGACCTTGAATGCGTTGCCCACGAGATAGGCCACCGGCTGGGGCAGCGGCGCACCCGGCAGCCACCCGGGCAGCGCCGCAAAAAAATCCTCCAGCCGCGCCCGCTGCCGGTCGTTGAGCTGCTCCCATGGCAACGCCGCGTGCAATTCCTTCACCGCCGCCGCACGCCGCCCTGCCGCCGCCAGCCACGGGTTTCCGTCCGGCCAGATGCGCCCCGCCCCGCCCCAGCATTCGGCGCGGGGCGCGTCGAGATACGTCTCGGCGTGCGCATCGAGGAACGCGTCGAGCCTCCCCGTAAGGCGTTTCTCCTCCGCGCCAAACGTCGCCCGCTTGAACGCCTCGACCAGCTCCCGCTGCGCCGCCCCCAGCCCGCCGTCCGCCGCCGAGAACAGCCGCGCCAGCACGCGCCGCCGCTCCGCCTGGGCCGCCGCAATCTCCAGTAGCGCGAACTCGCCGCCCAGCCCCAGCTCCAGTGGAAAGCTCCGCACGATCCGGGTGAAAAAACTGTCCAGCGTACCGAGGCACAGCCGCGGCATCGCATCCACCACCGTGCGCAGCAGCCGCAAAAAATTCCCCGGGCCCATGGCCGTCCCGCCCAGCTCATCCGCCAACCTCCCGGCGTCCTCCTCTGACGCCGCCGCCCGCGCCAGTTTTTTTAAAATCTCGTCGAAAAACTCCCCCGCCGCCTTGCGGGTGAAGGTCAGTGCGACGATCCGCTCCGGCGCCGCGCCGCCCGCCAGCAACGCGATGTAACGGTTGGTCAGCGCGTAGGTTTTCCCCGAACCCGCCGAAGCGAGAATCATGACATGTCCGATTTTTTTCATGGCGGACCTCCGTTGGGCGCAGGGGCGGCCCCGCCAAAATCCACGCTCGCCGCCGCCCCATGGTGAAACAGGTCCGCCCACTCCGCGTCCTCGCGCCCGCCCGACTCCACCGGCGGCCAGAACTCCCCCGCGGCAATCGCCGCCGCCGCCCCTTCCGCACACTCCTCTGCAGCGGCCTGCATGTCCGCCGTCATCCCATCCCACAGGCTTACCGCCGTCTCACCGGCCGCCTTCGGCAAATTAAAATATCCGCAGGCCACCGCCGCGCCAAACTCCGTCGCGACCGCGTGCCGGTAAAGTGGCAGTTGCAGGTCAAGCCACGCGCACGGTTTGTCGCCGACCATCACCCGTGTCCACCGCGGGCGCACCGCCTCCGCGTCGCCCACGGGGCCGAGGTGCGCCCGCCCGGGCGCGACCGCCGTGTCGCTCGTTTTGTAGTCGAGCACGCGTATCTCGCCGGTCTCCACCTGCCGGTCAATTCGGTCAATCTTTCCCCGCACCACGATCCCGCCGAACCCACACTCAAATTGCCACTCGACCCGCTCGATGCGCCAGCCCGCCGCCCGCTCGCGCGCCTGCACCCGCGCTACCGCCGCCAGCCGCTGCCGCGCCGACTCCAACTGCACCACCAGCGGCAGCGTCAGCTCGCGGCCAAACTGGGCGCGCACCTTCTGCTCCAGCGAGGCGAGCAGCCGGTCGCGCAGCACCGCCTCGTCCGTGGAATCGCGCAGCGTCTCATCCTCGCCCATCGCCTGCAACGCCGCGTGGACGAGCGTGCCAAAATCCATCGCATCCAGCTCTGCCTTCCCCGGCTCCACCCGCTGCATCCTCAAAACGTGCTTCAGATAGAACCGAAGCGGGCACGCCAGCCAGTCGCGCAGCGCCGTGACCGAAATTTTTTCCGGTGGCGCAACCGATCTCGGTCGCAACCGCCACGCCCGCGTCCACGGCAGGCTCGCCTGCGCCGCCTCGACCTGACCGAACAAAAACGCCACCCGGCGCGGCAGCTCCGCGTCGGCGCACCGCAGCAGCAGCCGCGACGGCCGCAACGGGTCCCCCGCCGCCGACACCTTGCCCACCAGCAAGTCGAGCCGTCCGCCCGACGAACGGCACGCCGCCAGCGCCGCGAGCAAATACGCATCACGCGCAAACCGCACCGCGTTCGTCTTCAGACCCAGCGGACCGCGCAACGCCTCCGGCAGAAACGCATCGCCGACCACCGCTTCCGGCACGCTGCCATCGTTGAGGCCCGCGACGACCAGATGCGGCGCATCCTCCCACAGCAGCTCCAGCCAGCCGTTCAGCTCCAACGCGCCGGCCGGCTTCTCGTCGGTGCGGGTCTCCGCCGCAAACGCCTCCAGCGTCAGTTCCCAACCCTCGGTCCGCGTCACGCCGGGAAATTTTTCCAACGCCGCGCCGATCCCGCGCAACGTCTCACGCCAGACTTCCGCCGACTCCGCCAGGGCGGAGTCCGACTCAATCCGTCGGGAGGCAAAAATCTCCGCCAGCGCAGCGGCCGCCTGGCCGGGAAACTCCCCCCGCGTGAGCACGGCGCGCAATTCCGCCAGCCGACCGAGCGCAAACCCGGCGACAGGATATTTCTCCGCAGGCCCATCGGCCGACCCGGAGCATTGCCGAAGGGCCGCCTCCAGCGTCGGCGGCAGATGCCGCGTATGCAACTGATCCAACTCGAGCAGCACCCGCGCCGCCGAAAAATTTCCCCCGCCCGTCTGAGCACCCAACCACGCCAGCACATCCGGACAACGCACCAGCGCCGCTGCAGGACCAAAGCTATCCTCGCGGGCAAAATCCGCCAACGCGACCAGCAGCGCGTGCAAGGCGTCGAGCTTGCGCGCCCGGCCCGCCGGGTTGAACGCCGGCACCCCGACGCGCATCAGACCGCCCTCCAGCGGCGCAAGCACTTCCGGATCGCCCAGGCCGACGGCCACGGCCCCCTCGGGTGTGACATAATTTTTTGCCAGCGCGACCACGCGGGCCGCCTGGTCCGCCGGGTCGGAGCACCGATGGACCCGCTGCTCAAAGTCCGCCCAACCCAGCTCACGCTTCGCCCACGCCTCCGCCAGAGGACGCCCCCACGAATCAAAAAGGTCCTGGTGCGGCCCGAAGATCACCAGCTCGACCGGCCCGTTGGCCGCCTGTCGTTCCAAAACCCGCACCGCCAACGGCAGCGGGTCGGGCGTGGCGAGCACGACGATTCGCTGCACCTCCGTCGGCCAAGGCGCGCCGGCCAGGGCCCACGCGATTTTCGCCGCCTGCGGGTCGCGCCGCCCGCGCCGGGCGAGCGCGGCGTCGTAGCGCCGCTCCAGCCCGCCGAGCTGCATCCATCGCTCCGCCTCGGGAAAATCCCGGCCCGCGCGCGCCGGCACGCCGCCGATCCGCAGCGCCGCCTCGGCCAGCGTGGTCTGCAAGCGCAGCATCTGCTCCGCCAGCCGCCGCGCCCACACGAAATCGCGCGTAGGCGGGTCCAGCGGAAACACCGCGCGAAACTCCTCCAGCCGCGCCGCACGCAGCACCTCGATCCAAGCCAGCTGCGCCTCGATCCGGGTGGCGACGCCACCAGCCGGCGCGCCGAGCGTCACGAGTGTTTCGGGCGGCACCACGCGCGGCGGAAACACTGCCTGCCCGCGCGACGCCGCGTGCGCCGCCAGCGCCTCGCGCAGCCGCCGGCCGGCCTGCTTCGTCGGCACGACGACGAGCAGCATCGAAAGATCAAGCGGTCCGTCACCGCGCCAGTCCGCCGCGAACCACGCGACCGCCTGCGGCAGCAGCGGACGGTCCCACGGGAGCAACGTGCAACGGGGCGGCATGACGGATTGAGCTACCACGGAGGGCAGGGATCAACACGGATAAAACCAAAGAAATCCAAGCGGAGGAGCTTGAAACTACGGCGCACACCAAGGACGCCGAGAGATACTTGGACCGCGGTGGCCGACCCCCAAAAAACAAAACCCCGCGGCCCAGATGAGCACGCGGGGGAAAGTCGGGAGCGATGGCGCGCGGCGCGCTTATTGGGCGAAGACGGCCTTGGCGACGTGAGACTTGGCGCGGCTGGCGGCGTTCTTGTGGACGACACCAGACTTTACGGCCCGGCTCATCGCGGAGGCGTAGGCGCGACCGGCGACCTTGGCGGCGGCGGCATCCTTCGCGGCAACAGCGGCCTCGAATTTCTTGTGCAGCGACTTCAGGCGGGTTTTGACGCCCTTGTTGCGGGTGGTGAGGCGGACCGCCTTGCGGGCGGCTTTGATTGCGGATTTGGTGTTGGCCATGAGAGACGGAAGTTTGGGAGCCGGACAGAAGCCCAAACCCACGCGGCCGAGTCAAGGGTGAATTCCAACTGGCCACCAGGGCAGCGGACCCAAGGACGGCTAGATGTTCTCGAGACGGCCAGTGGAGTCGCCGAAGCGCTCGATATTTTTCGCACCGATGCGATCCATCATGCTGAGGTAAAGGTTGGCGATGGGCTGCTCGGGCTGCTGAACGAAACGGCCCGGTGCGAGCGTACCGCCGCCCCCGCCGGCGAGGATCACTGTGAGGTTGACGAGCGTGTGGCGGTTGCCGACGGCGTTGCCGCTGCCGTAAATGATCTGGGAATTTTGCAGGAGGGAGTTGCCGTCCACGTCCTTTGTCTGCGCCATCTTCTCGAGAAAGTAACCGAGCTGGCTGGCATACCACACGTCAATCTGGGTAACTTTTTCGATGTAGTCGGCGCGGTTGTTGTGATGGGTGAGGAAGTGATGGCCGTCGGTGATGCCGATCTCAGGGTAAGTGCGGTCGCTGCCCTCGCCGCCGAGCATGAAAGTGGCGACACGGGTGCTGTCCGTCTGGAAGGCAAGATGGAGCATGTCATACATGAGACGGACATACTCGGTGGTGCTGTCGGGGATGCCGGCGGGGGCGTCGGCCTCGGGCTGGGAGCGGGCGGCGCGGGACTGCTCGGCGCGGGTGATGCGTTGCTCGATGTCGCGCACACTGCCGAGGTATTCGGCGAGCTTCTGCTGGTCGCGGCCGGAGACCTGACGGGAGAGGTCGCGGGCATCGTCGAGGACGAAGTCGAGGATGGAGCGTTTTTCCTGCTGGCGAAGGAGAAGATTTTTCGCACGGTCGGCGCGGGGGCCGGCGCCGAAGAGGCGCTCAAAGAGCAGCCGGGGATTGACCTCGGGGGTCAGAGGCGTGGTGGGCGAACTCCAAGAGAGGTTGTGCTGGTAGACACAGGCGTAGCCGGTGTCACAGGAACCGACGTTCTGGATGGAGTCGCAGGAAAGCTCGAGCGAACGGAAGGGGGTAAGGAGGCCGACATGCTGCGCCATGACCTGATCCACGGAGACGCCGGCGTGGAAATCGGCCCCCGGGGTCTTCTTGATGCGGACACCGGTGAGGAAGGTGCCATTGGCCCGGGCGTGGTCGCCGCCGCCATCGGAGTAGGCAACGGCCGAGTCGTCCGCCAGCCCGCCAAAGACCTGAAGCTGGTCGCGCACTTTCTCCAGCGGCTTCATGGTGCGGTTCAGCACGAAATTCTTGCCCTCGCCGTCGGGCCACCACGCGGCGGGGATCGCACCATTGGGGAAATAGAGAAACGCCGTGTGCAGCGGCGCGCCGGTCGCGGTGGTGGCGGTGAGCGCGCCCTCCGTTCCGCCGGTGGCGGCCGCGAGACGGCGCGGGGCCAATGATTCGAACGCAGGCAGGGCCAGGCCAATGCCGAGGTTGCGGAGAAAGCGACGGCGGTTCAGCGGTGCGACAGCGGTGCGGGCAGAGCTGGCGTTCATGGGACGGGGGTGGTTCGCGCCGCCACCAGGGCGGGTTTCGCCTCCGGAGTCAAGGGCGCGGGGGCGAGGCGGCGCGACTGGAAGGGGGCCGACTCGATGACCCCCAGCAGCAGCTCGGTGAAGTGGCCGTCCGTGCGGCCGAGGCGCGCGACAATGGTGTCCACCGTGGGCACGTCGTAGTATTCGACCCCGCGGCCGAGCGCGTAGATGAGGAGCTTCTCGGTGAGCGTGCGGTAAAATTCATCACGATGGGCCGTGGCGAGGATGTGTTTCAGCCCGCGGATATCATCAAACTTCTCACCGGTAAAGAGCTGCCCGGTAGCGTCCACCGGCTGGCCGAGCTCCGCCGTGCGATGGAGGCCAAGGGCGTTGTAATTTTCGAGGGCGAGGCCGAGCGGATCCATGCGGGCGTGGCAGGAGGCACAGAGGGCATCCTCACGATGCTTGGCGAGCACCTCGCGCTGAGTTGGCTTGTGGCCGTCGATTTTTTTCTCGGCCAGCTCGAGCGAGGGGACGTTGGGCGGCGGCGGCGGGGCGGGCGCCCCAAGAATATTTTCCAAGATCCATTTGCCGCGCTTGACGGGCGAGGTACGCGTGGGGTTCGAGGTCACGGAGAGCACGCTGCCCATGGTCAGCACGCCGCCACCTCGGGGATCGTCGGGGCGCAGCGTGACTTTGCGGAAATCAGGCCCAGGCGCGGTGTCGGCCGGCAGTCCGTAATAACCGGCGAGGGTGCGGTTCAGAAAAGCGTAGTCGCTGTCAATCAGCTCCAGCACACTGCGGTTCTCCC
>CAIQBC010000148.1 GCA_903869955.1 uncultured Opitutia bacterium
GAGCTCCTTGACGTCCGCAAGCAGCGCGGCGTCCAGCGCCACAAACGCCAGCGCGTGCCCGTCCCCACCGCAGCCATCGTCGGCTACACCAACGCTGGAAAATCGTCTCTCCTCAACGCCCTCACCGGCTCGCACGTCCTCGCCGAGGACAAGCTCTTCGCCACGCTCGACCCCACCACGCGCCAGCTCGCGCTCCCCGGCAACCACAAGCTCCTCGTCACAGATACCGTCGGCTTCATCCGCCGCCTCCCGCACGGCCTCGTCGAGGCGTTTAAGGCCACTCTTGAGGAGGTCGTCGTCGCCGGCTTTCTCATCCACGTCCTCGACGTGACCAGCCCCAACCTTGAGCAGCACCACGCCACCACGCTCGCCGTCCTCGCCGAGCTGGGCGCGGGCGACAAAACCATCGTCACCGTCTTCAACAAGACCGACGCCTCCGACTCGCTCATGCGCCGCCGCGCCCGCCAGCTTGTGCCCGACGCGCTCTTCCTCAGCGCGCAAACGAAGGCCGGCCTCGACACGCTGGCGGCGCGCTGCCTTGAGCTCATCGCCGATACGGACAATCTCACCGAGCTGCTCATCCCCTCCGACCGCTACGACCTCGTCGCGCGTCTGCACGCCAGCGGCCACATCCACGAGCAGAAGCACGAGGAGGCTGGTGTCCGCCTGAAGGCGCGCGTCCCCCCTGCAAGCGCCGCACTCTTCGCACCCTACATCGTCCGCGCCAAGCGCAAGAAAAAATAATCGCGCGCGAGTCCAAACGTCCCGGGCAGGGTGGGCGTCCCGCCACCCGACTGAACGTGGATGAGCTAGGCAAGATGCCCGGCCCGGCAGACGAGACGCTACACTACCCGAGACCGTGAATCGGTGCAGAATGTCCGCGCTCCCATTTCATCATGGACGCCGGACCCGTTTCGGCAAAACTCTCCGCGCATGGAAACCGCGCCTCTCCTGCCCCGCCCCAAGCGCCGCTGGAGCATCTGGAGGAAAATGTCCGCCACCTTCGGCCTACTGCTGCTGGCCGGCGTCCTCTGGCCCTTCCTCTCCCCCGACGAACCGCCGCCCGACGACCACGACATCGTCTTCGAGCCGCACATTCTCACCGACGACCAAAACGCCTACGCCCTCATCGCCAAAGCCGTTGCGCTGATAAAGGACAATTTTGCCAACAGCAGTCGAGTAGGAGCCGACTACGACGATCACCTTGCGAACCAGCGAAGCGACATGGTGCGCGGGAAAAATTGGGACGCGGCATTAGCCAAGCAATGGCTCGATGGCACCGATGAGATTTGGGCACTTCGGGAGCAAGCTGTGCGCACAGCGCAAGGACAAGCGCCTTGGGGTAGCAGCCCGGATCTGATTATTCCAACTTTGGGGCGACTACTCACTCTCGCTCAGCTTGCACAAATCCGTGCGTGGGATCTGGCACACAACGGCAAGTCAGACCAGGCGATTGAATCCCTGATCATTGATCTGAGAATTGCCCAACGCATCCAAGAAAGTCAGGGAACTCTCATCCATTTTCTTCAGGCCATTTCATGCCGAAGCATGACTTTGGATTCGCTGCGCGGTATCGCGACGGAATTTAAACCATCCGACATTGTTTTACGGGCTGTACTGCTGCAGTTGCAGAAAGCTCGCCTCGATCAGGAAGCCTTTGCCCACTCAATGCGCAGTGATTATAGATTGCTCAACTGGATTCTGGAAGTGGTCGCAAAAGGGCAACCGCTTGGGCCCGATACCCCTCTCCCCGCATTACTGCGCATCGGCGCCCATATTCCGCTTTTGCTCAAACCGAATAAAACCCGGCGAATCTACCTCGACTACCTCCGTCAAAACCTCGGGGCAATTGATCGCGCGGCCGGTGCGCGGGGAAATTTGAGGTCGCCTGAGTCTCAGGCCGTCTTCGACCCTGAAAACAATGATCTTTCCCCCAATAATTTTTTAGGCCGCAAAATATTGGCCATCGTTACACCAACCTATGAAGGGATCCTCCATGGGCGGCTCAGAGCGCAGTCCACCATTTCCGCCACCGAGGCCTTCCTCGCGCTCGTGCTCTATCACCGTGAGCATGGCGAACTGCCCGTCACGCTCGCCGCGCTCGTGCCGGCCTACCTGCCTGCCGTGCCGCGCGACTATCTCGACGGCCAGCCCATCCGCTACTCGCGCGAGTTCCGCGCCGTTTGGTCGGTCGGCTACGAAAACTTCGCGGTCACCCGCCTCGATCTCGACGCCGATCAAACGAAATATGAAATCTACCTCCCGCTCGACTTCGCTGCCCGCCGAAGTGAGGCGCGCACCGATTCTCGGCTCAGTTTCCCAGCCACGCGACCAGTTCCTCATCCATCGCAATCGTCGTGCCGAACTGGTAAGCAGGGTCCAGCAGCGCGGCGTAGCTCGGCTCAATAAAACGGTGGCAGTGCAGGAGCACCTTTGCGCGCTGGCCTGGAGCGCGCACCAGACGACCGACGGCCTGGTTCACGCGCTGCATCCCGGGCACCTGATAGACACGCCGGAACGCCGCGTCACGTTTCAGGCCGGCACGTTCCAGTGTAGCGAGTCGGGCCAACTGCACGGCATTGACCTCGGGCAGCGCCGGACCGACGACCAACGCGTGCGTCACGCGCCCTCCGAGAAGATCTATGCCCTCGGCAAAGCCGCTGCCGAGCACGAGGAACAGCGCGTCGGAGAGAGCGAGCGACTCCTCCATCCACGCGGTTTGCGCGGCGAGGTCGGCGGACTTGGGCTGGCGGACGGCGCGGATCGCCGGATGCGTGCTTTCGAGCTCGCGCTGGACGGCCTCGGCGTAGGCATAGCTGGGAAAAAATACGGCGACCGGCCCGCGTGCGGCAACGGACAACGCGGCAACCGTCGCCGCCGTGGTGGCGTGGTGGCGTGAGCGCTGGCGATAGGACGTGTCCACACGGACATCGTAGGCCACATCGTAGGCACCTTCGCGCCACGGAGCGTGCGCAGTCACCCACGCAAGTTTGATTGACGTAGGGGCGCAGTCTTGCTGCGCCCTCCCGACAGCGGACGGCTGAGGGCGCAGCAAGTCTGCGCCCCTATAAGGCGACAATTGGAGCCGCGACGCCCCCGCCTCAGTGGGAGTGGTTTTAAGCGACGAGGGCGTCGCGTCTCCATTGCCAAGCCCACAAGCCTCGGCAAAAATCTCCGCCGGTCCCGGCGTGGCGGTGGCGAAGATGACACCGCCGTAGGCATGCAGCGTCTCGCCGATGAGCGCGGACGCGTCGAGGCAGGTAAGACGCAGCTCGCCCACGCGCGGACACCAGAGCAGGCGTGGAAACGCACTCTCGCGCAGCCACGCATCGAGCACGACGGTTTCCCAGAGCAGTTCGGCAAAATGCGGGCCAAGCGCGGCGTGGTCGAGTGGCAGCGCGGTCACCTGTCGGGCGACGGTTTCCAGGGCGTCGGCGAGGTCGTCCTCCTGCGCGGGGTCGAGCGCGTCGCAGGGCGCGAGCGCGGCAAGCAGGCGCGCGTAGGCGTAGACGGCGCGGATGAGCGGCGCGGGAGCCGACTGGTGCTCCAGCTCGACGAGCAACGCCGGCAGATCGCCGGCGTGTACGGCGTGTGAGTGCGCGTCGGCCACGCGGGCGGGCAGATTATGCGCCTCGTCCACCACGAGGAGTGTCCCGGCGGGCGCGAAGCCTGGCTGGTCGTAAAAAATACCGCGGTTGGCGGGCGCAAAAACGTAGTTGTAGTCGCCGACCCAGATGTCGTTGAACGCGAGCGCGGCGCGGGTGATCTCATAAGGGCAGATACGGGCGTCGCGCCCGGCCTCGCGCAGTGCAGCGAGATCGCGGGACTGGTTTTCGAGCAAATAAAAGCGCGCCAGCCCGCTCTGTGCCCAGCGTGCCTCGATATCAGCGAGATAGCCGCAGGCATCGCGGGTGCAGTGAAAGACCGCGTTGACACAATGCTCGCGTTTGTTGCGGACGTGCCAGACGGCAGGCGACCCCGCCACCTGGTCTGGAGTTTGAACCTTTGGGTTTTGAGCTTCGGACTCGGCGGCGGTCATCGCAGCGAGCGTCTGGACGACATGGAGCTGGCCGGTGGATTTGCTGGTGAGATACACGAGCCGGCTAAAGCGGCCGGCACGGAGCTGCGCCAGGGCACATTCAAGCAGCACTCCTGTCTTGCCAAAGCCGGTCGGTGCCTCGAACAGCACCCCCGGCGCGGCAGCCAGCGCGGCGTCGAGGTCGGCCCGCGTCGTTTCCTGGCCGATGCGGAGATCGCCAAACGCCGGGCCGTAACGAAGCGCACGGAGGCGTTCACGGGAGCGCAGGCGAAGATTGAGAAACTCGACCACGGCCTCCAGCCGCGCGCGGAACAGGCCATCGTCCGCCGGCGCAAGGGCGATGGTTTGTGCGAGGCCGCTGCCCGCCTCGACAAAAACAAGCTCACCGCACACCCGCGCCTCATCCGCGGATGCAGATTTTGGATTTTGGATTTTGGATTTTAGATTTTCCGAAGAGATACGGACGAGCGCGACGTAGGCGGCGAGCTGGGCGAAATATTCGGGATAATCGTCGCGCAGCTCCCGCTCGGCCGCGGGCAGCGGGCGAAGCGTAGTTTTGATTTCGCGCAGAATGGCCGCGCCGTTGGCAGGCTCGGCCGGGATGAGCTGGTCAATCCGGCCCGTCAGGGTGAGCGTCCAGCCGCCGTGGAAGATCATTCCGGTCACGGCGACCTCAAAGGCAGCGGATGTAGTTGCGGCAGCCTGAGTCCTAAGCTCCTGATGCCAATATGTGCCAAGCTGGGCGCGCCAGACTCCCGAGGGGCCGTCGCCCGCGTCGCGCGGACCGATGGCGAAGGCAGCCAGCTCGCCGACTCCGAGCGCAGCGGTGTGTTGATCGAGGTCGAACTCCATGCGCGCGGCTCCGCTCAGGCCGCGCCGACCTCGCGGAAACACGCCTCGGCCAACGCGGGGTCAACGTCGTCGCAAGTGACCGCCTCGCCAAGCGACTTCAACACGACGAATCTCAGCTGGCCGGCGCGGACTTTCTTATCGCGTGCCATCGCGGCCGTTAGCGTCGCGAGAGGCAACGGGCCGCGCAGGCGAAGGGGCAATGCATGTCCGGCCACAACCGTCTCGACCCGGGCCACGTCACCCGCCGCGAGCAGGCCAAGCTTTTGTGAGAGCCGTGCCGCCGCGCAAAGGCCGATGGCAACCGCCTCACCATGCAGGTAAGTGCCATAGCCGGTCGCCTGCTCGATGGCGTGGCCAAAGGTGTGACCGAGATTGAGCAAGGCGCGTCCACCGTCCTTGGCGGTCTCAAACTCGTCGGCCTCGACCACGCCGGCCTTCAGCGCACAACAACGGCGAATGACGGCGGCAAGGTCGGGGCTGGCGACGGTGAGTGGCGTGCGCTCCAACCGGACGAACAGCTCCACGTCGCCGAGCAGGCCGGCCTTGATGATCTCCGCGCACCCGGCGGCAAACTCGCGCGTCGGCAGCGTGACGAGCAGGTTGGTTGAGATAAATACCCCGCGCGGTTGGTGAAAGGCACCGACAAGATTTTTGCCGGCCTTGAGATTGATGCCGGTCTTGCCGCCGACGGAGCTGTCCACCATCGCGAGCAACGACGTCGGCACCTGATAAAAATCCACTCCGCGTAACCAGCTCGCCGCCGCGAAGCCGCCGAGATCGCCAATCACGCCCCCGCCAACCGCAAAGAGTGCGCCGGTTCGGTCGAGCCGTTGCGCCGCCAGAAAATCCAGCACCTGCCCGAGCACTTCCAGCGACTTGCTCCCCTCGCCTGCCCTGACGGCCAGTCTCGGCGCATCACCAAACATCGCAAGCAGCGCATCGGGCCGTGCAACGACGACGTTTTGATCGGTCACGACGGCCACCCGACGGCCTCCCTTCGCGAGGGCAGCGATCTGCGCGCGCACCTCTGCGGCGAGATTTTCGCCGAATTGAATCAGGTAACTGCGCTGGCCCAGATTGACGGTGAGGCTGTCACTCATGCGCCGGTTAAACGGCAGCAGATGCGGCGGGTCAATCTTCACGCGACCCATAATCATGGGGGAAGGGCGTATTTTTTTCCAAAAAAATTCTCGTTCTGGCCGTCTCTTTATGTTCCGTTTGCCCTTACCTTCCATGAAGAAAGCCAAAGTTCACTTCCCCAAAATCCGCCAAATCGCCTACGAGGGCCCCAAGACGACGCACGCGCTCGCGTTCCGCCACTACAACCCCGACGAGGTCATCGGCGGCCAGACAATGGAGTCGCATATGCGTTTCTCCATCGCCTATTGGCACGCGTTTCGCGGTACGGGTGGCGACCCGTTCGGCCCCGGTACCATCCAGCGTCCGTGGGAAAAAGGGGCCAATGCCGTCTCGGTCGCGCTCACGCGCATGGACGCGGCGTTTGAATTTTTTCAAAAGATTCGCGCCCCTTTCTACTGTTTTCACGACCGTGACATCGCGCCCGAGGGCCGTACCCTCGCCGAGTCAAACCGCAATCTTGACCGTGTCGTCGCCCACGCCAAAGACCTCCAGAAGGCCACCGGCGTGAAGCTCCTCTGGGGCACGGCCAACCTTTTCTCCAACCCGCGCTACATGTGCGGCGCGGCCACAAACCCCGATGCGCACGTCTTCGCCTATGCCGCCGCTCAGGTGAAAAAGGCGCTCGACGTGACCAAGGCCCTTGGCGGCGAAAACTATGTGTTCTGGGGTGGTCGCGAGGGCTATGAGACGCTGCTCAACACCAACCTCAAGCGGGAGCAAGCCCACCTCGCCACCTTCATGCATATGGCGGCGGACTACGCGAAGAGCATCGGCTTCAAGGGTCAGTTCCTCATCGAGCCGAAGCCCAAGGAGCCGACGAAACACCAATACGACTTCGACGTCGCGAGCGGCATCGCGTTTCTCCGTACCTATGGCCTCGAGAAAATTTTTAAGTTCAATATCGAGACCAACCATGCCACGCTTGCCGGCCATACCTTCCAGCATGAGATCGAGGTCGCGGCCGCCGCCGGGATGCTCGGCAGCATCGACGCCAATGCCGGCGACCTGCTCCTCGGCTGGGACACCGACCAGTTCAACACCGACGTGCGCGAGCTCACCCTCGCCATGATCTCCATCCTCAAGGCCGGCGGCCTCGGTACCGGCGGGTTCAACTTTGACGCCAAGCTCCGCCGCCCCAGCATTGACGCCGAGGATCTCTTCCACGCGCACATCGGCGGCATGGATGCTTATGCGCTCGCCTTCAAGGTCGCCCGCAAAATCCTCGCCGACGGCAAGCTCACCCAGTTTGTCGCCGACCGCTATTCGTCCTTCGACACTGGCTATGGCAAGGACATCGAAAAACGTCGCACGAATTTCCGCGAGCTGAACAAGCTCGCCCTCGGCAGGCTCGGGGAGCCGAAGCTTCGCAGCGGCAAACAGGAATATCTGGAAAACCTGATCATGTCCTACTTGCACGGCTGAGGCAGCGGGCCCCATGAAGGCCGGGCAACTTCGCTGGGGCATCCTCGGTCCCGCCAACATCGCACGGCGGAACTGGCTCGCCATCCGCCTCTCGGGCAACGGCACGCTCGTCGCCGTTGCCAGCCGCCACCTCGCGCGCGCCCAGGCGTTCATTGCGGAATGTCAGGCCGATGCACCGTTCGATCCCGCACCCCGCGCGCTCGGCAGTTATGCAGAGCTGCTAGCGTCGGCGGACGTTGACGCCGTCTACATCCCGCTGCCAACCGGCGTGCGGAAGGAGTGGGTGCTCCGTGCCGCCGCCGCCGGCAAACACATCGTCTGCGAAAAACCATGTGCGCCCAACGCGGCGGACTTGCGCGAGATGCTCGTCGCGTGCGCGCACCACCGCGTGCAGTTCATGGATGGCGTGATGTTCCGTCATGGCGCGCGGCTGGCGCGGATGCGCACCGCGCTTGACGACACCGGGAGTGTCGGCCAACTGCGGCGCGTCACCTCGAGTTTCACGTTTGCCGGTTCGCCGGAATTTTTCAGGGGCAACATCCGCACCCAGGCCGCCCTGGAGCCGCTCGGCTGCCTCGGTGACCTCGGCTGGTATTGCGTGCAGTTTGCCCTCTGGGCCGCCGGCTGGCGGCTGCCCCGCGAGGTCACCGGGCGACTGCTCGCGACCCATGGCGGGGTGCCGGCCGAGCTGTCGGGCGAACTGGTGTTCGACGACCAGCTTTCCGCCGGCTTTGATTGCTCGTTTCTTCGCGCAAACCAGCAATGGGCGTATCTTGCCGGCACTGAAGGCGCGCTGCGCGTGGACGACTTCGTCCTGCCGTTTGCCGGGGACAAGACCGAGTTCGAGCTGCGCAGCGCGGAGTTCCGACGGTGCGGCTGCGACTTCCGCATGGAGCCGCGCGTGCGTCGCGTGTCCGTAGACGGGCACGGCCATGGCCATGCGACGGCACCGGAGACGAACCTGTTCCGCAACTTCGCCGCACAAGTTCTCCGCTGCAGCGCGCCGAATGAGTCATGGCCCGACATCGCGCTGAAAACCCAACAGGTCGTGGATTCGTGTCTCACATCAGCTCGTGCCGGCGGCCGGCCGGTGATGCCAGCCGGCTGACCACACGCGGCGGGTGACTGCCCCATCGGTGACGCGAATCACACCTCGGCAAGATTTGGGCTGGGGGTTGTCCCCCAGCCTAATCGCCTTGCCGCTCCTCGTCTCGCCTGCTTTTCGTGGCGCATGGCCGATGCCCTCATACCTCCTTCGCCTTCATCGGTGGATCAGGTGATCCACGGCCGGGTCGAGGCGGAGCTGACGCGTCTGCTCTACCAGCTCGCAGGCTTCGGTCTGTTCTCCAACTTCGCCCTCTCCCTCATTTTGGTGGTCGGGATCGGACCGTATTTTCCCGCAGTCTGGAGTCTCGGCTGGCTGGCGGGCGTTGTGGTCGTCTCGCTTGGGCGGCTGTGGCTCAACCGCGCCTTTGCGCGCCGTCACCACACAGATGAGGAAACGGCCCTCTGGCGCGTCCGGTTTATCGTCGGCGTGGGTGCCGCCGGCGCGGCGTGGGGCGTGGCCGCGTGGCTCTTTCTCGGCACAGCGGTGCTGCTGCCGCGCTGTCTTGTCGTGCTCGTCATCGCCGGCCTGAACGCCGGTGCCGCCCGCTCGCTTGCCTCCGTGCCGGCCTGTTACCGGCTCTATGTGCTCGCCACCCTCGTGCCGTGCGGGGCGCGGTTTCTCACCTTTGACGAGCCCGGCAGCCTGACGCTCGCCGTATGCTGCCTGATCTACGCGATGTTTTTGTTCAACACCGCCAGGATGCAGCACCGTGACCTCAGCCGCCTGCACCGGCTGATTTTTGAGAATGACGACCTTGTTGTCACCCTGAGTGAGGCCAAGAAGCGGGCCGAAGCTGCGAGCCAGGCCAAGAGCGAATTCCTCGCCACCATGAGCCACGAGATCCGCACGCCGATGAACGGCATCATCGGCATGCTTCAGCTCCTGCGCGACACGCCGCTCAGCCCTCCGCAACGCGAGCAGTTGGAGATCGCCGCCGGCTCGGCCGACACTCTTTTGCGCCTGCTCAACGACATTCTCGACCTCACCAAGATCGAGAGCGGCAAGCTCGAGCTCGAGGCTGCCGCCTTCTCCCCCGCCACCATTGTCGGCGAGGCCGCCGCGCTGCTGCGTGCCCCGGCCGAGGCCAAGGGCCTGCATCTCACCTGTGTCGTCGGTGAAAACTTGCCGGCCGCCGTGACCGGCGACTCCTTCCGCCTGCGGCAGGTGCTGCTCAACCTCGCTGGCAACGCCGTCAAGTTCACCTCCTCGGGTAGTGTGGAAATTTTCGTCGGTTCCGCCGGTGGCGACGGCGAGCTCGCCCGCCTGCGCTTCCGCGTCAGCGACACGGGCATCGGCATGGACGCGGCCACGCAGGCCCGCGTCTTTGAAAAGTTCACCCAGGCCGACAGCTCGACCACCCGGCGCTACGGCGGCAGCGGTCTCGGCCTCGCCATTTCGCAACTCCTTGTCCGCCAGATGGGAGGAGAAATCGCCTTGCGCAGCCGGCCCGTCGAAGGCTCGGAATTTTCTTTCGAACTCACTCTTCCGCTCGCTGCGGCTCTCGCCCCCCCGCCCGTTCCGCGCCCGCCGTCTCGCGGCATTTTCATGGCCATGTGCTCGTCGTCGAGGACAACCCTGTCAATCAACGGGTCATCGAGCTCATGCTCCGCCGCGCCGGACTCGATGTCACGCTCGTGGACAATGGGACGGATGGCGCTGCCCGCGCGGTGGCCGAGCCTTGGTCACTGGTGTTCATGGATGTGCGAATGCCCGGACTCGACGGCATGGAGGCCACGCGCCGCATCCGCACGCAGCTCGCCGGCCGGCGGCTCCCCGTCATCGCCCTCACCGCAAACGCCATGCCCGAAGACCGCGCCCTCTGCCGCGAGTCTGGGATGGACGATTTCCTGTCGAAACCCATCCGACAGGCCGAGCTCCATGCCTGCCTCGATCGCTGGTTGCCAAAATAATTTCTGGTCAGGGTGCAACGCGGTGATGGGTGATTGATGGGTGCTGGGTTTGCCCTGATCTGCCTGCAACTCCCAAATTGCTCACAGCGTCGCCGCCGCCTTGGCTTCACGCGCACGCAACAACCGGCGCAGCGGCCGCTTCACCGCCGCGTGATAAACCGCAAACGCCAGCACCACCCCGCCCGCGGCGTAGGCCAGGCCTTCCAATGTCGTCGGCACCGCCGGCCGAAACACGCCCCACGTCCCGTGCGCGACCTCCCGGTCAATGTGCCGCAGAAACACAAACGGTCGCATCCACACCGAGGCGTCGCGCAATGCCGCCTCGGCCGCCGCCAGCTCGTCCACCCGCGCGGCGAGGTCGCGTACCACGCCGCCGGTCTTGGCCGCCACGGCATCCGGGTTGCCCGTAAGCCGCTCGATGTATTGTGCCAGAGTCAGGCCTGACTGCCGTGCCACGGCCGCGAAATTCTCCAGTTGCCGCCGCGCCTCGTCGAGGTGGCC
>CAIQBC010000149.1 GCA_903869955.1 uncultured Opitutia bacterium
CAACGCCGCAGCGGCGGCGAGCCACGCGCGGGCGGCTCGGGCGGGGGGAGGGGTGGTGCGGCTCATGGGCAATGAGGCCATGGGGCGACTAAGAGCGGCGCCCGCACCGCTGGCAAGGGGCTTGCGCGGAAATATTTTTGGGCGGGCGGCATCGCGGTTAAGACGCGCCGCAGAGGAAAATGTTGCAACCGCGACGGGCTTTCGGTGCCGCCGGGCACGATCACCCGCCGTGCCCGGCGAGCCAGCGCTCGGCCTCGATGGCGGCGGCGCAGCCCATGCCCGCCGCCGTGATCGCCTGCCGATAGACGTGGTCGGCGCAGTCGCCCGCGACATAGACGCCGGGGACGTTGGTGCGGACTTGGGAGCCGGCGGCGGGCTTGAAGTAGCCGCCTTCGTCCGTGTCGAGCACGGCGGCGAACGGACCGGTGTTGGGCACATGGCCGATGGCGACGAAAATGCCTTTCACGGGCAGCACGGACTCGGCGCCGGTTTTCGCGTGCCTGATTTTCAGCCCGCTGACCGCGCCCGTGGCGACCCCCTCGACGGCGAGCGGCACGCTGTCCCAGACACATTGGATCTTGGGGTGGGTGGTGGCGCGGCCGGCCATGATCTTGGAAGCGCGCAGCGCGTCGCGCCGGTGGACGAGATAGACCTTGCTCGCGAAGCGGGTGAGAAACAGCGCCTCTTCCGCCGCGCTGTCGCCACCGCCGATGACGGCCACGTCCATTTTTTTGTAAAATGCGCCGTCGCAGGTAGCGCAGGTCGTCACGCCCTTGCCGCCGTAGAGCTCCGACTCACCGGGGATGCCGGTCATGCGCGGGGACGCACCGGTGGCGACGATCACGGTCCGGGCGAGGATGACGCGGTCACCGGTGACGAGCCGGCGCGGCTGCACGGAGAAATCCACCGACGTGACGAGCGCCTGCTCAAAACGCGTGCCGAACTTGGTGGCCTGTTCGCGGAGGTTTTGCATGAGCTGAAAGCCGTCCACGCCGGCGGGGAAGCCGGGAAAGTTTTCCACCTCGCTGGTCGTGGTGAGCTGGCCGCCGGGCAGCGGCCCCTCCAGGAGGAGCGGGCTGAGGCTGGCGCGTGCGGTGTAGATGGCCGCAGTGAGGCCGGCGCAGCCGGAGCCGATGATGACGACGTTTTCGACGGGGGAAGTGGACATGGAGATGCGGCAACTGAACGCCAACCTTCGCCGCGCGCAACGGGGAAAATCAGCTCCGTGCCGCAACGCAGGCTTGCACCTGGCCCGCGCGGCATTTGCATGGCGGCGTGCCATCGCCCCCGAAAATCCCCCCGCCCCATCCTCGTCGTGGACGACGAGCCGGCGTTTCGCGAGTTGCTGGGGCAGTTCCTGGAGCAGGCGGGCTACGCGGTCGTGCTGGCCGCCGACGGAGTGGCGGGCGGACGGTGCCTCGCCCGGGGGCCGTTCGATCTCGTGCTCACGGATTTGATCATGCCGGAGATGGACGGCATTGAGTTCATCACCCAGGTGCGCCGCGAGCACCCCGCGACGCGCATCATCGCCATGTCGGGCGGCGGTCAGATCTCAGGGAGAGAATACCTGAAGCTGGCGCGCGGCCTCGGGGCACATGAGATTTTGGAAAAGCCATTTCCCCAGGAAAAGCTCCTCGCCACAGTTGCGGACATCTTGGCGGCGGGCCCGGTCGCACGGGCTTGAACGCGCCTTCGTGGTGAAAAATTATGCGCGGCCGGCCGCGCTCAGCGCTTTCCCGTTTCCAGCAGCCAGCCAAGCAGCCCCTGCGCCGTGCCGTGGCAGGCCGGGCGCGCGGGTGCGGTGAACACGCCGAGGGCGCGCAGTGCCGGCAGCAACGTTTCCGGCAGGTCGCCCGGATACCAAATCTGCCACAGCCCGCCCAACTCCGTGCCGGTCTCCGCCGCCAGCAGTGGCAGCAGGCCGTCGCACACGAGCGTGTCGAATCGCGTGCCGCCGACGGCGTCGGCGCAAAGTGCGGCGGCGAGTTTGTTCCGCAGCGCGGGCAGCCGGTGCTGGTGCCGCAAGGCGCGCGTTGGCTCCGCGCCATCCGGCGGCGGTGCGGGCAAGGTTGCGGCGAGCGCGCGCAGCCGGGCGGGCCAGTCGGGTCGCGCCGCCGTCCATGCCGCGTATTGGCGCAGCCGCCGGTGCGGATGGTTGGGCGGGCGCACGCCGTGCGCCTGCCAGCAGCCTTCCTGCGCGGCCCATGCCGCCGCCGGATCCACCTTGCCCGCCGCCCAGGCCGCGAGCGGGAACTGGGTGGCGACCGCGAGCATGGGCGCGCGATTGAGGCGATACCCGAGAATTTCCAGCGCGGCGTGGTGGCACGCACCGTCCCAGCCGAGCCGGGCGATGCGCTGGCGCGCGAAACCCACCTTGCTCCGCCAGCGTTGCGCCGCGTGCCGTGTCAGCAGCATCGCCAGCGGGCCGGGGTCGAGGGCGGCCAGCTCCGCGGGCGCGCGTGCCTGCGGCCGGTGCGCGAGCGCCTCGACCGCCGCGTCCTCGGCATATTCCTCGAGGCCGCGAAATAGCAGCGGCAGCAGCACGAGCACGGGAATTTTCTGTCCGCCCGCACCCGCCGTGAATTTCTCCTCCGACGGAAACAGCACGGCGTGCAATACAACGCCCGCGTAGGCCGGGTCGCGGGCATGTGCGTGCGCCGCCCAGTCTGCCGCATACAGGTGCAGCTCGACGTCGCCGACCATCTCCGTGCCTCCGAGCCGCAGCCGGGCGCCGAGAAAATCCGGCCCGCCGAGGCCGTTCCACCGGCCCGCATCCAGAATTTCCACCGTGCGCCCGTCCGCCGTGCGCGCGGCCGCGCCGTCAAATTCGCGCCGGGCCCAGATGCGCTGGAGCAATCTTTCGGAAAACGTGAACGGCCCGTAAAGCCCCGGCACCTCGGCGACGGCGGTGGCGTCGCTGCCGTCCGGCGGGCCCGACGTGTTGGGGTTGGGCGATTTTGCGCCACGTGCTTTCATGACGGGGGACGCTGCCAGGCCTGCGCGTTGCGGCGGCGCAGTCCAGCCGCCTGGGCGGCCGTGCGCTGCTCCGCGCGAGCGCACCACGCGGCCAGATCCTCGGGCGAGACCCACTGCGCGCCGAGCGCCTCGACCGTGCGCCGCTCGGCCCGGTCGGCGGTGGCCACATGGCAGTCGGAGGGCGCGGCGGCGCGGGCGACGAGCTGCTCGATCACATCGTCGGCGGTCAGCTTCGACGGGGTGAACAGCACGGTGAGAGTATCCTGCTGCGAGGGCCGCTCAACGCGCAGTTCCGGCCCGCGCCCGTCGAAGACGAGCGTGACGCGCACCGCCTCGGCGTCATGCACGGCGGCGAGCTGCTGGATGAGCCGGGAGCGCGCCGCCTCGCGGTCGCGCCGGAGCAGCGGGCGCAACTCGGGCCACGCATGCAGGATGTTGGGGCCGTCCACCAGCAGATGTTTTGCCGACGCCATGCGCGCAGCGTGGGCGCGCGCGTGGACAAGGCAATGTGCGAATGAATGGCCGGCCAAGGTTGCGCTTGCCCGCGGTGCGGGTCCCGGCCTCTGATGGTGCATGCGTCCTGCCTCCCGCCGTCCTTTCCTGCTGCTGGCGGGGATTGTCGTGCTGGCCGGCGCCGCCGTGATTTTTCGCGGCGGCCTGTCATTTGGCCGGATGTTTGCCTTTGCCGAGGTGGCCGCGTTCGGCCTCGGTCTGTTTTGGCGGCTCGTGCTGGTCGTCGTCGTCCTGTTCTGGCTGCGCGCCGCGCTGGGCAAAAAGCCGGATTGACGCGGTGCCGGTGGTTTTGGGGTTGCGGCAGAGCCGGTGCCCCCTTGGCTCGCGGCCATGGCGCGCATTCCGCTGGAGGACAATTTTACCGACGTGATCGGCAAGGCCCAGCGAGGCTGGAAAATCTCCGACGCCGAGCTGTGCGCCCGCGCGGGGGTGGCCCGGGCCGACTTCGCCGCCGTGCAGGCCGGGCAGCCGGTGGATGCGGTGCTGCGCCGGGTCGCGCGGCACCTGCACCTCGACCCGGACGCGCTGGAGGATCTTGCGCACGGGCGCTGGCAGCCGCGCGCGCCGGTGTTTCCGCGCGGGTTCGCGATGTTCAACACCCCGCACGAGGACATGACGGTGAACAGCTACCTCGTCTGGGAGACGCGGTCGCGGGTCGCGGCGGCGTTTGACACCGGGGCCGACTGCGGGGGGATGCTCGACACCATCGCGGCGGAGCGGCTGGCGGTCCGTTATATTTTTCTGACACATACCCACGAGGACCATGTCGCCGACCTGGCGCGGCTCGCGGCGGCGACGGGCGCGGAGGTGTGGGCGAGCGAGCGCGAGCCCGCGCCGCAGGCGGGCGCCCGGACGTTTGCGGAGGGCTCCCACTTTCACTTGGGCGAGCTCGCGGTGAAGACGCTGCTCACCTGGGGCCACTCGCCGGGACAGACGACGTTTTTCGTGACCGGCCTCGCGTGGCCCCTGGCCATCGTGGGCGATTCGCTTTTCGCCGGTTCCATCGGCGGCAGCGCCGCGCACTTTGCGGAGCAGCAGCGGAACGACCAGGCGAAAATCTTCACGCTGCCGCGTGACACCGTGATTGCCTGCGGCCATGGGCCGCTCACCACGCTGGCGGAGGAGCGGTTGCACAACCCTTTTTTTGCCCGGCCCCGCCGCGCGCCGGTGGCGGCGGCACAGGCGGAACCGCCGGCGGGCGGGCCGCCGGCCAGCA
>CAIQBC010000150.1 GCA_903869955.1 uncultured Opitutia bacterium
CGGGCGTCCACCGCCCGTTCGAAGGCGTTCGAGGTGGTCTGTGTCATCAATCGACCGAACCCCCGTTTCGGGCTGCACGCCCCGCCCGACACGCTATCTCGCGACACACAAGCCATTCGCGACGCGGGTCAGCGCCGCGCCGCGCTCATGGCCGCTGCCAAAGCGCGCGTCGCCAATGCGAGCCCGCCGCCGCTCACCAGCGGTATGCCCCTATCGTTTCCGTTTTCCCCAGTTGATGCTGTTGCTCATGTCCATTCTGATTTTTCAACCCCTAATGCTGTTGCTTCTGTCCATTCTGATTTGCCAACCCCTGATGCTGTTACCCCCGCAAATTCTGATTTTTCAATTCCGGTCAGTTCCTCCGCGATTTTGGCCCCGTCAGCCCCGATGTTTTCGTCGCCCCCCTGTTCTGCTCGTCCCATTTTGACTCCACCAACCGTTCCCGTTTGCTTTTTAGCCCCGCCCCCGGCGCTTTCCTGCGTTCCCCGGGTGGGTCCACCTTTCGGGTGGCCCACCGGGGCTGACCCCGCGCCCCTGCCAGGCGACGGCTCTGCTTGTGGACTACCCGCACGCCCCCTCACGCCCCACCCACCGCCGCTTGCGCAGACGACCGGACGAACCCGCCCCCTCGGGCGCCGCCTCGTTCCGGCCGCCCAGTCTGACCTCCACGTCCGCTTTGCTGGCTACGACGCCGCCGCGCAGCAGGCCGACGGTGCCCCGGTTAGTTTGGCCCCTGCCGCGGTGGCCATATCGGCCCTGCAAACACTTCCACTGCCCGTCGGCGCCGGTCCAGCCTGCCTGGCTGTGGCACCGCCAACGACCCCCGCCGCGGCTAGTTCAGCCACCCTGGCTGTAGAACTCCCGCCGGCCACCACCGCTGTCGCTACCGGTCCAGCCTGTTTGGCTGTGGTACCGTCGCCGACCCCCGATGCCGTCACTGCTGCCTCTGGCCCTGCCACGTCGGCACGCCGCTGCGAGCAGGCCGTCATCACCGCCGCTGCCAATGGTCCAGCACGCCACGCTGCCATGGCGCGGTTCCCGCAAGTAGCCGCCGTGCAAACCCGTGCCGGTGCCGCTGCTCGCTCGTCGGCAACTGGCTCTGCCGAGCCCAGCGCCGTTCGGGCCCAAGACCCCGCCGAGGAGCGCGCGCCACGCCCGCACGCGCCTCCAACTGACGGTCCCGGGCGGCCCGCCCCCCGTCAGTCGGCGGCTCAAGGACCCCGCGTCACCAAGGACAGTCAAACTGCCCCGTTGGCTGATCCCCGCCCCGTTGCCGCCTCGGCCAGGCCGGCCTTGCAACGGGTGCCGACGCGGCAAGATCCGGCTCCAGCCCCGCGAGACCTCACGCCCAGGTCGTCGCGGCGGCGAGCTGGCCCCGCCCCCGTCCCAGGACCGGTCGCTCGCGCGCCCGGCGGCCCTGCTACGGATCAAGAAGAAGAGCATCGACTTGTCGGGGCCCCGGCAAGTTCAAGACCCGTCCCCGACGTGTTTTCAAGCACGGAGAAGTCGGACGGCCAAGACCAAACAACGGAGAAGGACGCCCCCGGGAAGCCCGGTTCCCCGCACTCGCGGGGCGCCGACCCGGCCCCTGAAGACCAAGACCCCGACAAAGCCCCCACGACGCAGCCTGCGCGCGCCCGGCCGTCGGTCCAGACCATCGTTGGCGCGTCCGCCGCCAGGGCCTTCTCGGCCCGGCGGGTGGCCCCGCCCCCCGTCGCCGCCGCGACAGCCAACTCGGTTGTCGTGCCGTCGCCGGGCCCCCCCGTCGCCGCGCATGTGCTGGTCACCCGCGGCCCGCGCAGACCTGATGCGCACCCGCCTCTGCCCGCCGGCCGCGCCGCACCCAACCTACCCGTGGCCGAGTCTAAGGAGGAGGAGGAAACCGGCAGCACCCCTAATGCCGCAACTGCACCAGCGCTGCCGCCGCGGTTGTCGGGCCGACTGTCTGAGCTCGACATTGGTCAGGCCCAGCGCGCGGACCCCGACTTCCAAGCCCTCATCACCCTCCTGGCTGATGGGCAGCCCCCAGCCTCCCAGGTAGTCGCCGACCGCTTGCACACCGTCGCCGCCAATTTCGTGTGGAATGGCCTTGCACTTTACCGTCGCACCGAAGACGGCCAAACCGTAGCCGGCCCGACGGTTCTCAAAATCGTGGTGCCCGCTAGCCTGCGCGCCGTTGTTTTGCAGGAATGCCATGACAGTGCCATGGCCGGTCATCTCGGGGAGGACCGGACAACATGGCGCGTACGCTCGCTTTATATATTGGTGGCCGTCTGTCGTCAAGGACTGCGAACAATGGGTCAAGTCTTGTCGCGAGTGCAGCCAACGCAAGAAACCAAAGGGCCCGCAGTTCGCAGAACTGGCATCCATCCCAACGGGTGGCACGTTCGGCCGCATGGGTATGGATTTTGTCGGCCCACTACCCACCACCCGTCACGGCAACAAGTGGTTGCTGGTTTGCACTCTGTACGCCGAGCGTTGGGCATTTGCTTTTCCGTTACCTTCGTCCGAGGCTGACACAGTCGCTCAAGTCCTAGTCGATCGAGTATTTTCCCTTATCGGAGCAATCAATGAGTTACTCACCGATCGCGGCCCCCAGTTTCAATCCAAGCTCATTCGTGAATTGTGCGACCTGCTAAAAATTAACAAGATCGCCACCTCGGCTTATCACCCTCAAACCGACGGATTGGTGGAGCGGTTTAATCAGACGCTCATCAATATGCTGTCAAAGTTTACAAACGAGAAGCAAGACGATTGGGACGTGTTTGTGCCGCTTGTCACCTTCGCTTACAATACCACGCCGCAAAAGAGCACCGGCGAGTCGCCGTACTTCTTAATGTTTGGCCGCGACCCCGTTTGGCCCTCTCGTTTTCCGAGCGAGGCGCCGGCACGCTACTCCCTCGCGCCCCAGTTCAAAACCGCCGCCGCGTTCCGTTCTCAATTGGCCACTCGCCTTTCAGAAGCTCGAGAAGCAGCGCGCCGTTCTATTGAAGCCGCTCAAAGCAAGCAGCGCACTCTTTATAATCGTTCCCACCAACCGCACCCCTTTCAATTGTACGACCGCGTGTGGCTACACACCCCGCGCGTGGCCGCGGGCCTCAAGCCGAAGCTGGCCCGGCTGTGGACTGGCCCCTTTCGTATTGACGGTCTCACCGACACCTTGGCACGCATTCGCAATATTGCGTCGGGCGTACTCTTGAAGCAGCGAGTGCATGTTTCGCGACTCAAACCCTGCTACGAAGATTGCGCCATTCGACCTCGCAACGGTGACGCCCCGGTCATCGCTCCCGCCGCGCCTCCTTTCGATCCCGAGCTGGAAGACGATGGCGCGTTCGAGGACAGCACTGCGCTGACGGAGGAGCCAGTGGGGGAGTGACGTGGTGTTCGTGTGCGGGCAGTCGGATCGTGTTGCGTTAGTGGAGAAGTACTAGTTATTGCATATTATGTATGTTTTCTGTTCGCCTTGGCAAGGCAATATTTATCGCCACTCGGGCGTCTGTTTTATGTTATGTAATTGTGTGGGCCCAGCCGTCTCCTCAGCGGGTCGCTACCACTGGTTCCGTTGCCTGGTTCCTGTTGCCTCGACCAACCCTTGGTTTGGCGACCCCCTCCCGGGAATGCTTCACGCCCCGGGCCGCGGTCGCCGAATTGTCGGGTTGGTCCCGAGCTCGTTAGACGGAAAGTGGACCGCCAGACGAATGCGCCGGGAATGCTTCGCACCCCAAGCCGTCTGGTTGTCGCCGTCTTATCGAATTCGAAAAGTGGTAGAGGTCCTCTGGGGGTCCCCGTCGGTGAAAGTCAACCGGGCTCACAGAGTGTTTTTGTTTGCCATGTGCTTGGTTTTCGCCCATGTTTATGTGGAGTGTTTATGTCGTTAAACCATGTCTTTTAGTGGTTCTTTTACGTGTCTGTTTTGTGTCGAGCCGGGTCGTCTCGAGCAAAGGAGGGGGTGGTGTGATACCTAGGGTTGAACGATTTTGGTGTGCTCCGAAGGCGCGTGTCTCGCCATGTTTTGGGCCCAGACTTTACCTTGCTGCCCCATTTGCGTTCAACCTTCATCCCGCCTCGCGGACTTGATCAGGTTTGAGCACGGAGCCCGCCGGTAGTCCGTCCCTTTCTCAGCCGTTATTCCTCCGCATTGCTATACTTCGGTAGCCGGAAAGCCCCGTTTCCGCAGATATCACACAAGATCGCCTCCACGGACCATGACTCGCTCACGTACCGCGCAGTGTGCTTGAGCATTGAGCAGTGGCGACGGCCGGCAGGCCAGGCGTTTCTGCCCTCGGCTGCACCGGCCCCGCCGTATGCGATCAGGAACCCCGAAACGACGTGGACAAGCAGGGCGAGCCAGGTTCGCCTCCAGCCCTGGGGGCAGCACTTGGCAGCTGCAGCGACGCGTATGGGGTTGGACGTGGGGACGGTGTTGCAAATGGACGCGGCGGCCGTCGCCCGCCTGCAAGTCCAAGAAGCAGCCAACGGCCCGTGGGTGACAGTGGACACGAATGACGTTGTGCGAATTTCGGCGCTCGCTGCGCTACCAACCACGCGAATGCGCCTCGCGGGCACAGGCTATGAAGACAACGAACGCGCAGTACCTTACAGGAGCTTTGACGCGGCGGCGGCAGTGACCGTCGCGACAGCGCTGACCAGCTGGTCCAAGCCTCTCAAGGAGATCTGCTACGCGGCATTGCAACGGCGCGGCAACACGACGCGCCAGGTGCTCGTCAAGAAGTACCTTGCAATGCAAATCAAGAATGACAAGCCGCTGCGACGGTGGGCTCTGGCCCGCGCGTGCTCGGTCGAGCAGGCGTACTGGTGGGCCACGGACACCAAGGCAGCACGCCGCTACTTGCGCCTGCTGTTTGATTGCGGTCCGTACGAGGGCAACATCAGACGTCGCCCGTTTACCATCAAGGACCCGGAGAACAAGCGGATACTGTTGCCACGCCTGGACCCGCAGCAACGCGTGTGCTACCTGTGCGGGGCGGCCGATGGTGGGGCCAGCGACGACGACAGCGACGGCCCGGCCGTCGAGACGCTGGAACATGTCCTGTTGGAGTGCCGTCACGCCGAGTTGGCAGCACTGCGCGC
>CAIQBC010000151.1 GCA_903869955.1 uncultured Opitutia bacterium
CACTCATCAGCATCGATTGCACACGCCCGGGTCCCGCACTTAGCCCGTTGATGTACGGCATCTTCTTCGAAGACATCAACCACGCTGCAGACGGCGGGCTCTACGGCGAGCTGATCCAGAACCGCAGTTTCAAAAACCCGCCTCCGGCTCGGGGTGGACGCGGGCGGGGTGGACGCGCCGGCGCGCCACCGGCCGGTGCGCCGGCCCAAGCTGGCGACCCGGCGGCGGCACCCGCCGCGCCTGTCCCCGTCGCGCCTCCCGCCGCGCCCATCATCCCCAACTGGTCCGTCGTCAGCTCAGACGGCGCGCAAGGCGAGATCACCTTGGACACCGCCGACCCGGTCAACACCACCGCGCTCACTACCAGCCTTAAACTCAACATTGCTTCCGTCGCCGGCGGCCAGCGCGTCGGCGTGGCCAACGAGGGCTACTGGGGCATCCCCGCGTTGGCCAACGCGACCTACCAAGCCTCGTTCTACGCCAAGGGCTCCAACGGCTTCACCGGCCCGCTGACGGTGACCATCGAGTCCAATGACGGCAAAACCGTCCACGCCACGGCCACCGTGCCGAGGCTCACGGACCAATGGCAGCATTACAGCGTCACGCTCAAGACCGGCCTTCTGACGCCCTCCGCGACCAACCGTTTCGTCATCTCCGCGGCTGCCAAAGGCACGGTCAACCTGAACCTCGTGTCGCTGTTTCCCCCAGTGTTCAAAGAGCGCACCGGGGCGGCCTTGGGCCAGCGCCCGGTTACCGGCTTCCGCCCCGACCTCATGCAGCTCTTGGCCGACATGAAGCCCGCCTTCCTCCGTTTCCCCGGTGGCAACTATGTGGAAGGCCCCAACCTGGACGCCCGCTACAATTTCAAAATTACCATCGGCCCCTGGGAACAGCGCCCGGGCCATGGCGGCTCCTGGGGCTACCGCACGTCCGATGGCCTGGGCCTGCTGGAATTTCTCGAATGGTGTGAGGAGCTCAAGATGGAGCCCGTTCTCGCGGTGTGGGCCGGTCTGAGCCTTGACCAAGGACGCGGCGTGGTGACCGGCGACGCCCTGCAGCCCTACATCCAGGATGCGCTGGACGAGATTGAATACGTCTCGGGAGCAGCCAACACGGAGTGGGGCGCGCGCCGCGTGAAGGATGGGCATCCGGCCCCCTTCAAGCTCACCTACGTCGAGATCGGCAATGAGGACAACCTCAACAACGGCACCGCCACCTATCAGGGGGAAACCGGCCGCTTCGCCCTGTTCTACGCCGCCATCAAGGCGAAATATCCCCAGCTCCAGGTGGTCGCCACGACCGACCCCAAGGTGAAGCACGACGTGATTGACATCCATCACTACATGCCGCCGGCCGAGGCCATTCGCCGGGCGCACGACTTTGACAAGACGGACCGCACCGGCCCGAAGATTTTTGTGGGCGAGTGGGCCTCGCAGGAAGGCGGCCTCAACAACCAGCAGCGCCCGATCACGCCCACGATGCAATGCGCGCTCTCGGACGCCGCGTATCTGACCGGGCTCGAGCGCAATGCCGACCTGGTGATCATGTCCTGCTATGCCCCGCTGCTCACGCGCGTTGAGCCGGGCGGCGCCGGCAGCAACTGGAAAACCGACCTCATCGGCTACAACAGCCTGACCAGCTACGCCTCCCCGCCGTATTACGTGCAGAAGATGTTCTCCAACGCCCGGGGCGACACCGTGCTGCCCGTCGCCAGCATCACGCCGCAGACGATCCCCACGCCGGCCCCCGCGCCCGTGCCCGATCCGGCGGCCGCAGCGGCCGCTCCGGGCGGGCGGGGTGGCCGGGGTCGCGGCAACGCCCCCGCGCCCAACTACAACGAGCCGCTCCTGGCCTCCTCCAGCAAGGAAGACGGTTCCGGCGACATCATTCTCAAGGTCGTCAACGTCTTCGACGTGGAGCAAAACCTGACTGTTGAGTTGGCCGGGGCCAAGGTGCTCGCCAAAGCGACCGGCCAGGTGATGGTCGGCAAGCCCGACGACACCAACAGCCTGGACGAGCCGCTCCACACCGTGCCCAAGGATTTTGCCGTCAACGATGCCAGCGCCAGTTGGAACCACACCTTCCCCGGCAATTCGATCACGGTCATTCGTTTCAAGACCAAATGACCGGGGGTCATGCCCGTGCGACCGAACCTGCGTCGGGCTCACCGCCATCGCTCGGAGCAGCCATTTTTTACAAAAGTTCGCCAAAACCGCCAAGAAGCCTTGGTTTCAGACTTTGATCGCTTCGCGATCTTAGCGATCTTGTGTAAAAAATCAGGATTCCCCCAGACAAAAAATGTGAGGCACGCCTTCTCCGTGCTTCGCACTCCGTCGGCTACGAACCTGCCCGAGGTCGGAGGAGAAACGTTTCACAGGGCTGGCCTCGGTCCCTCCGGCGTAAACTCGCTGATGCGCGCAGCGTCAAGGCTGCGGCGAGGTATCGCTTTCCCCAACGCGCCCGGCTCGCCCGCCCCCCGTCACTCGCCCGCTCTCAGCGGCACGCGCCTAGTATTCCGTGCGCAGGCGCAACGGCAGCCAGTCCCGCGCCTCCGTCCGCTCGGCTACCCGTTACTCGCTACTCACTACTGATTTCTCCTCCCGCCACTAGCGGACTGAACTGAGGGCGACGCGGAAACCGAGAGAGTATAAGCGAGCACCCGGCGGTTCAAAGCTACGAAACGCGGAGCGGCAACCCCCAGCAGCGCCGAACCAACCGCCACCGCGATGGACGCGGGGGGAACCCGATGGCGGACCAGTCGGGTCCATCACACTGCCACCGGGATAATTCCCCCACCTGTCTGCACACCACTCCCAGACATTCCCTTCCATGTCGGACAATCCCCAAGCATTCGGCTGCTTTGTCCCCACCGCATGCGTCGTGCCGCCGCTATTTGCGACATACCAAGCCATCGCATCCAAGCCGCCGGCATAATCACCCGTCGTCCCCGCCCGGCACGCGAACTCCCGCTGCGCCTCTGTCGGCAGTGTGAACGCATAGCCGTTTGGTAACCGCCCCGCCGCCCGCTCCCGCTCCGTCAACTTCTGGCAGAACGCCATCGCGTCATCCCATGACACGGTCTCCACCGGCAGGTCGTCGCCCTTGAAATGACTGGGGTTGTTCCCCATCACGGCGGTCCACTGCGACTGCGTCACTGCCGTCCGTCCCAACCAGAAGGGTTTGGTCAGCGTCACCCATGTCACCGGACGTTCATGGTCGCTCCACTTGTCCGCCGGATCCGGCGTGTGTATGAGCTTCTCCCGCATCTCATAAAACCACCGCACCACCGGGTGCTGCGCGGGTGTGCCCATCAGAAACGTCCCCGGCGCGATCCAGACGAGGTCCAGCTTCAGGTCGGGAATCGTCCGGGCGTTCTCCGCGCGTTGTTTCGCCAGCTCCGCCGCCGCCCGCCGCTCCGCCGGTAGCTCGACCAGATAGTGCCAGCCCACGAAACCGAGCACCACGAGCGCAACCACCGCCAGCGCCCGGAGCCAGACCCGACGCGTGCGCGCAGCGGATGCAGACGCGGAATCGGACGCGGGCGGGGTGACTGTTTCCTCGGACATGGCGGCCACACGCAGTCGCATTCGTGCGCCGATGGCAATTCTGTTGCGCTCCGGGGGAGTTTGCCGAGCTGACGCGCGCGGTGCCGGCCGAGGCCATGACAGAGCGGGCAGTGAGCCGGTTTGTGGGCAACACGCGGAACGAAGGGCCGGAGTGCCACGCGCCAGTGGTGGCGGCGGGCGGGGAAAGGCCGTGCGGGCGGGATGAATGCGCTCGACACCCGCCGCGCGGCTGGTTCTCCTGCGCTCAGGTGCGCAAACCCACCCCCCAATGTCCATGTACGATTTTTGCCCCGTGAAATTCGCAGCCCTCAACCACAATGCCCTTTGCCGTTTTCGCCCGTAAACGGCTTTTGATCTTGGACGACAAAATACACCGTCGCCGCAAAACAATCGCGGTGATTATTTCCCTGATTGGCCCAGCGATGTTTTTCGGGTTTCTGTTGCCCGATTCATTTTATCGTTTTGGGTGGCCGTCTTTAGACTCTGGGTGGCGTCCCGTTTGGCAGGATTGGCTTTTCGGAGTCCCCGGCTACGCATTTTTACAACTGGCCGCGCTAGGAGTGCTCTTTAGGGTGTTCAAATGGAAATGGTGGGCCAAGCTTCTTGTAGCGGTTCCAGTCATTGTGCTGACAGGAATTTTCACAGCCGTACTTTACCTGCTCACTGTCTATGCACACGGAGCGACAAACAAGTATTACAACGACGCCAAAGCACTCGCTGAAAAGGTCAGTTCGCAAGGTGATCAACAAGCATGGGATAAATTGATGAAAGGCGCGAGCAGCGGCGATAAATGGCTTACGTCTTACTCTCTTGGATTCCTTCAGACGTTGGTCGAGAAGAACAGAGACATTGATAGAAAAAGTCTGATCGAAAAATTTGCGGCCGCGGTGGATGATCCGAACGAGTTCATCCAAGCCGACGGCTTGCGAGGTCTGGCTAGCACCGGACAAAGCGGAGTAATGCGGGGCTTCGACAAGATCAAGGCATTTGCGTTGAGCCATGACGACAACACTAGGAGCTGGCTTGCGATTGATGCCTTGGCTCTCGTGACCGAGCCACCGCAGGTCCATGAAGCCGTCGCAGTCCTTGCTCAGGCGTTATTGGTCAAGACTCCGGGCGAAAATATTCACGACGCCCCACGGCTGCGGGACATGGCCTTAGAATCGTTGAGAAAAATCGCCAGGAAAAATTCTGCTTGGGTGAAAGCCGAGCTGATGGAGATTTTGCCTAAACTCGACGAGATATACGCGGACAAGGTCTCCACATTGATTGCCGGGCTTAAAGAGAGCCAATCCGTGTATTGACCAAAACCCGAGCTTCTGCGATCTGGCCTGAGTCAGCCATTCGCGTCCATTCTCGGTTACAACTCTGCCTCAGTCCTCTGGCAGGGGACAAATTTGGTTTCTGGATCAATTACTAAATACGTCCAAGTATCGCCGATTTCATTGGGGTTGTCGGTAGACAGGATACTCCGCAACAAAAGCACATCGCGGTAAAGGCGCAGATGTGAGACGTTGCCGCGCCGGTCCCTGCGAGAGTCGACAAAAAATCGTGGCCTGCCGCAAATTAGCGAAGCGGAGCCACCTCACAGTACCTGCAATTTTTTCCGGTAGAAAGCCACAACCTCGTCGGGGTCGTCGGTGAAGAGGACGTATTCGGCAATCCACGCCGGGGCACGCTTGGTGCGGATCATCTCGGCGAGCTGTGCCTTCAGTTCCTGCCAGAAGGCCGCGTTGAAAAAGATGTAGGGCACGCGCGGACGGATGCCGAGTTTCAGGTTGCAAAGTTCGATGCCGATTTCTTCGAGCGTGCCGACGCCGCCGACGTTGAAGATGCAAAAATCGGCGGCCTCGAACCACTTTTGCCGGTAGTGGCGGGACGTGTCCTGGAAG
>CAIQBC010000152.1 GCA_903869955.1 uncultured Opitutia bacterium
GCACGACATCGCCATCGCCGCGTTCAACCGCTCCATCGAGATGTATCCCCGCTATTGGGAGTTTGCCGCCGGGGTCAACGCCTACGAGGACGCCTACCTCGGCCCGGATGGCAAACCGGTGGGCAAACCTTCCGAGGGCAAACCCAACCTTGCGCCCACCAAGGTCAAGGTTGAGACCAACAATTTTACCTCCACTTTCATCCCGCAGCTCGACGAGCTCATCACCCAGTATGATCACGCCGACTCGATGGAGCAGATCAAGACCCTCGCCGTGCAGATCGAGCAGATCATCCACGACGACGCCGGCTGGATCAACGGCTGGAAGATGCCCTTTTACCGCCTCGCTTACTGGCGCTGGGTGAAGTGGCCGGCTGGTTTCAGTGTCATGCAGAGCCGCGATCAGGAGGAGTTCTGGCTCATGTGGCTCGACCCGGGGGTGGAAAAGGACACCAATTCCGCCAAGGCCGCCGGTCGCACCTTCCCCCCGCAGGTTCTCACCTTCGACCAGTTCAAGCAGCCGTAGGCTTGGCCGACAAAACGTCTAAGGCGCCAGAACACTCGATCCAGTTTTGCGTCTTCTCTTCCTGATTGGGCAAAAATCATGTTGTCACCGCTGCTCCAAATCCGCGACCTCGTCGCTGGCTTCGAAACCGACGGCGGCTTCCTCCGGGCCGTGGACGGCGTGAGCTTTGAGGTGGCGGCCGGCCAGACCGTCGGCGTGGTCGGCGAGTCGGGGTGCGGCAAGAGCGTGACGGCGTTTTCCATCCTGCAGCTTTTGCCCCGGCCGCAGGGCAAAATTCTCGGCGGGCAGATCCTGTTCGAGGGCCGCGATCTCGCCCGGGCCACGCCGGAGGAGATGCGCAGCGTCCGCGCCGCGCGCATTGGCATGGTGTTTCAGGAGCCGCTCAGCGCGCTCAACCCCGTGCAAACCGTCGGCCGCCAGCTCGCGGAGGTGTTTCTCCTGCACAAGACGAAGGACCGGCGCGAAGCGCATCGGCTCGCCATCGAGATGCTCCGCCTCGTCGGCATCCCCTCGCCCGAGGTGCGGGTGGGCGAGTATCCGCACCAGCTCTCCGGGGGCATGCGCCAGCGCGTGGTCATCGCGATGGCGCTCGCCTGCTCGCCCGCGCTGCTCATTGCCGACGAGCCGACCACCGCGCTCGATGTGACCATCCAGGCGCAAATCCTCGAGCTCATCCGCGACCTGCAGACCAAGCTCGGCATGGCCGTGCTGCTCATCACGCACGATCTCGGGGTGATTGCCGAAAACTGCGACGAGGTTGTCGTGATGTATGCCGGCCGCGTGGCCGAGCGCGGCCGCGTGGAGCAGATTTTCGACCGGCCGACGCATCCCTACACCCGCGGCCTGCTCGCCTCGATCCCGCGCCTGGAAAACACGCGCAAAGCCCGCCTCGCCACCATTGAGGGCCTCGTGCCCGCGCTCCACGAGATGCCTGCCGGCTGCCGGTTTCAAAACCGCTGCCCCCATGTCGCCGACGTGTGCCGGGCCGCCCCGCCGCCATTGGATGAAATCTCCCCCGGCCACTCCGCCGCCTGTTTCCGCTGGCAGGAATTGCCACCGCCAACGCTCGCCAATGGACGCTAATCCCGAGCCGCCCATGAAATATGCCTTTTGTAGGGGCGCAGACTTGCTGCGCCCTTTCCGCCAGTCTGCCCTAATCCGTGGGCGGACATTCCCTCGGTCATTCGCATGCGCGCGCGTTCATTCGCGGTTAAAAATTCTGCCATGACCGCCCCGCTCCTCGAAGTCCGTGACCTAGCGATGCACTTTCCGGTGCGGGAGGGCGTGCTGCTGCGCTCGCGCCAGACGTGCAAGGCGGTGGACGGGGTCTCGTTCACGCTCGCGCCGGGCGAGACCCTCGGCCTTGTCGGCGAGTCCGGCTGCGGCAAGAGCACGCTGGGCCGCTGCATCGTGCGCCTGCTCCCGCCGACCGCCGGCCAGATTTTGTTCAATGGCACCGATCTCGCCCCGCTTTCCCGCCGTGCGCTCAAGCCGGTCCGTCGTCAGCTCCAGATGGTTTTTCAGGATCCCGTCGAGTCACTCAACGCCCGCCACACGGTCGGCCAGACGCTGGAGGAACCGCTCATCATCCACGGCCTCGGCGACGCCGCCGCGCGCCGCGCCCGCGTGCGCGAACTGCTCGCGCAGGTTGGCCTGCCCGCCGGCGCGGAGGACCGGTTTCCCTTCGAGTTTTCCGGCGGGCAGCGCCAGCGGGTCGGCATTGCGCGCGCCCTCGCGCTGCGCCCGCAGCTCATCATCTGCGACGAGCCGGTCTCCGCACTCGATGTTTCCATCCAGTCGCAGGTGCTCAACCTGCTGATGGATTTACAGCGCTCGCTCGGCCTCGCGTTCCTGTTCATCGCCCACAACCTCGCCGTGGTGAAACATATCTCCGACCGCGTCGCCATCATGTATCTCGGCCGGATTGTCGAACTGGCCGGGGCGGAGGAGATTTACCACGCGCCCCGCCACCCCTACACACGCGCCCTGCTCTCGGCGATCCCCGTTCCGCGACCGCGCGGCCGGGTGCAGCGCATCGTGCTCCAAGGCGATGTGCCCTCACCCATCCACCCGCCGGCCGGCTGCCCCTTCCATCCCCGTTGTCCCCATGCGACCGAGAAATGCAAAACGGACGTGCCGGGGCTCCGCCCAGTGCCAGCGTCCGGCCCGGCGGCACCGCCGCATACTGTCGCCTGCCATTACGACTTGTAAGGCCGCCACGTGCTGGCTTTCCCTAGCCCGGGACGGACGGGTGCTTTGCTGGAAACTGCGCCACGATCTCGCGCAGCTCCGGCATGGCCGCAGGCGCAGCCGCGGCACGCTGGCCTTGCAGGAGCGGTCCCGGCCGTTCCTCTCCCGCCGGGACTTGGCGCAGCTCGTGGCGACGGAGCGGGCGGCCCGGGAACTGGCCCGGCGGCAGCGCCACCAGCGGGTGCAATGGCACGAGCCGGATGTGGCGTGGGTGATTGATGCCACGGAGCGGGGGGCCGAACTGCCGTCGCCGCAGCCTGCACGGCCAGACCGCGTGCGAAGCCTATGCCCACCGACCGCGGCACCGCTTCAACCAGCGCGCCCGGCACGCCACTTTGGCCTTGATCGTCCAGACGGCCAAGGTCAGCTTCAGTCAACTGGAACGGAAGGATCACCGCAGCCTCAGCGCCGCCTGGCGCCACGCGGCGGAAGCTTGGCTCATCTGCCAAGGCC
>CAIQBC010000153.1 GCA_903869955.1 uncultured Opitutia bacterium
CAACGCCAGCGGCAAGGACAGCCGCATCGGCCCAAAATTCCTCAAGGCGTCCGTCGGCTTCGGCGGCTCCTGTTTCCAGAAGGACATCCTCAACCTCGTTTATCTCTGCGAGCACTTCAGCCTGCCCGAGGTCTCAGCCTACTGGGAAAACGTCGTCAAGATGAACGACTGGCAGAAGCACCGCTTCGCCGCGCGCATCGTGCGGACGCTGTTCAACACCGTCGCCGACAAGCGCATCGCCGTGCTCGGCTTCGCGTTCAAGAAGGACACCAATGACACCCGTGAGTCCGCCGCGATCAGCGTCTGCCGCGACCTGCTCGCCGAGCAGGCCACCGTCGTCGTCTATGATCCCAAGGTGCCAGCCGCCGAGATTGTCGCCGATGTGTGCGGGAAGGGCCAGGCCAACCCGCGGCTCATCGTCGCCACGAGCGCCGGACAGGCCGCCGACGGAGCGCACGCGCTCGCGGTGCTGACCGAGTGGGATGAGTTCAAGACCCTCGACTACGCGAAAATTTTCGCCGCGATGCAAAAACCGGCGTTCGCCTTCGACGGACGCAACATCCTCGACCTGCCCAAGCTCCGCCAAATCGGCTTCCGCGCCTTCGGTGTGGGCAAGTGAGTAGCGGATTTTAGATTCAAGGCCCGGAACCCGATGTTGACGTTTTCCATTCCGCTGTAATTCTCCCGTCTTCTTTCCCCCCTCCATGAAAACCCTGCGCGTCCTGCCTCTCATCGTATCCCTCGCCGTCTGGCCGCTGTACGCCGCCGATCAGCCTGCCACCCCGGCCGCGCCAACGGCTCCGTCCGGCCCGGCTGCCGCCGTCACTCCGGCCGAGTTCACCGCCTCTGGCATCGGCATGGGCCCGACCATCGCGGCCGACGCCACGGTCACCAAGGTCCAAGGTGGCATGTCCTTTACCGAGGGCAACACCACCGACGCCAAGACCGGCGACGTGTATTTCGTCGATCAGGGACTTAGGGCAACGGATGGCAATCGTATCCACAAGTGGAGCGCCGCTGACAACAAGGTCTCCCTCTTCCTCGAGCCCAGCGGCCGCTCCAACGGCATGTCTTTCGACGCCAAGGGCAACCTCATCGCCTGCGCCGACGAGAAAAACGAGCTCTGGTCCATCACGCCCGACGGCAAGCACACCGTCCTCATCTCCTCCGCCGGCTACGAAGGCAAGCCTCTCGACGGCCCCAACGATGTGTGGGTGCGCCCCGATGGCGGCCTCTACATCACCGATCCGCTCTACAACCGCTCGTGGTGGGATCCGTCCGTCGCCCGCCCCTCGCAGAGCATCCGCTCCGTCTATTATCTCGCCCCCGACCGCAAGGAGCTGAAGCGCGTCGCCGGCGTGGAGGAAAAATTTTCCGCGCCCAACGGCATCATTGGCACGCCCGACGGCAAGACCCTCTACGTTGCCGACCTCAGCGGCGGCAAGACCTACGGCTACGACATTCAGCCCGACGGCTCGCTCACCAACCGCCGTCTCGTCGCCAACTACGGCTCCGACGGCATGACGCTCGACAACCAAGGCAACCTCTACATGAGCACCGGCCTCGGCGGCGGCTTCGGCGGGCGCGGCGGGCGCGGCGGCGCTCCGGGCGGGCGCGCCGCGGGTGGTGTGGACCGTGGCCGAGACGGAGCAAGGCGCGCTCGACGGCAAGGCCGTGCGCAAGCTGATCGTCGGC
>CAIQBC010000154.1 GCA_903869955.1 uncultured Opitutia bacterium
CGGCGTTGTCGGCGGGCGGCGCGGTGTTGGGCATGCACACGACGCTGGTGAAGCCACCGGCCGCCGCGGCGTGTGAGCCGGTGGCGATGGTCTCCTTGTGCGTTTGGCCCGGTTCGCGGAAGTGGACGTGGATGTCCACGAGGCCGGGGCACGCGACGAGGCCCCGCGCGTCAATTTTCTTCGCGCGCTTCTTCTCGGCAGCAGAGAGCGAGGCGACGAATTTGCCGTCGCGGATGAAAAGACTGCCGGCCGCGTCGCGCTTGGCGGCGGGGTCAATCACGCGGGCGTTGCTGATCCAGAGGGAGGGCATTGGGTAAGAAGTGGGAAGTGGCAAGGGGCAGAAACAAGGTTGCTTGCGAGTGCTGAGTGTTAATTTGAGTGCTTGGTTCTTGTTACTTGCCGTCGTCGCTGGCGATGACAGCCTCCGGCTTGCCCCCCGCGCACAGATACAGCACGGCCATACGAACCGCGATGCCGTTGGCCACCTGCTCGAGGATCACGCTGTTCGCGCCGTCGGCCAGCTCGCTGTCAATCTCCACGCCGCGGTTGATCGGGCCGGGGTGCATGATGAGCGCCTTGGGGTCGAGCCACGAGGCGCGCGCCTTATTTAGGCCAAACATCCCCGTGTATTCGCCGAGCGAAGGGAACATCCCCACCATCTGCCGCTCGTGCTGGATGCGCAGCAGCATCACCACCTCGGCCCCGGCGAGCGCGCCGCGCAGGTCGTGCGACACCGTCACCCCCAGCGCCGTGAACCACGGCGGCACCAGGGTGGACGGGCCGACGACTGTGACCGCCGCGCCGAGCTTGGTGAGTGCGTGAATGTTGGAGCGCGCCACGCGACTGAACAAGATGTCGCCGAGGATGACGACCCTGCGGCCCTTGAGCACGCCGAGGTGCTCCTGCATCGTGAACGTGTCGAGCAGGCCCTGCGTCGGGTGCTCGTGCGCGCCGTCGCCGGCGTTGATCACCGGGATGTCGAGCAGGCGCGAGAGATAGAGCGGCGAGCCGGCGGCGGCGTGACGCAGGATGATCATGTCGGCCCCGAGCGCGCGGATGTTTTCCGCCGTGTCGCGGAGCGTCTCGCCCTTGGTGGTCGAGGAGCTGGCGGCATCAAACGCGATCACGTCGGCGCTGAGGCGCTTCGCCGCCATCTCAAACGCGAGCCGCGTGCGCGTGCTCGGCTCGAGGAAGAGGTTGACGATGGTCTGGCCGCGCAACGCGGGGACGGTCTTCCCACCGCGTCCCAAGATTTTCTTAAATACGGCGGCGGTCGCGTGGATCTGCCCAATTTCAGCAATGGAGAGCTCCTCAAGCGTAAGAAGATGGCGGCGGTTCCAAGACATGGGGAAACTTGTGCCGCCGCGGGGCGAAACGGTAAAGCGGGAAATGGAATGATCGAATGCCCATGATGCCCCGCAAACTGGCTTTGCCGCCAGACTCCCAACAATGGTGAAGGCCATGGTGCCCGCCGCGTGCGATTGTTACGTTTCAAATTTCCGCCACGAACCAGTTGCCCTCGCCGTCCCCGCCCGTCACAAACCGCCGGCACATAGCCATGTCCGAACTCAAAGACTTCCCACTCCACGCCGACTTCGAGAGCATCCTCGTCTCCGAGGCCGCCATCCGCCGCCGTGTGAAAAACCTCGGGGCCGAGATCGCCGCCGCCTACGGCAAAGAGGAAATCACCGTCGTCGCCATCATCAACGGCGCGATCCTGTTCGCCGCCGACCTGCTGCGCGAGATCCCCAACCCCATCCGTCTCGACTGCGTGCGGGTCTCCAGCTACCGCCACGAGACGAAGTCTCGCGGCAAGCCCAAGCTCCTGCACAGCCTCGCGCTCGACCTCGGCGGCCGGCATGTGCTGCTCATGGACGACATCCTCGACACCGCCAAAACGCTCACCTTTGTGGTGGACCTTATCAAAAAACACCGCCCGGCAAGCATCCGCACCTGCGTGCTGCTCGACAAACGCGGCCGGCGCGAGGTGGAGTTCGAGGCCGACTTCGTGGGCTTCCAGATTCCCGACAAATTCGTCGTCGGCTACGGCCTCGATTTTGCCGAGCGCTACCGCAACCTCCCTTGCATCGGCATCCTCAAACCCAGCCTGCAAAACCCACCCGAGTGGGCCTGAGGAATATCGCCTAAGGTGGAGGATGGGGCGAAGAGACGTAAAATGTCGTGCGCTACGGCAAAGGTTGGCAACGATGCCCATTGGACGCCCCATGGCGAGGATGGTGAAAATTGGTCGAAGCGCGGTAGAAAGATTTCTGCCCGGCCATCAAGTCCCCTGGCCACCTTGGTCCAAAACAATTTCTTGCACTCGCCCCGCGTGCCGCGTAGCGGCTCACCTTCGCATGAAGTCCCTCATCATCGCCGAGAAACCTTCCGTCGCCGCCGACCTCGCGCGCGCGCTCGGCAAAATCCCCAAGCAAGGCGAGCACTACGAGAACGACGAGTTCGTGGTCTCGTTCGCGCTCGGCCATCTCGTCGAGCTCGAGATGCCGGAGGACATCGACAAGAAAAAATACGGCTTCTGGCGGCTGGAGACGCTGCCTATCATCCCACAGAAATTCGGCCTCAAGCCCATTGAGGCCTCCAAGGACCGGTTCACCGCGCTGAAAAAATTGCTCGCCCGCAAGGATGTCGGCACGGTCATCAACGCCTGTGACGCCGGCCGCGAGGGAGAACTGATCTTTGCCTACCTTTACCAGCTCACGAAATGCAAGCTGCCGGTGAAACGCGCCTGGATGCAGACGATGACAACCGGCGGCATCCAGGAGGCGTTCAAGAAGCTGCGCGACGGGGCGCAGCTCGCCGGCCTCGCCGATGCGGCGCGCTGCCGCAGCGAGAGCGACTGGCTCATCGGCATCAATGGCACGCGTGCGCTCACCAAGCGGATGTTCGGCTCGCGCGCGGGAAACGTCGCCAGCGTCGGCCGCGTGCAGACGCCCACGCTCGCCATCGTCTATGCGCGCGAGCTGGAGATCCGCCACTTCGTGCCGCGCGACTACTGGCGCGTCACGGCGACATTTGCGATTGCGAAAGGCCGCTACGAGGGCGTCTATCAGCGGGCAAATTTCAAGAAGGCCGAGAACGACGAACATGACCGGGTGGACCGGGTCTGGAAAAAAGCGCTCGCCGAGGCCGTGCTCGCCGCCTGCGCCGGGAAGCCACTGGCGAAAGTCACGGAGGAGAAAAAGGCCAGCACCTCCGCCGCGCCGCGCCTCTACGACCTGACCACGCTCCAGCGCGAGGCCAACGGCCGCTTCGGCCTGCCGGCGCGCCGCACGTTGCAAATCGCGCAGGCGCTCTACGAGCGGCACAAGGCCATCACCTATCCCCGCACCGACTCGCGCGCGCTGCCCGAGGATTACATCCCGACCTGCCGGGAGACGCTCACCAACATCGCCGACAGCCTCGCGCCGCACGCGCAGAAGGTGCTCGCCGAGGGCTGGCTGCGGCCGAACAAGAAAATTTTCAACAACGCCCAGATCTCCGACCACTTCGCGAACATCCCGACGACGACGGCGCCGGGCAACCTCGACGAGATGGAGGCCAAAGTGTTCGACATGATCGCGCGACGGTTCGTTGCGGCGTTCTATCCGGCGGCGGAGTTCGACATCACCACGCGCATCAGCACCGTCGCACCCGGCCACGACTTCA
>CAIQBC010000155.1 GCA_903869955.1 uncultured Opitutia bacterium
CCTCGGCGGCGATGTCCTCGAGCTTGGACTTGAGCGCGTAGAACAGCGGGATGACGGGCGTGCTGGGCGTCATGCCGGCCTCGTGGTTTTTCTGGAACTCGTGGAGGTCGAAATAGTAGCCGCGGCCCTCGATGGCGGCGGCGCGGTCGAGCGCGCGTTTCGAGGGCGAGCAAAACGAGAGGCCGGGCGGCAACGCGAGCGCCTTCTGCGAGCCGCTGACGAGGATGTCTATGCCCAGCTCGTCCTTCTTGATCGGCATGGCGCTGAACGAGCTGACCGCGTCCACGATGCTGATCACGTCGGGAAACTCGCGGAGCACGGCCATGAGCGCGGGCAGATCGCTCATGCAGCCGCAGGAGGTCTCGTTATGGATGAAGGTGACTGCATCGTAGGCACCCGTGTCCAGCTCGCGACGGACGGCCTCGGGGTCCACCGGCTGGCCCCATTCAAATTTGAGCGCGCCGGCCGGTTTGCCGCAGCGAAGGGCGACATCATTCCATTTGTCGGAGAACGCGCCATTCATGCAGTTAAGCACCTTTTTCTTGGTAACGTTGCGAACCGCGCCCTCCATCACGCCCCACGCGCTGCTGGTCGAGAGATAGACCGGGTCCTTCGTGTAGGCGAGCGCCTGGAGGCCGGGCTGGAGCGCCTGATAGAGCGCCACGAAATCGGTGCTGCGGTGGCCGATCATGGGCTGGGCCATGGCGCGGAGAGTTTTTTCTGAGACGGCGATGGGGCCGGGAATGAAAAGTTTGTAGCTCATGGGAAATGGTAGGCGACAACGAAGCGGCGGGCAGGCGGCACCGTCAACAAACTAAAATGCGCCGCAGGAAAATCCTGCGGCGCATGAAAAGCTGAAACCACCAAGTCCCAGCCAGAGACGGATGCGGGCGGTTCAGCCCTTGGTCTCGGGGGCGGCCGGAACGGCGGCGGCAGGGGAATCCGCGGGCGCGACCGGCGCGGCAGGGACAACCGCCTTGGTTTTTTTGGCTTTGGCTGCTTTGCGACCCTTGGATTTCTTGTAGCCTTGGTCGTCCGCCTTGACGAACTCGATGAGGGCGAGCTCGGCGGCGTCACTGATGCGCCGCTGGCCAAGCTTGTAGATGCGGGTGTAACCGCCGGGACGGTTGACGAACTCCTTGTATTTTTCGTTGAAGAGGAGCGTGACGGCAGTCTCGTCGCGCACGTCGCTGAGGGCCATGCGACGGAGATGGATCGCGTCCTTCTTTTCGGCCTTGGCCGCGGCCTGCTTGGCCTTGGTGATGACCTTCTCGATGAAGGGGCGGAGGGCCTTGGCCTTCGTGAGCGTGGTCTGGATGCGGCCGTGCGTGATGAGCGAGGCGGCGAGGTTGGAGAGCATCGCGCGGCGATGCTCGATGGTGACGCCGAGGGAGGCGTGGTGTTTTCCGTGACGCATGGTGGTTTGGTTTTAGGCGGTTCCCGATCGGCAATCCGGTCGCAGCGTTGGGCGGCAGCGGACGGCGCAAGAACCGAAATGAGATGA
>CAIQBC010000156.1 GCA_903869955.1 uncultured Opitutia bacterium
CTGCCGGATTACTTCAAAAAAACCCGCCATCTCGACGTGAAAAACAGTTGGCCCCACCTCGTGACTATCTACGCCGTCATCACCGTGCTCAGCATCTTCGGCGGCTGGGTCACCGGCCATCTCACCAAGGGCGGTTGGACCGTCACACGCGCGCGCAAGACCGGGATGCTGGTCTTTGCCCTGTGCGTGTTGCCCATCTACGCTGTGACGAGCGTAGGCGACTGGACGGCGGTGTTCCTGATTGGGCTGGCTGGCGCGGCGCATCAGGCGTGGTCGGCCAACCTCTTCACCACGGTCTCCGATATGTTCCCGAAGCGCGCGGTGGCCTCGGTCATCGGCATTGGCGGACTGGCTGGCGCGGCGGGTGGCATGATTTTCCCTATCCTTATCGGCAAGCTGCTGGACGCCTTCACGGCGAAGGACAACGTGACCGGCGGCTACGCGATTCTTTTCAGCATCTGCGCCTTCGCCTATTTGGTGGCGTTTGTCGTCCATCACCTGCTGGCCCCGAAGTTTGAGCCGTTCAAGCTGAAGGAGGCCTGAGCCGCTGGTGTTTCACCGTATGACCGCCCCCGTCTCACGCCCGTTTGGCTTCGGCATCGTCGGCCTTGGCATGGTCGCCGATTTCCACGCTCAAGCGCTCGCGCAAGTCACGGGCGCACGGCTGGTCGGCGTCGCGACGCGCAACGCCGAGAAGGGCCGCGCCTTCGCGCAAAAATACGGGGTGCCGCTCGTCGGCCTGACCGTCGCCGAGCTGGTGGCGCGGCCCGATGTGGATGTCGTGTGCGTCACCACCTCGGCCGGGGCGCACCTTGGGCCCGCGCTCGCGGCCATCCGCGCGGGCAAGCACGTTGTGGTCGAGAAGCCGCTGGAGATCACCGTCGAGCGGGTGGACGAGATGCTCCATGCCGCCGAAGCCGCGAGCGTCCACATCGCGCCGATTTTCCAAGGCCGCTTTGGCGACGGCGCTCGCACCGTGAAGGCTGCGCTCGACACGGGCCGCCTCGGCCGGCTCGTACTGGCGAGTGCCGACGTGAAGTGGCACCGCACCGCCAAATACTACACTGGCACGCGCGGCACGCACGACATGGACGGCGGCGGCGCGCTCATGGCGCAGGCTATCCACGGTCTCGACCTGCTGCAATGGTTCGCCGGGATGCCGACGGAAGTATTCTGCCGTTCAACGCGTCGGGTCCACACCGACATCGAGAGCGAGGACACAGCGAGCGCGACGCTCAGATTTCCTGGCGGCGCGCTCGGCTCGATCACGGCCAGCACCGCCGTGTGGCCGGGCTGGCAACGGCGCATCGAGATTTGCGGCGAGCATGGCTCCATCGCGCTGGAGGACGACCACATCGCACGCTGGGATTTCCGCGAGCCGCGCCCCGGGGACGACGCCATCCGCGCCACCAAAGACAGCGCGGCGCTCGGCACCGGCTCCAGCGCGCCCAACGCCATCAGCTTTGTTGGCCATCAGCGGCAGATGCAGGATTTCGTGGATGCGCTGCGCGCCGATCGCGCGCCCGCGCTCGACGGCCACGAGGGCCGCAAGGCGGTCGCCCTCGTTCGCGCGCTTTACGCTTCCGCCGCCAGCGGCAGGCCGGTAACGCTTTGAAATTTTCTTATGCCCCCGGCTTCACTCTCGCAGCCTTGGTGGCGCGCATTCAACCGGGGGCACTGGTTCGTCTTCATCATCGCATCGTTGGCGTGGCTCTTCGACTGCCTCGACTCGCAGCTCTTCAACCTCGCGCGCGACGGCGCGATGGAGAGCCTCGACAAGGTGAACGCGACCGTGCTCGCACCTTACACGACCTCGTGGTTTCTGCTTGGCTGGGCGGTGGGCGGACTGATTTTCGGCGCGCTCGGTGACCGCTTCGGGCGGGCGCGCATCCTCACGATCACCATCCTGCTCTACTCAGTGAGCACGGGGCTGAACGCACTGGCGACGAGTTTCGAGACTTTTTGTGCTTATCGTTTTATCACCGGTCTTGGTGTCGGTGGCGTGTTCGGGCTGGCCGTGGCATTGGTGGCCGACTCGGTGCCGGACAAGTCGCGCGCGCCCGCGCTCGGAATGCTCCAGTCGCTCTCGGCCTTCGGCAATATCGCAGCCGGCCTCATCGGCATGGGCATCGGCGCGGTGGCTGTGCTGCCGTTTGGGCTGAAACCGTGGCAGGCGTTGTTCGTCATCGGGGCGTTGCCGGCGTTTCTGTGTGTGTTCGTGCTGGCGAAACTGAAAGAGCCGGAGAAGTGGGTGCGCGCCCGCGCCGAGGGTGCCAGCCGGGGCATCAAGTTTGGCTCCTACGGCTTGTTGCTGCTGCACCCGCGCTGGCGCACGCACGCGTGGCTCGGCCTCGCGGCGTGCAGCGCCGGCATTATTGGCCTGTGGGGCATCGGCAATTTCCAAGTGAAAATTGTTGGCGACATCATCGAGAAACAGGCGCAGCAGACCGGCGACGCGCTCGCCAGCCTCAAGACATATTGGCGCTCGGCCGGCCTGCTGCTGCAGGTTTCGGGCGGCTTTTTCGGCATGTTCGCGCTGTCGAAGATGGCGCAGCTCAAGGGCCGCCGTCCGGCGTTTGCGCTGGCGCTGGCCTTGTCATTTGTCTCCACCGCGCTCGTGTTCATGTTCATGCGGAGCACGGTCGACATGTACTGGATGCTGCCGCTGATGGGGTTCGGGCAGTATTCTGTTTTCGGAGTGTATGCGGTCTACTTGCCGGAGCTTTTCCCGACGAGCCTGCGGAGCACCGGCACCAGTTTCTGCTACAACGGCGGGCGAATCGTCGCCGCCACTGCACCGTGGACAATCAGCCGCATCACTGCGAGCCTCGGCGGCAACATCGAAGCGTTCCGTACCGCCGGCCTGTGGGTGAGCCTCGTGCTGCTGCTTGGCATCGCCGCGCTGCCGTTCCTGCCCGAGACGAAAGACCAGCCGCTGCCGGAGGAGTGAGAGCCGAGCTTTAATTATTGGACTGCCGCTACCCGACGAAAACCTGCGGCTCGTCAAAGTGGGAGCGGGTGCCATCTTAGCTCCACAGGCTGAAATACCAGTTGAGAATATTGCTAACGGGCTGGCAGTTTTTGACCAGCCAGAGCAAAGGAAAATAAATGGTCTGTAGTGTCGCGGCGGAAATATGCAGATAGCCATGTCTCCAGACCCAGCCGACTGGTCCCATGCTCAAGACATAGAGCACCAGCACGACTAATAACCAGGACGCCCAGCTGCGCGACGACTTGACCGTGCGTTGGCCGGGAGATTCGACTTTGTGGGGTTTGTCCATGTTGGTTCAGCGCCCATAGAAAAGTGAGGGTCGGCCGGATCTTCGGTCATCCGTGTCCATCTGTGCAATCCGTGATTTCAGTTTCTGGCGCTGCGCTCACTTCTTCAGCGCGGCGGCGACGGCCGCGCCGAGCGCGGGGCCTTCGAGGTCGCGGCCGATGATCACCCCGTCGCGGTCGAGCAGATAGTTGGTTGGCAGGCGGTGGACGCCCACCTGCACGGCGATCTTGTTCTCCCAGAACTGCCCGTCGAAATATTGTGGCCACGCGATGCCCTTTGCCTTGAGAAAGGGCGCGAACTTGGCGCGATCCTCCTCCTTGTCGAGGCTTACGCCGACGATATCGAAGCCCTGTTCGTGGAATTTCTCGTAGGTGGCGCGGATGTTGGGCAGAGCCTCCATGCAGTCGCTGCACCACATGGCCCAGAAATCAACCAGCAC
>CAIQBC010000157.1 GCA_903869955.1 uncultured Opitutia bacterium
AGAAGCGGTCAGGCTATCGTCGAAAAGCATGGAAGAGCCAGCACTAACCGGCGCTCGCAGACGCGGCGCTCCGCAAATGAGCCGATCCTCGCGCCTGCTGTCTTGCGGAATCACCGGCGCTCGTAGACGCCGCGCTCCAGGTGCGCGCGGCTCCTCGCGCCTACAGCGGGGCCTCCGCTCGGGGCGGGCTACACGCGGTCGGCTGTGGAACGCCTCATGTGCCGCGTTCGCCAGCCCGCTCGCTCCGGCCCCTTATCGCGCTGGACACATTCGTAGCGGCGCGTTGCGCCGCCTTGGGACGGCCCGCCGCCGCCCGGCTTCGCACCTTCGCGTACAGCGGCGGGCCGCTCACACACTGCATCGGCTTCCCTTCACATCTTCGTGCTGGACACGTTGGAAGCCCGCCGCCGCGCATCGAGCGCGGCGTCAGGCTCATGGGGACGCGCCACCGCCGCACGGTTCGCTCATCGCTCTCACCTTCGCGCGCGGCGGTGTCGCGTTACGGCTCGCGGCTTGCAGCCGCTCACTCGCCGGGCGGCTGCCCGGACCTGCTCGTAAAGCGCGTGGCCAAAGGCCACGCTTACCGGGGCGGCTGCCCCGGACCCTGCTCGGAAGGCGCTCGCATCGCTCGCGTTGTCTCCCCGCTGAAAGTGTGTGCGGTTCGTGCGCTCTCTGCCATTTTGTAGCACGGGTGTAAACCCCGTTTTGCCGCCCTTCATGGTGACACGAGCTTTGTGGAAGGCGGCAAAACGCCGCTCACGCGGCTCGCCCGTGGAAAACGCAAACGCCGCAAAAAACGCGGCGCGTTTCCCACCGGCTCGGGGTTGACACCCGTGCGTCCTGGCATCAAGGAGCGCACGAACATGAGCAAACTGACAGGATGTAACTACGACGTGAACGAGGAACTTCCACAGGTAACCGATCCAGAGCAACCAGACGACGGAGAGTTCGAGGCTTGGCTCGATTCTTTGAACGAGAGAACAGCAAACGGGGGGGCCGACAGGCTCCCTCATCGCACCCGGAAACAGCTTTACTTTGCCACCCTGAAAGCCAACGGCTGGACACCCAAGCCCAAGCCCCCGGCTCTTCGTCCCCTCTGGCAGACCATCCAACACGCATGGCAAACGATACGGTGCGCCCGTCTTCGCAGCCTGCCTCTACACCGGCGAGTCTTCTGCCTGCTCTTCTTTGCCCCAGGCCGTTACTATCTCGCCGCCGCCATTCTCGGCCTGCTCGTTTTCGGGTCTCACCTCGCGGCCCCGCAACAAAACACCGACAGCAGCGACCGGCCCGGCAAATGCTCCACCCTCAACGGCAAGCAAATCTGCGACGGAACACCATGGCAAGACAAACACGGCTACGGCTTCCCCGGCGCAACCAAGCCCGCGAAGGTCAAAGCACCGAAAATCACCCACGTCGTCTGTGCCGACAATCCCGTCTACAAATGCCCAGCCACCCTCAACACCGACGACATGGGCATCGACGAAGCCAGCGACACGATCTCGAAACAATGCCACTGGGTCCTCAAATGCCGCCGCGTCAACGGTCCGGACCCGACAATCTGGCTCACCCTCAAGTGAGCATCATCCGGGCGCTGGTCCCCGGTTATCCGGCCAGCTTTTCACCGCCGCCACGCTTAACCGTTTTTTCTTTTTTCATTGCTCGCGTCGCACAGAACGCGCCGCTCACACGCTCGCTAAAGTCGCTCGCACAGCTTCATCGGGCCGCGCCAGAAAAAAGGCGCGGCATCGGCATCGAACCGAAAAGCCCCCCGCTCACGCGGCGCTACGCGACAAAGCCCGAAGTGCTGATCGTTCAAATGAACCCCGCTTTCTTTTTTTCGCTGTCCGGGGGGTACGCGAATTCGCGCCGCGATCCACTGGACGACGCCATTAAGCAGCATCTACCGGGCCGATGTAGACCACCCGGCGCGCCGCGTCCGGCTCATTCTTCACACGCACACGTCGCGCAAAAACCATAAATAAAACGAAGCCATAACGCGCGCGGCCTCACGGCAGGCACCCTCTCTCCCCCCGCCGAGGTTTCCCCCCCCTCAACCCCCCCCATCCGGGCACCCCCCTCCAATCTGAATCCTAAAGGGGGGAAAACCCCTCTGGCGCAGACTTCGCTAGCGCCAAGGGGGGACGAGAGCGGACCACGGTTTCCGGTCCGCCTAAAGTACACTCACTCCGCGCCGCCACGTCACGCTCAGCGTGACCGTCGCTGCGTTCGCCCGGTGTGCCTACACGCCGTTCGCCGCGCCGCTTATAAAAGGCGAATATGAAACATCACGGAAGAGGGGAAGGCCCTGAACCGCCTTTCCCCCCTTCCGTACCATCCCCCCTTGCCCCACCCCGCAGGCCGGCTCCGGTCCATGGCGGCGCGATGGCCTTTCGGCCATAAGCCCGCGCCGCCGAACAATGGCCGCAGTCCGGCCCGCGCTTGCTCGACAGTCGTGCCGCCGCGAACTAGCTTCCAGTCCGCGGATACGCGGCACTCTCGCCCGCAGGGGAGGGTAGTGTCGGGCGCTGTCTTCGCACCGTTGAAACAACGCCCGTCGCGCGGCGACTGAGTAGCCCACGACCGATGAGCAGCGCCGCTCGCAGCTACACCGGGCCAGAGCATCCCCAACAGTTACCCGATGTATTCCCGATGGACTTTACCTAGCAAGTGTGGCGTTTCGGCCACACTAAGGCTAGAATTAAGCCAGCCTCCTCCAGCGGCTCCGAACGGGGCAGGTCGCCGCAAGCCGGGCCGGACTCACCATCCGGCCCGCGCGGTGTGCAGGCCAGGGGACACACAGCCCATGAAATACATCGGATTGCTCTCGTCTGCTGCCAGCGGCAAGCTGGGCGGCATCGTCGCATCGCACAACCGGGGCGGCACCTACTTCCGCCACCACGCTGTACCCGTCCAGCCCCGCACCCCGGCGCAGACTCTCGTCCGCAACCAGTTGCAGGGTTTCTCCAGCGCCTTCAAAAATCTGACCCAAGCGCAGATTGCAGGGTGGAACGCGCTCGCCCTCACGGTCACGCTCAAGTCGAAACTCGGCACGACGTACAACCCCACCGGGCAGCAGCTTTTCGTGAGTTGCAACAAGCACCTGGCCGGGATCAACATCACGGCCTTGCTCTCGAACGCGCCCACCATCCCGTCGATCCCCGGCTTTACCAGCTTCACCGTGGCCACCACGTCGAGCTACGGTTACACCACTGCGATCACCGGCACCTACACGCCGTCGCCCAGCGCCAGCTTTGGCATTGAGCTTAGCGCGTCGAGTGTGCTCTCTGCCGGTCGTACCTTTGTCGGCAAGTCGCAGTTCCGCAGACTGGCGGGTTACAACCCGGCCACCGGCCTCACCACCGACCTGCTCACGCCGTTTCTCGCAAGGTTCGGGCCGTTGCCTTCCAGCGGCATGATCGCCTACGAGTTGCGGTACATCGACCCGGCCAGCGGTTTCGCCGGCGCGCCGATCCGCGCCACCGTCAGCTTCCAGCAGACCCCGGTAGGCAGCTTGTTCAGCCTGTCCGCCGCGTCTCTGGCGGGTTCGCTCAGCGCGGGTACGCCCGTGCAGAAACTGCTCTCTGCCACGCTCACCGATCACGGCACGTTCGCGGGCGCAATCCAGTGGAGCATCACCGGGATGCCTACCGGCGTCACGGCGACAATCGGCACCAACCCCGACGCTACGTTCCCTGTCATCAACCTGATTGCCTCAGCGGCGGCAATCGTCGGCATCTACACGGCCCAGCTTGTCGGCACCTTTGGCAGCTTCGTCACGTCCACGCCGTTCACCCTGACCGTCGTAGCCTAGCCCCATGCAGTACATCGGCCTCACGGGTTCGCTCAGCAGCGGCAAGCTGGGCGGACTCGTGGGAAGCCGAGGCCGGAGCGGAAGCCAACTCCGGGCGCGCATTGTCCCCCGTCAAGCTCTCACCGCCAGTTCCAGCGAGGCCCGCGCAATTACAGGCGGACTGCCCGCGCTCTGGCGTCTACTCACCCCCGCCGAGCATCAGTCATGGGCCGAACTCGCACAGGACGTGCCCGTGCGCGACGCCCTGGGTCAGAGCGTCACGCTTTCCGGGTACGCGCTGTACATCGCTTGCGCGCGCCGCCTCATCACCATCGGCATCATCGAGCCGCTACGCGCAGCGCCGCCGCGTCCATCCATCCCGCCCATCTACGGATTCGAGGCCACGCCGATCTACAACGCGCCCGGAGCATCGAGCGCGCTTGAAGACATCCAACTGACCACCGCGAACCCGTTGCCGCTCGACTTTACCCCAGTGCTGAGAGCCAGCGCCGCGCTGTCTCCCACACGCTTCAACATCCGCGCTTCAAACTTGCGCGTGATCCAGGCAGGCGTGATGTGGCCGAGCGAGCCTTACGGTGTGCTCGCCTTATGGCAGGCGGTCTACGGCACGTACCCGCCAGGCGGCACCATCACTTTCGAGCTTTCGCTTGTTGACCCCATCAGCGGCCTGGTTGGAGCCGCGGTTCGAGCGGTGACCAGCTACAGCTACACCCCCACGCCCGCGCCGACGCCGGGAACTGTTACGGTCGAAGTGGAAGGCGTGACCATCGCGGAGATTCCCGACACGTACATCCAGGTGGAAGGAATCACCGTCGCCAACTGAAAGGCGGCACACCATGAGACTCATCCGGGATCTCGCACCGTTGTTTCTGACGGCCTGGCTCGCAGCGGCGCCGGGAGCGGCGCAGACAGGCATCAACCTAAACCACGGCACCCCCGCCGCGCCCAGCGGCGCGCGCAACGTCACCTTTCAAAACGACGCGAGCGCACCGACGCGAAACGTGAGCGCCTACGTCACCTACCCGACCGTGCAGGTTGCCTGCCCGTCCGGGTCCGACCTCTCCACCGCCGTCAACGCCTGCCTTGCCAGCCTGCCCACACCCACGGGCGGCATCTGCGATGCGCGCGCCTGCTCGAATAACTTCACTTGGAACAATCCAACCACGTTCAGCAACCCCAACCAGGCACTCTTGCTTCCATGCGGGACACTCACCGCGACGGCCACCGTCACCGTCTCACCCACCGTGCGCAACAGCACGATTCACGGCTGCGCCTACCAGGGGGGCAGCGCCGGAAGCGGAACGGCCGGCGGCAGCGTCTGGAATTACCAGGGCAACGGCACCGCCTTTGTAATCGGCGACACCGGCGACGGCAGCGACACCCCCGGCTTTTACTTGACGGACCTCACGCTTGCCACGGCCAACGGCGGCAGCAGCGCCCGCGCCATCGACTTTCACCGCGTTCAAGAGATCGACATCGAGCGCGTCTTCTTCGTCGGAAACAACGGCACCGGGCAAACCGGGATCACGCTCGACGGCACCGGCAACTACAGCGGCGGCACCTTCCAGAGCTTTCGCCTATCCAACTTCGGCACCGCGCTCCTCATGACCGGCAACGGCACCGGCGCGGCCAACGCCAGCACGTTTACCCGGATGCACATCAACTGCTCGACCAGCGGCGGCAGTCCGATCACCGGGGTAATCGGCGTGAATCTGGCCTACGGCGACGGCAACACATTTGTAGGCGGTGACATCGAGGGTTGCGACTCCATGCTCATCCTCGGCGCGGGCGCGAGTAACAACACCTTCAACGGCGTCAGGAACGAGAACAGCAACAGCCAGGTCGTAGCGGCATCCGGCTCGCAGTACAACCTATGGCTGGGCGCAGGCACCATGTTCACCGGCAAACTCACCGACGCCGGTACGCACAACAGCTTCGCGGACACCTTTCACCGCTCATGGAACAATTTAAACGGCGACCTCTGGCGCTCGCAGGCCGACACCACGATCACCAATCACATCGACACCGGCATCGGACTGGGCCACGTGCGCGGTGTCCAGGAAGAATGGCAGACCGACGTTCCCGGAAGCCCCGGCAGCTACCAGAACGTCTGGCTGTGGGGACCGGGAGACGGGACCACCGGCCTACAACTCTGGCAGTTGGAAGACGTGCTCAACAATGTAACCCGATTCGGCGTCCAGCAATACACCACAGCGGGCGGCAATAACCAGAGCTTTTTGAACGCAGCAGGCACCGGCTCAGTTTGCTTCAACTGCTCCACGAACTCAGGCACGGGAGGGATCAGCATCGGCAGCGGCGGCGCCACGCCCACCAATGTTTGGTCGAGCGACGGCAGCGGCAACACCACACAGAACGGCTACCAACGCTTTTGGGCCTCCGGCGCCGAGCAGTGGCGATTCAACTGCGCATCC
>CAIQBC010000158.1 GCA_903869955.1 uncultured Opitutia bacterium
ACCCCATTTGACATTCTCAAGTATCCGAGCGGCGGCGAAGCCAGAGATGGAACGAAGGACAGCGGCCAAGCAATAAGCGCGGGATTTGATGTCAGACGAAGCCGAGCGCGGCGCTTGCCACGCGGGCGAAACTCGTTCCAGCTCCGGTGTCCGCTTGCGCGGCCCCGCTGAATGCCAGCCCCCTCTCCCGCCCTCCCGCCACTGGTCATTGTGGTCAACGATGACGAGGCTCAGCGTCGGCCGCTGTGTGCGTGGCTGGAGCGCCATGGTCTGCGGGTGTCGGCGCACAGTACGGTCAAGCCGGCGCTGGCGGCGATGGCGGCGGAGGGGCCGGCGCTCGTGGTGACCGACCTCGGCCTGCCGCAGATTGACGGGGTGCGGTTTTGCCGGATGCTGCGCTCGCCGGCCTACCGGAGTCATAACGAGACGCCGATCTTGGTCGCGTCGGCCACCTATGCGGGGGCCGACACGGAGGCCATCGTGGTGGATCTTGGGGCCAACGCCTTTGTGCGGCTGCCGGTGGAGCCGGAGATTTTTTTGCGCCAGGTGGATCGCCTGCTCCACCATGCGCAGCCGGCGGCGCAGCCGGATATGCTGCTGGTGGCCCCGGCGGACGGCGAACTGGCCGCCGTCGAAACCGCGTTTGCCGCGAACGGCTTCCGCGTGCGGCGCGCGGCGGACCGGGCCGGGGCCGAGGCGCGCCTGGCCGAGGCGGCGAGTGAAGCGGCGATGGTGGATCTCGACCTGCCGGGCGTGGACCTGGCGTGGATTGCGGCGCTGGCGGCGCGCTGGCCACAGACGGCGTTTTTCACGGTTACGGCGCAGCGTGAGCCGACGCTCGCGGTCCGTGCGATGCAGGCCGGGGCGAGCGCGCACCTGCGGCGGCCTTACGCGCCGGATTATCTGTGCAGCCTGTGCGAGATGGCGCGGCGCGAGAAGTCGTTGCTGCGTGTCCAGGACCTGCTTGAGCGCCGCACGCGGGAACTGCGCCGTTCGGAGCAGGAACTGCAGGCGGTGGTGGAGTCCACCGGGCAGGCATTCCTGCTGCTGGAGCCCGACGGGCGGGTGGAACTGTTCAACCAGGCGGCGGCACGGATGGCGGAGGAGGTGTTTGGGCGGACGTTGCGGATCGGGGAGACGATGGTCGAGGTGCTCGGGCTGGAGTTCACCCTGGCAACCCTGCGGAACATCAAGGCCGCGTTTGCCAACCAGACGGTGCAGCACGATGTGGAGCTGCACGACCGCCGGGGCGAGACGCGGTGGTTTGCCATCAGCTACACGCCGGTGCGCGAGGCGGACGGCGGGGTGAAACGGGTGTGCTTCAACGCGCAGGACATCACCGATCGGCGGCGGGCGAGGGAGGCATTGCGCGAGAGCGAGGCCCGGTTCCGCGCGCTGGCCGACACCGCGCCGGTGCTCATCTGGATGGCGGGCGCCGACGAGGGCTACCATTATTTTAACCAGAGCTGGCTCGCGTTCACCGGTCGCCCAATTGCGGCCGAATTGGGTGCGGGCTGGGCCGACGGCGTGCATCCCGAGGACCGCGCCGGATGCGAGCGGGCGCGGGCCGAGGCTGGTGCCCGCCACCGGCCGTTCACCCGCGAATACCGCCTGCGCCACCACTCCGGCCAGTATCGCTGGATCACGGACACGGGCGTGCCGCGTTTCTCGCCGGGCGGGGAGTTTCTCGGTCACATCGGCGCGGGGCTCGACATTCATAACCGCATCGAGGCCGAGTCCGCGCTGGTCACCAACAAGCGCCGCCTGCAGGCGCTTTTCGACCACTCGCTCGACGCCATCCTCCTCGCGGACGACGAGGGCCGTTATGTGGACGCCAACCCCGCCGCGTGCCAGCTCCTCGGCTACACGCGTGACGAGCTGGTCGCACTTGGCGTCCAGCAGGTCTTTGCGGCGACCGACCCGGCGTGGGCGCACGGGGCTTGGAGCGAATTTCTGGCGCAAGGCCGGACGACGGGGGAGACGCCGCTGCGGCGCAAGGACTCTGGCACCGTCGTCGTGGACTACAGCGCCATCGCCCACATCCTGCCCGGGCTGCATCTTACGATCCTGCGCGACATCTCCGAGCGCCGGGCGTTGCAGGCCCAGTTGCTCCGGCAGCAGCGGATCGAGAGTGTGGGCCGGCTCGCCAGCGGCGTGGCGCACGACCTCAACAACATCCTCGCCCCCATCCTCATGGTGCCGGCGATGCTCCGCCCCAGCCTGACGGACACCAACGCCCTCATGCTCCTGGCCACGGTGGAGAACAGCGCGCGGCGCGGCTCCGTCATTGTCCGCCAGCTGCTTTCGTTTGCGCGCGGGATGCCCGGGGAGAAGCACCGGGTAGACCTCCGCAAGGTCGCGCGCGACACCCTGGTCATCATCCAGGAGACATTTCCCAAGAACATCACCGTGGACTGGCGCTCCCCGCCCGACGAGTGTCCTGTGCTCGGTGACAGCACCCAGCTCAGCCAGGTTATCATCAACCTCGCCATCAATGGCAGCGACGCGATGGAGAAAGGCGGCCGCCTGGCGCTCGCGCTCGATTTGGTTGAGGTCACCGCCGATGAGGCCGGACAAATGCCTGACGCCCACGCGGGCCGTTATGTGGTGTTCACCGTCGCCGACCACGGCCACGGCATCGCGCCCGAGCACCTCGACAAGATCTTCGATCCGTTCTTCACGACCAAGCCCTTCGGCCAAGGCAGCGGCCTCGGCCTCTCAACCGTGCTTGGCATTGTGCGTGGCCACGACGGCTTCGTCCGCGTCACCAGCCGCGTCGGCGCCGGCGGCGGGACGATACTGAAGATTTTCCTGCCGGTGTTTGCCGCGCCCGCCGCCAGCGCGCGGCCGGCCCCGCCGGCCACAGCCCGGCTCCCCGCCGGCCTCGGCCGCATGGTGCTCGTCGTGGACGACGAGACGGCGGTGCGCGATATCGTCCGCATGGTCCTGATGCAGGATGGTTTTAAGGTGATGGGTGCCGCCGGGGCCGACGCCGCGCTCTCGCAGCTCCAGGCCGTTGGAGGCCGGGTGGACCTCGTGCTCACCGACCTGGCGATGCCTGGGGTGTCGGGGGCGCAGCTCGTCGCGCAGCTCGGGCGGCTGTATCCCGGCCTGCCAGTCCTGTTGATGACCGGTGCCGATGTGGGGCTGAGCGTGTCGCCGGAGATGACGCCGCCGGCCCCGATGGGCGAGTTCGCGCCGGAGCTGTTCCTGAAACTTCCCCTTGAACTGAGGCAACTGGCCAAGGGTGTCCTGTCGAAACCCTTTCCCCCCGAGCGGCTGCTGCGCGCGGTCGCACTGGCGCTGTCCGTTCGCCCGCTCCCCGCCTCATAGCGGCGTGTCGGCGGGCTGCCCGCAGCCAGCCGACACGTGGGCGATTACATAGCCAAGAGTATGGGCGGATGTCCCGCCCACAAAACGGTCACCGCTGAGCCCGCCGATGCTGAGTGCTCAGGCCTTCGGCAGCAGGTCGTCAATGTTGTCGCTGTCCACGTTCACATCGGCGAAGAGCCAGGTTGAGAGGTAGCGCTCGGTGCCCGACGGGATGACGACAACAATTTGCCGGCCCTTGTTCTCCGGCCGCTGGGCGAGCTGGAGCGCGGCCCAGACGATGGCGCCGGACGAGATGCCGACCGGGATGCCGTCGAGCTGGTTGATCTGCTTCGACACGGGGCCGGCGTCAGCTTCCTTCACGCGGATGACTTCATCGTAGATTTTCGTGTTGAGATTCGCCGGGATAAAGCCGGCACCAAGGCCTTGCAGCTTGTGCGGGCCGGGGGCGCCGCCGGAGAGCACGGGCGAGGCGTCCGGCTCGATGACCACGATCTTCACGCCGGGCTTGCGGGCCTTGAGCACTTCGCCCACGCCCGTCGCGGTGCCGCCGGTGCCAACGCCCACGACCACGATGTCAACTTTGCCATCGGTGTCGCGCCAAATTTCCTCGGCGGTGGTTTTGCGGTGGATGGCGGGGTTGGCGGGGTTGGAGAATTGCTGGAGGATGAGGCCGCCGGGGATTTTCGCGGCGAGTTCCTCGGCCTTGGCGATGGCGCCTTTCATGCCCTTGGGCCCCTCGGTGAGCACGAGTTTTGCACCGAGGATTTTCAGGAGCTTGCGGCGCTCGGTGCTCATTGTCTCGGGCATCGTGAGGATGAGCTTCAGGCCCTTGGCGGCGGCGACGAACGCGAGCGCGATGCCGGTGTTGCCGCTGGTCGGCTCGATGAGCACGGTGTTTTTGGTGATTTTGCCCGACTTGATCGCGTCATCAATCATCGAGAAGCCGATGCGATCCTTGACACTGGAAAGCGGGTTGAAGAACTCGAGCTTGAGGAGAATTTCGGCCTGCGCGTTGTGCAGCGCGGCGGTACGGTTGAGGCGGACGAGCGGCGTGTTGCCGATGGTTTCGGTGATGTCGTTGTAGATCTTGGCCATGACGGGTGGAGTTTGAGGGTGGTGAGAAAAATTGAATTAAAAAATAACGCGGTGCATTGGCGACAGATAGCCGACTTCGATGAGGTAGCGGCGGGCGAGGGGCAAACAGAAATGTGGGTGGCCAGATCTCGGGACAGCGGATGGGCAAGGGTTTCGTGCGGGTTGGAGCCGGGCAAAAATCTCCAGCAGTCGCGCCCGCCGCGCCTAGCGGTAAGTGACCTCCATTTTGGTTTGGGCGCTCATCTCCATGGTGGCCTTGAGCAGTGCGCCTGCATCGGTGCCCTCGGCAACGAGCTTCATGGTCATGTTCATGCTTTGGATGCGGGACCCACGGTGGGTGGCGGGCTGGGTCCCGGCTAGCTCCGCTTTGGCCTCGGCTGACTTCACGGCAAACGGGGGCGGAAACGGGGCCTGAATGTTCTCAAAAGTGACCGTGCCGGAGATGGTCGCCACCTGGGCGTCACCCTCGCCCTTGATGGCGTCGAGTTTCATCGATCCCTTGGCGGTGAGGGTTTCGCCCAGATCGCTTTTCATCTCTTGGGCATACAGGCTGCCATCAACGGGCCAGACACCGCCGACCGGAACCGGGGCCTTCGAGCCGAAAACGTCCTGGTCGGTGTGCTTGGGGTCGTCGAACTCCACGGCGAGCTTGAGGAATTTCGCCACATCGTCGGCCGCGGGTTTGCCGTCCACGGTAAAAACGCTGTCTTTGCCGTTTTTCTCCCCGGTCACCTTGGCCCCGGCGGGCAAAACGTCTTTTTCGGCGGCGGCATCGGCGGCCCCGGTGAATTTTTTGACGGTGAGGGCAATTTTTTGCAGGCCGCCGTTGGGAAATACGGCGAGCACCTCGGCGTCGGCTTCAAGCCGGCTGGCGAGCTTTTGCACCTGTTGCTGCATAGGCTGTGCCGGCTGGCCGGGCGGTGCGACCGTGATGATGACCTGCATGCTTTGGGCGGCGGTGGTGGCGAGGCCAAATTTCTCGCCGACTTTCCATGCCGGGTTAAGATTGACCGTGTAAGCCTTTGCCGTGGCTGGAGCGGTTGCGGCAGGTGCGGTCGCAGCAGGTAATGCAACCTGCGCGAAGACCAGGCCAAGGGCAAGAAGCGGGCGGGGGAGTCTCATAGTCATGGTGGGTGCTGGATGGGGGCGCAGCGTCGCCCGAATGAAATCATCGGTGCAAGCCGGAACTTGGCTCTGGCGTGCCCCTCGCTTGACCAGCAGTGCCCCCTCCGCTTGGAATCTCTGCCGCCCTATGAAAATCCCCTGCTCGCTCCTTTCGCCCCTGTTCGCCCTCTCCCTGGTCGCCGTTACCCCGGCCTTCGCCCAGCCGGCCACCAACATCACCAACGACCGCTCCGGCGCGCTCCAAGTTGTCTCCCCGGAAGTCGCGGCCGACCGCAGCATCACATTTCGGCTTTACGCCCCGAACGCCAAGGCGGTGTTCTTTAACGGTGATTTCTTCCCGGAGGGCAGCCAGGGGCAGGCGATGACGAAGGCCGACAACGGCGTCTGGTCGCTCACGATGCCGCCGCAGCCGCCGAGCATCATGGGCTACTATTTTCGCGTGGACGGGGTGCGCCTCACGGATCCCAGCAACCTGCTCATCTCCTCCAGCGCGGAATTTCTCAAGAGCTACGTTGAAGTGCCGGGCGACGGCCCGCAGTTCTGGTCGGTGCGTGATGTGCCGCATGGGCAGTTGCACGAGGTTTGGTATCGCAACCCCGCGCTTGGGCAGCGCCACGCGATGATCTACACGCCGCCGGGTTACGATGCCGCGTCCGCGAAAACCTACCCGGCGATCTACCTGTTGCACTCAACCACGGACAACGAGACCTTCTGGTCGCATGTCGCCCGCGCCAATTTCATCGTGGACAATCTGCTGGCCGACGGGAAGGCGAAGCCCGTGCTGCTCGTGATGGTGTTTGGCCACACCTCGGTGCCGCGAGGGCCGGAGGAGGGCGCGGGCGGCACCGACCTCTATGACGTGGCCGTGATCGGCCAGGACATTGTCGGGCAGGTCATCCCGCTGGTGGAAAAAGAATTTCACGCCGGCAAGACGGCCAGGGACCGGGCGATTTTTGGCTGCACGATGGGCGGCTACCAGGCGGTGACGATCGGGATGAATTATGCGGGGACGTTTGGTTACGTGGCCGGTGCCAGCTCGAATTTCCGCACGAACACGAATCTTGCGACCAACTTCGCCGGGCTCACCGCCAAACTCGAGACCGCGAAACGCGACCTTGCCTACGTCGCGCTGATGACCGGGACCGGCGAGTCCGGCAGTTACGCGCAAAGCCGGCGGGTCACCGAGTATTTCACGGGTCTCGGCCTCAGGAACGAATGGATGACGCCGCCGGGCGGCCAGCACACCTGGCAAAGCTGGCGGGCTTTTTTTCGCGACTTGGTCGAGCGGAAATTTTTTGCCGCCGACCCTTACGCGGCGCCGCCGGTGGGCGCGGTGTCAGCGGTGAAGCCCTGACGGGGCGCCCGAGGTTGTTCTACGGCCTTTCCAAGGGGCGAACTCGGAGGAAGGGCGGGGCACTGAACCTCACTGCTTCGCACGGGGAGGAACTGAAGTCGGTGTAATTAAACGGATTTTACCACCAGCATCCGGCCGGTGCGGCCACGGTCGCCGTCATCGCGCTGCTGTGCCAGGCGTGGGCGGCCCCGAAATTTTCTTCGTGCTGGCTGGCTGGTTACGCAATTTTCCCTGAAGCCGTCGGGCAGGCTTGGTCGTGCCGGCGCGATCCCGCACGCTGGTCCCATCTGCCCACGTTGCGCCGATCAATGTCGCCCGTGGAAATTCCTGTTCGCCGGTTTCGTTATTGTGAATTTGTCCGACCACCATGTCAACTGCGGCTTCCCCAGTGACGAAATTGTGCTGGTTCATTCCGGCGATTTTCGGGCGGCTGGCCCGCCACTCGAGCTGCACGACGCCGACATCTTCCGGGACGCGTCGGCCTGCGGCTTTCAGCCAAGTCATGACGTTATTGTATAACGTAAAGATCACGTCCGGCCGGTTTTTTTCGAGCCAAGTTCGGAAGCCGACCGGTTCCGTCGTCCCCAACCGCCCGGAAAAAATCGGGACATGCTGCGCCGGTGGCAGCAGGATGCGTTGGCCGGTCAAATAGCCGGCCGAAAATCTTCGCTCCACCAAATGGTCAATGACTTCATCCAGCACCAGGCCAGGACGACGATAGCCCAAGGCCAGGGCCCGCTCAAATGCCGTCAACGCCAAGTCGTGATGATCCACGCAGCAAAAAGAAAGCGCCGGCTCGCGCGTCCGCACCCCCGTTACCACGGCGGGAAGCTGGCGCCAGACTGGCCGGAATTCCTCGGGCAGCCGAGGGGTATCCATGAGACCGACCAGGATGATTCCTTTGATGGCGCGCGCCTGCAAGATTCGGAGCCAGCGGGCCGCATTGAGGGTCGGATCATGCAGCCAGAAACGGTCAAAGCTGTAGCCCAGGCTTGCCGCGCGGCTGACGCAGCCCTCGACATAAGTTGGCGCCGTGGGATGGTTCTGAAACGCCCGCGCGTCCCGGTTCGCATTCACGAGCGCCAGCTTGGCCTGCAAGCGGGTGGTCCGGCTGGCCCGCAATTGCGCCATCAGGTGCGAAAGCACCGCGTTGGGCTGATAGCCCAGCCGTTGCGCCGCCTTCCTGACGCGTTCCTGGGTTGCCGGAGGAATTTGGGCGCTGCCCCGAAGCGCCAACGAAACCGTGTTTTTCGAGTAGCCGAGCACATCGGCGATATCTTTGAGCGTGGAGCGACTCATCGCGCGAATTTTGCCTGCACCGTTATCGAACGGTCAAGCATTCGGCGAATTTACCAGGCGAGAATCAGATCACACGGAGAAGCTGGGTCGTGACGCATTTTGGTAGGGACGTCACTGCGTGGCGTCCGCGGACGGCTCGGAGAGCCGTCCCTAGCTCCATGCGTGGCAGCGTTTGGCCGTGGCGTGGTCTGAGGGGTCAAGAACTCATTCTCGTTCCCTCGTGAATCACCACCACCGGGCAGGCCGCCTTCAGCAACACGCTGTGGGTTGTGCTGCCTACGAACAGTTCATGGAAGGAGCTATGGTCGTGGGAGCCGAGGACGAGGTAGGCCGCCCCGAGTTTTTCCGCTTGTTCGAGAATGTTTGGCACGGCCGGTCCGAAGAGCTGCATGGTCTCGATGGGGAGGTATTCCTCCACGAGTTTCTCCCGCAGGCGGATGAGCCGGTCGGCCGCCGCCTGATCGCGGGCGATGCCGGGGTCGGCAAGTCCAGCGGCAGATTCGTCGGGAAAAGCCGGCGGCGGGACACTGTGGAGGAGCACTACGCGACCACGCTGGGACTTGGCCAGCGCGACCGCAGTTTCGCAAACGCAGTCGGTGACGGCGGAGAAATCTACCGGGGCAAGGATAGTTTTCATGGGGTTAGGAGCTAGGATCTAGGATCTAGGATCTAGGAGCTAGGATCTAGGAGCTAGGAGACGGAGGCAGGAATCAAGAAAACCAACCTTCCGCCATGATGATCATGCTGGGGCCAAACCGCAGCGCTGACTGGTCGCAAACGGACCGAGGGCGGAGACGCTCTCCGGCGGGCAATCTCCGGCTTTATCCTGCTGGACACGATGATTTCGTCTGTCATGGTGTGAGCATGAGCCGGCTGCCCCACGCCTTTTCAATCTTCCCCCAATCCCGGACTGCGTTGTCGGCGCGGTGCCGTCTCAGTCTGGTCAGTGCGGTGCTGGCCGCGGTGCCGCTGCGCGGGGCCGAGGTGTCAAAGCAGGCGGCAACGTTCATCACCAAGAACTGTGCGGAGTGCCACGACGGGATCACCAAGGAGGCGGGGATGGATCTCACGGCGCTCAAGTTCGACCCCGACGACCCGGCCAATTTTGCCACCTGGGTGAAGGTGCATGACCGGGTCAAGGCTGGCGAAATGCCGCCCGCCAAACAGCCGCGCCCGGTCCCGTCGGAGCTGACGACCTTTGTATCGGGCATGGCATCCACGCTGTCCGCCGCCGACCGCGCGATGGTGGCGCGCGACGGGGGCCGCGCGGTGCAGCGCCGGCTCAACCGCTACGAATATGAGAGCGCGTTGCGCGACCTGCTCAACATCCCCTGGGCGCAGGTGAAGGACAAGCTGCCGCTCGACGGCGAGCGCTACGGCTTCAACAAGAGCGCCGAGGCGCTGGATGTCTCGTTTGTGCAGATGGAGCGCTACCTGACCGCGTCGGACTACGCGATGCGGCAGGCGATGTCGGCGGCGTTTGAGCGGCCGGCCCCCACCGTGCGGAAAATTTATGCGCGCGCCGGCGGCGGCGGCTACCTGCCGCGCGAGAACGGCACCCTGCCGGACCGGCTGGCGTTTCCCGTGCTCGATTCGCACGCACAGATTGACGTGCGTTACGGCCGCGCGCCCAACACCAGCGAGGAGACAAAGGAGCGCGAGGCGGTGGGCCGGGTGTCCAGCATTTTCAGCGACGCCGGCGGCTACACCTGGGGCTTCACCGCGCCGACCGCCGGCCGCTACCGCATCCGGCTGAAGGGCTATTCCATCTGGGTGAGCGGCGGCGGCATCGGCCGCTGGCTGTTTGACGGCCAGGGCGCGGCGAAAGTGCCGACCTACTGGCTCCCGGTCTGGCACCGGCCCAACGCCGACGAGGTCTGGCCGGGCCGCAACAACGAGCCCATCGGCTTCTACGCCTCCAGCTCGGGGCAGACGCGCCCCATCGGCGTGGGGGATTTTTCACCGGAGCCTGCCGTCATCGAGATCGAGGCGCAGCTCGTGGGCGGCGAGAGCATCCGCACGGACGCGACGCGGTTTTTCCGCACGCGTGTGAACGGCACCGACGAGCAATACGTCAACCCGCTCGCGACGAAGGACGGCATGCCCGGCTACGCAGTGCAATGGCTGGAGGTCGAGGGGCCGCTGCCCGACGCGTCGGCCGCGAGCGGCTACAAACTTATGTTCGGCGACCTGCCGCTGCGCCGGCTGGACGCGGATGCGACCGGCGGCGTGCCGCTGGAGG
>CAIQBC010000159.1 GCA_903869955.1 uncultured Opitutia bacterium
GACGGCCTCCGACGCGACGGCACCCCTCGCGGGCGTGCTGCGGCGGGCGGGTTTCTCCGAGCGGCTGCTGGGCCGGCTGGAAATTTCACCGGGCTGGCGCGCGGCCGCTGCGCGGCCGCTGCCGCAGGCACTCGTTGACCTCGGGCATGAGCTGCGCACGGCGGTTGGCGCTCGTCCGGTGCGGCCGCTGCCGGCGCGCGCGGCGTTTCTCGGCGCGCCTGGTGCGGGCCGCACGACGGCGCTGTGCAAATGGCTCGCGCGCGAGGTGTTCACGCGGGCGGCCTGCGGGCAGGTGTGGAAGGTGGAGTTTGACCGGCCCAACCCCGCGCCGGCGCTGGAGGTTTTTTGCGAGGCGCTGGGCGTGCCGCTAGAGCACTACTCACCAGGGGCCTCGGCCGCCGCGCCGGGATTTTTGCTGGCCGACCTGCCGGGCCTGCCGCCGCGCGGCACGGTGGAGGCGCGCGCGATGATGAACTTCCTCGACCGCGAGCGCATCGAGGGCCGCGTGCTCGTGCTCAACGCCGCCTACGACGCCGACGGCCTGCGCGCCATGTGCGCCCGCGGACGCGAGCTGGGCGCGACACACCTCGTGCTTACGCACCTCGACGAGGTCACGCGCTGGGGCCGGCTCTGGGAGTTTCTCGTCGAGGGCGAGCTGACACCTCTCTTCCTCAGCACCGGTCCCGCGCTCACCGGCGACATGGAGACGGAAGTCATTGGCGCGGTGCTGCGCCGCACGCTGCCCAGTACATGACCAGCTTTTACCATGAAATTCATCGTCCTACTCTTTGGCACCGCCGGATTCACGCTGGTGATGCTCTCCGGTCTCGTAGCCGGCCGGTCGCCCGATCTTGTGCTGCGCGATGCCGCACTGGCCTGTCTCGGCGCGGCGTTTCTTGGGCGTTGGTTCGGCGGCGTGATCCGGGAGGCATTCACGCAGGCCCTTGCGATCCGGCGCGCCGCGCAGGAGTCCGCGGCGGCGGCCGTCCCCGCCATGCCGGCCCCGGCTCCCATTACCGCTTCCATTCCCGCGCGTGCGCGGCCTGCGCCGGCAGCACCCTCGGGCGGGATGGCCGTGCCGGTCCCCGTCCGTGGTCGCTGATTTTTTCAAGTAACACCCTCAACCCATCCTCCCCATGAACTCTGCCTCCGCCGTCCTCGCCGTGCCCGAACCCGCCGCACCCGCCGCCTTCTCCGCTTGGCGCGTCTACGAGTCCGCCGGAGGTGCGACCGACGAGCACTCACTCATTGAACGCTATCTGCCCCTCGTCCGCAACGTCGTGGACCGGATCAAGCTCAACCTGCCCGCGCATGTGGACGCCGACGACCTGCACAGCGTGGGCGTTACCGGCCTGATTGCGGCCGTCCGCCGCTACCAGCCGGAACAGAGCCACACGTTTGCCGCGTATGCGACAATGCGCATCCGCGGTGCCGTGCTCGACGAACTGCGCCGGCTGGATTGGTTTCCCCGGCGGGCGCGCGCGAAGGCCCGCAAGATCAAGGCCGCCATCGGCGTGCTGGAGCAGCGGCTGGGCCGTGCGCCGACCGAGGAGGAGACGCGCGCAGAGCTCGGCCTCACACCCAAGGACTATGCGCACTGGCTGGTGGAGGTGCGGCCGATCAGCTTTGTGGCCATTGACGACACCGCCGAAGGTGACGAGGGCGGGGGCGGCTCCTTGCATGAACTGATCGCCGACGACCAAGCCGTGCCGGTGCAAGCGCGGCTGGAGCAGGAGGAACTGGGCAAACTTGTCGCTCAACGGATTGCCGAACTGCCCGATATACAGCGTCGTATCCTTGCCATGTATTATCACGAAAATATGCGGCTGGCCGAGATCGCGGCGGTGTTTCACCTCACCGAATCGCGGATCAGCCAGATCCACTCCCAGGCCATCCTCGGGCTGCGCGCCTACATTCAGACGGCGCGTGACCGCTGAGGTGCCGGCCTGCCCGCATCGCGTCCCGCCGCCAACATCTTTTCATGCTCATCATCGTCGGAGGCCTCATCGTCCTGCTCTCAACCCTCGGCGGCTTCATGCTCGCAGGCGGGAACCCCTTGGTGTTGCTCCACGTCTCCGAGTTTGTCGTCATCGGCGGGGTCGCGTTGGGCGTGCTGATCATCGCCAGCCCCGGCCATGTGCTGAAAGAGATCATGCACAAGATTCAGGCGGCCATCTCTGGCAAGGGCGGTGTCGGCAAAGCCGAGTATATCAAGCTCATGGAGCTGCTTTATGAGCTGTTCCTTGTGGGCCGACGCAACGGGCTCATCGCCCTCGAGGAGCATGTCGCCAACCCCGGCACCAGCGCAATCTTTGGCCGGCACGCGGCGTTTCTCGCCCACCCGGAGCGCAAGGAGTTTCTCATTAACTCCCTCAAGCCGGTCATTGATGGCCGGATCAAGCCCGACCAGCTCGAGGAACTCATGACCGCCGAGCTCGAGGCCAAGGAGGCCGAGGCCGAGCACCCGGTGCACCTGCTCCAGCTCGTCGGCGACTCGCTGCCCGGCATCGGCATCGTTGCCGCCGTGCTCGGCATCATCAACACCATGGCCGCCATTTCCGACGGCCCCGAGGTCGTGGGCGAGCGTGTCGCGGCGGCGCTCACCGGCACCTTGCTCGGGATCTTTTTCGCCTACGGGTTCATCAACCCGCTGGCCAACCGGATCAAGTTCAACAACGCCGCCGACAGCCAATACCTCCGCTGCATCATGGCCTCGGTGGCCGGTTTCGCCAAAGGACTCGCCCCCATCACCGCCGTCGAGGTCGCCCGCCGTTCGCTCGACCGCGCGGTGCAGCCCGGCGCCGAGGAACTGGAGAACATCCTCAAGGCGCTGCCCGCTGGCGGCAAGGCTGCCTGAGGGCGGCGAATTTTACCGGAGAAATTCTTATGGCCCGAAAAAAAGCAGCCGCGCACCACGGAGGAGCCTGGAAGGTCGCCTACGCCGACTTTGTCACCGCGATGATGGCACTTTTCATGGTGCTGTGGATCTGCTCGCAGGACAAGGAGATCCTCATCGCCACCTCGCGCTATTTCCAGTCGCCGTTCAAGTCACCGCTCGACGCCAAGTCCGGCGTGCTCAAATTCGATTCCAACAAGCCCGCCAATTCCAAAAGCAGCAGCGACAAAACTGGCGGCGAGTCGGCGGCCAGCACCGACGCCAAGAGCATAGACCTCCAGTATCTCAATTCCGTTGCGAAGGATTTGTTCCGCATGCTCAACCTTGACGAGAGCCTCGCCGACAAGCCGGTGGATGTGCAAGTGACGAGCGATGGCCTCCGGGTGACGCTTTTCGACCGTGCCAGCAAGCCGCTCTTTGAGGGCGACTCGGCGAGGTTCAGCCCGTGGGGCGATTTCGTCCTGCAAAGTCTCGCGTGGATGATTGACCGCCACACCTTTAGTGTCGTCATCGAGGGGCACACCCGCCGCGGCTTGGACGTGGCGCAGCCGGACTACACCGCGTGGGAGCTTTCCGCCGACCGAGCCAACGCCGCCCGCCGCCTCCTCACCCACTACGCCGTCGCCGACCGCCTCATTGAGCGTGTGACCGGCTACGCCGACACGCATCCGCTCCCGCTCTCGCCGCCAGAGTCGGACAGCAACCAGCGTGTCACCCTCAGCCTTCGCGTCGGCCACAACCCGGCCAACAAGCCGTCCGGCAAAACGCCTGCCCCGGTGGATGAAAAGACTCCCTCCGCCTCCGGCCTGCTCGATGCCGCCGAGCTTACTGTCGCCCAGCCGCCCGTCGCCGGAGGCCCGGCACCTGCGCCTGCTGCCCCCGCATCACCGGTTGTGCCCACCCCCCGGCCCGTGCCGTCGGCTACCGATCCCGCTATCCCCAAGCCTCCGCTTGCCGCAACTGCTGCCAATTCTACACCGTCTTCGCTTACCGTCGCCAGCACACCCAAGCCTTTGCTCACTCCCGCCCCATGAAAGCCTTTCTCTCCGACCGACCGCGCGTCACAGCGCCGATTTTGCTCCACCCTCACCCTGCTGATGCCTCCGCGCTCGGTGCCGTCATCAGCAGTGTCAAGCCGCACGCCTCCGGTGCGCCGGGTGGCACGGGTGGCGTGTCGCATGTCGAATGTGTCCGCCAAGGCGACAAAATCACCCGTCTCGTCATCACCTGCCCCTGCGGCGAACGCATTGAACTCGACTGTCTCTACGCTGGCGGTTGAGAGGTGCGGCCGATGCCTTTGGGCCGGACGGTCCCCTGCGATTCGGTTGCGAGTAGTGGGCAGTGATACCATTTGAATCTGGGGCGGAGAGGGTCGCCCTTTGCGCGGCGCAGACCAGTGCATCCTTGGCGGGGAAATGATTTGAACTGCCGAGTCCCGGCAGGCACACAGGACGGACAGGAAAAGACCGGAAAGATTTGGCCAGATGTATTGTCCAACGTTTTGCCTCTCCGGTTCAAATCATCCGCCACCCATGCCCAGCCCCGAACCATCCAAGGGAGTCAATTTTCTCGCCGCCGCCCTCGCTGCGCCGGTCTCGCCCGCCGAGGCCGCGCTGCGGCCGCTTTCCTTCGCCGACTTTACCGGCCAGCCGAAAACCGTTGAGCGCCTTCAAGTCATGGTCGGTGCAGCCAGAAAACGCGGCGACCCGCTCAACCATATTCTCATTTCCGGCCCACCCGGCCTCGGCAAGACCAC
>CAIQBC010000160.1 GCA_903869955.1 uncultured Opitutia bacterium
GCCATCCAGGCGGCTTTGGCGGAGGCAAAGCCAGGCCGCAACCCCATGCTCACGGCTTGTCCAGCCTGCAAAAAAATGCGTCTCGGTCGCGGCCCCGACGTGTCCGCATTGCGGCCATCCGCTCAATCGGTCGCTTTGATTGAGCACACCAAGACTTATCGGCCCTCGTGAATCCGCTCGCATGCGCGGGGGCGACCTGCCACGGTGCGGCGCATGAAATCTTTTTTCATCTCCCTGCTCGGAACTTTGGCCGGCCTGACGTTGTTTGCGGTCGGGCTTACCGTTGTGCTGGTGGCCCTGATCGTCGCGGTGGTGTCGCACATCGGCGGTGTCAGCGGCAAGGCGGCCCCCGTCATCGAACCCGGCTCCTACCTCGTCTTCAACCTCAGCGCCAACATCACCGACGCGCCGCCGGCCATCACCGAGAGCGCGCTGGTCAGCCGGCTCGCAGGCGACCGCGGCCCGGTGGTGCTGCAACTGCGGGCGGTCACCCGCGCGCTGCACGCCGCCGCTCACGACAGCCGCGTGAAAGGCGTGCTGCTCACCGGCAGCCTCGCGCCCGACGGCTACGGCACGGGCTTTGCGGCGCTCAAGGAGGTGCGCGCCGCGTTACACGAGTTCAAGGCCGCCCAGAAGCCCATCGTTGCCTACCTCGACGAGGCCACGACCCGTGACTTCTATCTCGCGGCGGGCGCGGACGATCTCGTGCTCGACCCCTACGGCCTGGTATTCATGCCGGGACTGGCGAGCGAGCCAATGTTTTATGCGGGTGCGCTGGAAAAATTTGGTGTCGGCGTGCAGGTCTCGCGGGTCGGCAAATACAAGTCCGCCGTCGAACCCTTCACCCGGACGGACCTCAGCCCGGAGAGCCGCGAGCAACTGCAGGCGCTGCTCAGCGACCTCTGGGGCGAACTGCTCGGCGACATTGCCGCCGACCGCGGCCTGCAGGCGGCGGACATCCAGGCCCTCGTGGACAAGGAGGGCTTTGTCCGCGCCGCGCTCGCGAAGGAAGCCAAGCTCGTCTCACGCGTCGCCTACCGCGACGAGGTCATTGCCGGCTTGAAAAAGACGACCGGGCCCGACGAATCGGGAAAAACCTTCAAGCAGGTCAGCCTCGCTGACTATATCGGCGAACTGCCCAAGGTGACGGACGAGGAGAAATTAATGAAGACCCCGCGCATCGCGGTAGTCTATGCCGAGGGGGCAATCGTGGACGGCGAGGGCGGGGAGGGCGAGGTGGGCGGCGCGCGGTTTGCCCGCGAAATCCGCCAGCTCCGGCAGGACGACAGTGTGAAGGCCATCGTGCTCCGCGTGAACAGCCCCGGCGGCTCGGTCTCCGGCTCCGAGCACATCCAACGCGAGCTGCGGCTGGCGCGTGAGGCCAAGCCCGTCGTCGTCTCGATGGGCAGCTACGCGGCGTCCGGCGGCTACTGGATCTCGGCCTATGGGAAACGGATTTTCGCCGAGCCGGCGAGCATCACGGGATCCATCGGCGTCTTCTCGGTATTTTTCGATGTGAAAAAGCTGACGGGCAACCTCGGCCTCACCTTCGACGGCGTGAAGACCGGCGCGCACGCCGACTTGGAAACCATCTCGCGGCCCAAGACGCCCGAGGAGCTCGCCCTGTTCCAGAAAACGGTGGATTGGATTTACGATGAGTTCATCAACAAGGTCGCCGAGGGCCGCAAGCTCGACGCCGCCAAGGTGCGCGAAATCGCCGAGGGCCGCGTGTGGTCGGGCACCGCCGCGCTCAAACTTCGCCTCGTGGACGAGATTGGCGGCCTCGACGCCGCCCTCGCCTACGCCGCCAATGAGGCCGGCCTGCCAGCCGACGCGCCGATTGAGGAGTTCCCCCGCTCGCGCGACTTGACCGACATGCTCAACGAGCTGCTCGACGACACCGGCCATCCCGCGTCCGGCAAGGCACCCGGCGTCGTCACGCGCCTCACCGATGAGCTGAAGGCGCAAGGGCGCGTGCTCGAGCAGTTCAACGACCACCTCGGCGTCTATGCGCGGCTGCCGTTCGACATCATCGCGCGCTGAGGCACCCATGACAACGACCCAAGAATTTTCCCTCGTACAGGCCACACCCGCCACGCTCATCCCCGCGGGCGATCCGGTGACGCTTCCCGCCGGCACGCGCCTGCACATCATGCAGACGCTCGGCGGCAACGTGACCGTCCGCACCGACCGCGGCCTGTTCCGCATCGCGGGCGCGGACGCCGCCACCATCGCCGGTTTCGACCTGGGCAAACTTACCGCTGCGTCCGCGCCGGCGGCCGGCGAGTTTAGCGAACACGCGGCGTGGGAGGCGCTGAAGACCTGCTTCGACCCGGAGATTCCGGTCAACATCGTGGATCTAGGGCTCGTCTATGACCTCGCCATCGAGCCGGCACCGGCCGGCGGCCGTGCACTGGAGTTGAAAATGACCCTGACCGCGCCCGGCTGCGGTATGGGCCCGGTGATTGCCGAAGACGCGCGGGCCAAGCTCGCCGCACTCCCCGGCGTTGAGTCGGTAAAAGCGCACATCGTCTGGGACCCGGTCTGGACGCCGCAGATGATCTCACCGGAGGGGCGAAAGATTCTAGGGTTGGAGTGAGCGGCAAAATTAACCGGCAACGGCCGACTCAAGTTACAGCCATGTCGAAGGAGCGCTACATCGAGGCCAAGCAGCGTTGGGCGGAGAAACAGGTCACCAAGGGCGTGCGCCCGCGCGCCGTCGCTTCCAGGGACCGTCTCCCGCCAGGGCAGAAGCTCACCACCGGGTTCCCCGTCCTCGACCTCGGCGTGCAGCCGGAAATTCCGCCAGGCGAATGGACTCTCACGCTCGACGGCCTCGTGGAGAACCCTGTGCGGCTGTCGTGGGCGGAGTTTAACGCGCTGCCACCGGCTGAAGACGTGAGTGACTTCCACTGCGTGACGACGTGGAGCAAATACGACTGCCGCTGGGGTGGGGTCGCGTTCACCACACTCTACGCGCTGGTGCGGCCCAAGCCGGTGGCGCGCTTCGTTTATTTCACGGGCTATGACGGCTACTCGACCAACGTCCCGCTCGCCGCCTGTCTCGACGACGATGTGCTGATCGCGACAAGCTTCGACGGGAAACCGCTGCCGCGCGAGCACGGTGGTCCGGCGCGTGGGATCATCCCAAAGCTCTACGCGTGGAAAGGCGCGAAATTCGTGCGCAGCCTCACGTTTCTCGCCGACGACAAGCCCGGCTTCTGGGAAGTGCGCGGCTACTCGAACACCGCCGACCCCTGGAAAGAGGAGCGGTATGCGTGAGGTAAATTTTCGGCTCTTCCGAGCCGGGCTATCATCCGCCCGCAGCCTGCTTGGGGTGAGGCGGGCCGCTTCCGCGTTTCACTTCGTCACCGCCACCAGAAACCATTCCAGCGCGAACGTCGTAAGCTGGCCGGATGGGCCGCTCAGGCTGTAGTCGAAGGCGTGCGTCGCCCACGGGAGCGACACGAAGACATTCGGCACCCCCAGCTCGTCGAGGCGGGCATGCAACCGCTCGCCCTGACGATGCCACACGAGCGTGTCGAGCTCGCCATGCACGAGCAGCGTCGGCGGCGCGGCCTTCGTCGCGAGCCGGTAGGCAGATGCAGAATCGTAGGCGGCGCGCGCCGTGTCGGGCGTACCGCCGGTAAGCTGCCGGAGCAGTTGCAGCGAATGCAAAATGTCATCCTCACGCCCGTAATCCCACGCGAAGTTGAGGTCGTGCGGCGCGTAAAGCGCGACCACCCCGCGCACCGCCGGGTCGGGCCGGCCGTAGGCAAACGCGGTCGCGATCTGCCCGCCGGCCGAGCGGCCGAGCAGCACAAATTTGCCCGCGTCGAGGCCGAGCGGCTCCGCGTTGGCCTTGAGGTGGGCAAGCGCCAGCGCCACATCGTCAGCCTGCGCAGGCCATGGGTGCTGCGGCGCGAGCCGATAGTCCATCGCCGCAACCGCGTAGCCGCGCTGTGCCAGCCAGAAGTTGAAATCGGCCAGCTGCCCACGGTCGCCCCCATCCCAGCCGCCGCCGTGAATGATCACGACACAGGGCGCGGGCTTACCGTCGCCACGCACCGCGTGGTAAAAATCCAGCACCAGCTCCTCCGCAGTGCCAGCATGGGCAAATATCCTCGGCTCCCCCCGCACCGCGCCGCCCGCCCCGGGCAGCATCGCCCGAAGCGAAAGCGGCGGGCGCCCCAGCGCCCCCGGCCCGAAGGCCCGCGTGAGCGTCGCTGGCAAGCCACGTCCGACCCACCATGCCTGCACCGACGGCTTGAGCAGCAGCCCGATGGCTGCGAGGCACAGCAGCACCGTGAGTACCCGACCGATGATGGCCGGCAGCCCCACCCCGCCACTTCGCCACGCCAGCACCGCCACGATGGCCGGCAACGGCCAGAGAAAATGGCCGAACTCGCCCGCCAGCAGCGCAACCTTCCACAACGGCAGCGTCGGCGCACGCACCGCCGTCAGTGCGCCCGCACCGACGAAGAGGATCGAAAGCAAAAATAAAAATACGCGCCCCATGGGCAGACAGATTGCCGTTAAAAGCGGTGAAGACGCGCAAAAAAATCGCCCCGCTGACCAGCAGACCCGACCCCAGTCCCGATCCCGGTTGCCCGTATCGCGCCCCTTCTGGCTGCAGCCCGCTGCGGGAGAAACGGGCCGTTGAGCACCCGTTTTGTTTTTGCACCCCTTGCGCCTTTTTGCAGCCATGCTCTGCTCCGTCCATGCGCCGTCTCGACCAACTGCTCGCCAGCCTCGGTTACTGCTCCCGCCGCGAGGCCCGCGCGTGGATCGCGGCCGGCCGCGTGACCGTGCGCGGAACAATCGCCGACGAGTTTGGGGCGAAGGCCGATCCGAACGACGTGCGCATTGACGGCGAGCCGCCCGACCATCCCGGCGGCCTGCTGCTCGCGCTGCACAAGCCGACCGGCCTGGTGTGTTCGCACGAAGCGCGGGAAGGCCCGCGTGTCTATGACCTGCTGCCGCCACGCTGGCTGGCGCGCAATCCGCCCGTCACCAGCATCGGCCGGCTCGACAAGGACACCAGCGGCCTGCTGCTGCTCACGGATCAGGCGGGGCTCGTCCACCGGCTCACCTCGCCGAAACACAAGGTGCCGAAAATCTACCGCGCCACCGTGGACCGCGACCTCGCGCCGGAACTCGTCGCGCGTTTCGCCAGCGGCACGCTCATGCTCGACGGCGAGCGCGAGCCCTGCGCGCCGGCCGCGCTGAAAATCATTTCCGCCCGCGAGGCGGAGCTGACACTCACCGAGGGCAAATACCACCAGGCGCGCCGGATGTTCGCCGCGTGCGGGGCGACGGTACTGACACTGCATCGCACCCAGTTCGGCCCGCTTGAACTCGGCGACCTCGCCCCCGGCCAGTGGCGTGAGCTGCCGCTGGATTTTTTTGGGTGACCGGCCAACTGTGAGGCCTTGCCGGTGAGGGATATACGACGGCTTACCCGGTGTGAAAACCCACGGGGAGATTGAACGTCTGTGTGGGAACGTACTTTTAGGCAAAGGAAGCGGGGCAAATGGAACCTGATAATAGGCGCGACGTGCAAAAATTTTGCCGCAGGATGAATTAATGATGCGGGTCAAATTTATTATTTGTAACTATATTAACGATAATTATATACACATATTAAATCCATAGACTTAAAATTTTATTGCGTGGAGCGATAAAAAGCCCCGAACCGTTCTCCATGAAGACAAAACGGAAAGCACCGACCAAGCACGCGAAAGAATCATCCGTCGCGAGCGCCGAACAGTCCACGCAAGCCCATCTTCGGGCAGCGGGGCGAGGGCACCCCGCCCACAATATTCGGCCGCCGCAGTTAACCCAACCAAAGGCACAGCGACAAGCGCCAGCCCTACCGCCGAGCCTCGGATGCGGGATAAAAACCCGGAGGACATCGCGCACGGCGAAGCCCGGCAGATTGGCAGCGAAATACGGGCGGTCACAGGCCACCAAAACCGGCAGGAGTCGCTAGCCAAGCCTGGACGCTGGCCGGCCCGCTGGGTTTGGTCGCGTTTTGCGTGATAGCGCCGGGCCGACCAACAGGTGATGCCAGAGTCAGCCGATCGCCCGGCAGCGGCATGCCGCATGGGGCGCTACCCGGCATATTTGTGGTTAATTGAAAGCCCGGAGCGACGTTTACGCTACGATCGGCCTCGGTTTTGGATTGCTTCGACCATAGCCGGCAGAAGCTGGATGGAATCAGTCCGGGGAAGTTTTGGGCCGAAACGACGTGCCCCCAAATGCCCAACTGGGTCCGGTGGGGGCATACCCGGCTGAATAGGCCAAAGCTCCCCAGCCGGGTATCGTCGCGGATCAAGCGGCGGTACCGCAGCATTTCTTATATTTCCTGCCGCTACCGCAGGCGCAGGGGTCGTTGCGACCGAGCTTCGGCGTCTCGCGGCGGACGGTCTTGCCGGGGCCATTCGCGGAACCGGTGTAGGCCCAGCGGCCGTCTTCGCGGCCAAACACCGCGACCTCGACGTGCTCGTGCTCCTTACCCTCAGTTTTGAACCGCGCGGTGAACTCGACCAGCCCGACGGTGTCAGCCGGGCCGCCTTGCTCGGTGCGGTGAATCGTGAGGCCCAGCCACTCGGAGCTCTCCGCCCAGCGTTTCGCATCGTCGGGGTCGAAATCCTTCCGCTGCGCAGCCGAGAGCGAATCGCCGAGATGCACGTAGGCACGCCGCACGTAGGCAGAATAGCGCGAACGCATCAGCGCCTCGGCCGTCGCCGCCGGGGTACCGGCGATGATCGGGCCACAGCAGGCGTCAAAAACGAGGCCGGAACCACAGGGACATTCACTCATGGCCGCCAGTTATCGAAGGTAACGCGGCCGCGTGCAATCTCGGAAAGCAATTTGCCTCCTCTGCTGCCATCAGGCAATTCCGAGCGTCTCACTTCAGGGCCGCCGCGATACGGGCAAGGGCGGTCTCGACGTTGGCACGGCTATTGAATGCACTGATACGCACATGGCCTTCGCCGCACTTGCCAAAACCTGCGCCGGGGGTACAGACGACCTGCGCCCGGTTCAGCAACAGATCGAAGAACTCCCACGAATCGCGGCCGACATTGATCCAGATGTAGGGGGCGTTGTCGCCGCCCACACAGTTGAAACCTAGCTTGGTCACGGCGGCACGGATGAGCGCGGCGTTGCCGAGATAAAAATCGGTCATCGCGCGCACCTGCTGCCGGCCTTCGGGCGTGAAGATGGCGGCGGCAGCCTTCTGGACCGGGTAGGCGACGCCGTTGAACTTCGTCGTGTGGCGGCGGTTCCAGAGCGCGTGGAGCGGGTGCGCGTTGCCCACAGCATCGTAGCCGACGAGCGATTTCGGCACGACCGCGTAGGCGCAGCGCGTGCCGGTGAAGCCGGCGGTCTTCGAGAAGCTGCGGAACTCGATGGCCACGTCGCGCGCGCCGGGGATTTCGTAGATGCTGTGTGGAATCGCCGGGTCGCGGATATAGGCCTCGTAGGCGGAATCGAAGAGGATGATGGCCTTGTTCGCCTTCGCGTAGGCGACCCACGCGGCAAGCTGCGCGCGGGTGGCGACGGCACCGGTGGGATTATTGGGGAAGCAAAGATAGATGAGATCGGTCGCAACGGAGGGGACGGCGGGAACGTAGTGATTGGCGGGGGTGCTCTCAAGGTAAGTCACACCAGCGTAGCGGCCATCCACATTCGGGCCGGTGCGACCAGCCATGACGTTGGTGTCAATGTAGACCGGATAAACGGGATCAGGGATGGCGAGGCGCAGGCCCTCCGTCGCAAAGATCTCCTGGATGTTGCCGCAGTCGCACTTCGCACCGTCGCTGATAAAAATCTCGTCGGCCTCGATGGAGCAGCCGCGCGCCGCGTAGTCATGCTGCGCGACAGCCTCACGCAAAAATGCATAGCCCTGCTCGGGGCCGTAGCCCTTGAACGTGGCCCGCGCCGCCATCTCGTCAGTCGCGGCGTGCAGTGCAGTGATGCTCACGGGGAGAAGCGGCTCGGTCACATCGCCGATGCCGAGGCGAATGACGGGCTGGGCGGGATTCGCGGCGACATAGGCGCTCACGCGCTTGGCGATGTCGGAAAAAAGATAGGAGGCCTTGAGTTTCAGGTAATGTTCATTGATGCGGATCATAGGTGTGAAGAGGAGCAGTGGAAAGGGGCGGGCGAAATGCTTGAACAAACGCCGGCAGACGGCATTGTTCAAGCCTCGCGTTTCTCCTCCCATGCAAACTGTCACCAGCATCTCCGAAATGCAGGCGCTCGCCGCCGGCCTGCGCGCCCATGGCCGGTCGGTCGCCCTCGTGCCCACCATGGGAGCGTTGCATGAGGGGCATGTCAGCCTGGTGCGGCTTGCAGCGATGAAAGCTGACGCCGTCATCGTTTCCATCTTCGTGAATCCCGCGCAGTTCGGGCCGAGCGAGGATTTTGCCCGCTACCCACGTGAGTTGGAAGCTGATCTTGCCCAGTGCAATGCGGCGGGGGCGCACGTCGTGTTCACGCCGTCGGTCGAGGAGATTTATCCGAAAGGGTACTCCACATTTATCACCGAGGAAGCGGTGGCCAAGCCGCTCGAGGGCGTGTCGCGGCCGGTGCATTTTCGCGGCGTCACGACGGTGGTGGCGAAACTGTTCAACATCGTCCGGCCAAACTACGCCGTCCTCGGCCAGAAAGACGCCCAGCAGGTCGCCGTCATCAAAAAAATAACCGCCGACCTGCACCTTGGGGTCGAGATCGTCATCGCGCCGACATTGCGCGACCCCGACGGGCTGGCGATGAGCTCGCGCAACCGTTACCTCACCGCCACGCAGCGGGCCGACGCGCTCGCACTCAGCCGCGCGTTGCGCCGCGCGCAGGAGATGGTCAGCGCCGGCGAACGCCGCGTGGACCGGCTGGTGGCAGAGGCCACGCACCTGCTTGCGCAGCACCGCCGGGTACGTGTGATCTACGCGGCCATCGTGGACCGCGACACGATGGAAGCCGTGCGCGAAGTGCGTCCCGGCCAGACCATCCTCGCCCTTGCCGCATGGGTGGACGAGGTGCGGCTGATTGACAACGAAATCCTGTGACACAGTCCTTCGACGTTCTGGTCATTGGCAGCGGCATTGCTGGCCTGAGCTTCGCGCTCGACGTGGCCAAGCGCGGCCGTTCGGTCGCCATCCTCACCAAAAAAGACAAAGCCGACTCCAGCACCAACTGGGCACAGGGCGGCCTCGCCGCCGTCACGGCGCAGACTGACGACTTCGCCGCACACGTCCGCGACACGCTCGACGCCGGCGACGGCCTGTGCGACCCCCAAGTCGTGCGCGCCATCGTGCGCGACGGCCCCGCCTGCGTGCGCGAGCTGGCCGAGTGGGGGGTGCGGTTCTCCCGCGACCCGCGCGGCGGCTACGAGCTGGGCCGCGAGGGCGGGCATGGCGCACGGCGCATCCTGCACGTCAAAGACATGACCGGCCGCGTGATCGAGGAGGCCCTGCTCAAGGCCATCGCCCGCGAGCCGCGCATCGCGCTCTTCGAGCATTTTTTCGCCATTGATGTCATCACCCGCCGCAAACTGGCGCGCCGCGTGCCGCGCGCGCGCGACTGCGTGCTCGGGGTCCACGCGCTCGACGTGCGCGACGGCCGCGTGCTGACGTTTCGCGCGCCGGTCGTGATGCTGGCCACCGGCGGCGCAGGGCAGGTCTATCTCTACACGACCAACCCCGAAATCGCCACCGGCGACGGCGTGGCAATGGCGTGGCGCGCGGGCGTCGAGGTGCGGAACATGGAGTTCATCCAATTTCACCCCACCGCGCTCTACTCGGCAACCGGGCGGCGTTTTCTCATCAGCGAGGCGTTGCGCGGCGAGGGAGCGGTGCTGCGGAACCTCGCGGGCGAGGCGTTTATGCGCGGCGTCCACCCGCTGGCCGACCTTGCACCGCGCGACATCGTCGCCCGCGCCATTGACGCCGAGATGAAGAAATCTGGCGCGGCGCACGTCTGGCTCGATATCACGCACCGCAATGCGGCGTGGTTGCGCCGGCGCTTTCCGCAGATTTTCGCCGCCTGCCGTGCACTCGGGCTCAATCTCGCCCGCGACCTCATCCCGGTGGTACCCGCCGCGCACTATGTCTGTGGCGGTGTCGCCACCACCATCGCAGCCGAGACCACGCTGCCCGGCCTCTATGCCTGCGGGGAGGTCGCCTGCACCGGCCTCCACGGGGCAAACCGCCTCGCGAGCAACTCGCTGCTCGAGGCCGTCGTCATGGCGCGGCGCGGGGCAGAGTCCGTTGACCGTTACCTCCGTGCCGCTGCGCACTCGCGTCCGCCCACGCCCGCGATCCCGGCCTGGGTGGATCTCGGCGGAGGCGACACCGATGAGCGCGTCGTCATCGCCCATAACTGGGAGGAGCTGCGCCGCACGATGTGGGACTACGTCGGCATCATGCGGACCACGAAACGCCTCGAGCGCGCCCGCCACCGCATCGCCAACCTCGCACGTGAGATCCAAGACTACTATTGGAATTTTTCCGTGGACGCACGCCTGCTCGAGCTCCGTAACCTCCTTGAAGTCGCCGGCCTCATCGTCGAGTGCGCGCTCCAGCGCAAGGAAAGCCGCGGCCTCCACGCCATTGCCGACCACCCGCGCAAGCTCCGTGCCGCCCGGGACTCGAGCATCCGCCGCACCTGATAGTCACGCGGTTTTCACCCCTTGTGAATAACGTGTCAGGAAGCTGCCGAACGGCCTGCGAACAGCCAGTGCATCCGCCGCGCCATTAAAATTTAACTGGCTGACTGGTAGTATTTACAAAATTTTTACTCCGACAAATGGGCCCATTGCCTGTGACAACGACGTCACTCCCGGACTGTGAGCAGTTCCGCAAACTTGCCCGAGCCGCAGGCTTGCGCCCGCCGAGAAATCGCTAGACTCGCGGGTGCATGCACACCCGTACCTTTGGCCCCACGGGGCGCTCCTTCGGCGAAATCGGCCTCGGCACCTGGCAGCTCGGCGGTGACTGGGGCGACGTGACCGAGGACGCCGCGCTCGCCACCCTCCGCGCTGCCTTCGATGGCGGCGTGACGTTCTTCGACACAGCCGACGTGTATGGCGCGGGCCGCAGCGAGACCATCATCGGCCGCTTCCTGCGCGAAACGCCCGCCGCGCGCGGGAAAATCTTTGTCGCCACCAAGCTCGGTCGCATGAACTGGCCCAACGGTTTTACGCGCGACCAGATCCGCAGCTTCACCGAGGCATCGCTGCGCCGGCTCGGCGTGGACGTGCTTGACCTCACGCAGGCGCACTGCATCCCGCCCGACGTGCTCCGACGTGGCGAGGTCTTCGGCTGGCTCGACGAGCTCAAGCGCGAGGGCAAAATCCGCCACTACGGCGCGAGTGTCGAGGCGATGGACGAGGCGCGCTTCTGCGTGGAGCACGGCGGTTGCGCGTCCCTCCAGATCATCTTCAATATTTTCCGCCAGAAACCCATTCACGAGCTGTTTGCCGCCGCGCGCGCGAAAAACATCGCCCTCATCGTGCGCCTGCCTCTCGCCAGTGGTCTGCTCGGCGGCAAGATGACCAAACAGACGTCCTTTGCCACGACTGACCACCGCATGTACAACCGCGACGGCCAGTGCTTCAACGTCGGCGAGACCTTTGCCGGCCTGCCGTTCGCCAAGGGCGTGGAGCTGGCCGACGCGCTCCGGCCGCTGGTGCCCGCCGGCTGGACGATGGCGGATTTCGCGCTGCGCTGGTGCCTCGACTTCGAGGCGGTGAGCGTACTCATCCCCGGCGCGAAAAGCCCGGAGCAGGCGCGCGCCAATCTCCGCGCCGCGTCGCTCCCGCCGCTCGGCGCGGAGACGCACGTGAAGCTCGCCGCCTTCTACGAGCGTGCCGTCGCCGCGCACATCCGCGGAGCGTATTGAGCGGGAGTGTTTTGCTGGGAGTGCGACCGCCCTTGGTCGCTTGGCATGGAGATTCGCATCGTTGTTCAGCGACCGACGTGGCTCAGCTCGGCGTTGTAGGCGGCAACGTCACGGTTAAAGCGGTCGATGTCTGAATTGAGTGTGCTGGGTGAATTCAGACCTGCGCCACGTAGGCCAAGGCCGGCCTAGCCGCCAAACAGCTCGCGGAGTGTGCCCCACTCCTTCCGCAGGCCGGCGGGTTGCACACCACCGGGGAACACACCGACACGCGCCAGCTCGGCCTCGTGGCCGCGGTAGCGTGACGGCGACAGGGAAATCCGTCCCGCCGCCTTTGGCTTGCACTCTCAAGAGTTCGGACGGGCGTCGGCCAGCAACGCCCCTATGCCTGCTTGCTGCCATAACGGGCCGGCGCAAATGAGCCTTGGCGGCGGGCGGCGCACTGGGCATAAGAGGTGTTTCCGTTTCCGCTCCTGTTTTCCCATGCTGGCCTGCCGCAACCTCACTGTCCGCCCGCGCCCCGGCGCACCGTCGCTCGTCCATGGCGCGACCGCGCAGTTCGCCGCCGGCGGGCTGCATGCGCTCATCGGCCCGTCGGGCTGTGGTAAGACGACGCTGCTGAAGGGCGTGCTCGGCATCCTGCCGGCCGAGGGGGAGATTTTCCTGCGCGGACGGCGCGTGATTGAACGCGAATCGCTGCTGCGCGAGGTGGCGTTTGCCCCGCAGTTCAGCATCGCGCACGGCAAGCTCACGGTGGGCGAGTCGCTCGCGTGCGCGTTGCAGCTTTACCAAGGGCTCGGCGGGCCGGCGGGTGCGGCGCGCAGCGGCGAGCTGCTCCGGCTCGTCGGCCTTGGTGACCGGCGCGAAACCCTCGTGGACAAGCTCAGCGGCGGGCAACTGCGCCGGCTCGGGCTGGCGCTGGAGCTGACGACCGACCCCGCGTGCCTGCTGTGTGACGAGGTAACGAGCGGCCTCGACCCGCGCTCGGAGGACCAGATCCTCACGGTGCTGCGCGCGCTCGTGGCGGAGCAGGGCAAAACCGTCGTGTGCGTAATCCACAACCTGGCGAAGCTGCCGCAGTTTGACTCGGTAACGGTGATCTCCGAGGGTACGGTGGTCTTCCAAGGGCCGCTGCCGGCGATGCTGGCCCACTTCGACCTCACCGACGCACTCACGCTCTACGACCGGCTGAATGAGCACCCGCTCGCGCATTGGAGCGCAGCATGGGCCGAGGCCGCGCACGACGAGGCCGATGCGAAAAATGCCGGGTACGCCGATACGAACAGCGCGGCGGAGGAACTCAGCCCGTGGTCGCCCTCCTTGCGTGCGTCGCGCACGCCGCCGACGGTGCTGGCGCAGTTTCGCACGTTGCTGGCGCGGCGCTGGCGGCTGCTATGGCGCGACCGCGGCCAGCTCGGGCTGACGCTGGCGATCACCCTGGGCTTCCCGTGCCTCGTGGTGATCTTCGCCCTGCGCGGGCTGCCGCAGATGAAGACGCTCGCACTCGACCAGTCGGCGTTGGGACCGTTTGAAGCGAAGGTGGCGTGGGCGGACTTCATGAGCGAGGCGCTCAAGACGGGGACGCTCGTCTCAGGGCTGATCATCTTCCAAGTCATCCTGCTGTGCCTGATGGGGAGCAACAATGGCGCGCGAGAGATCGCCGGCGAACGCGCGCTCTATGAAAAAGAACGGATGTCGGGCCTGCGGCCGGCAGCCTACGCGCTGGCCAAGATCGTCTTTGCGACACTGGTGGGCGCGGTGCAGGGCGCGTGGATGACAGTGTTCGTGAAGACGCTGTGCCAGTTTCCCGGCAACTGGGGCGAACAGCTCACCGTGCTGGCGGCGACGGGCGCGGCGATGAGCGTGGTGTGTCTCGGCCTCTCGGCCCAGCTCGCGTCGGCAGACAAGGCGTCGCTGCTCTCGATTTACCTGGTCGGTTTCCAACTGCCTCTGTCGGGCGTGGTCCTGGCATTGCCGGACTGGATCATCTGGATCGTGCGGCCGTTGATCGCGACCTATTGGGGCTGGGCGGGCTATTTGGGGGCCATGAAAGATGCTCCCGGCAATTTCTACACCGCCGTAATGATGATGGACAAGGGATGGTGGTTCTCACCGCCGGCAGGGTGTGTGCTCGGCGCGCATTTCCTGCTCGGCGCAGCGCTGGTGTTTTGGGGTTGCAAGAAACAGCGTTGGCCGTAGCCTGATCCTATCCCGCGATGCCTGCCTTGAATCCGCCCCGCCCTGCCCTGCCCGCGCGCGCGCTTCTGCCGCTGCTCGCCCTCCTGCCGCTGCTCGCCCTTGGGTTCGCCGCCAACGGGTGCAGCCGCGGTGAGCCGTTTCCCGTCGCCGACTACCAGAAGACTCCGGCCAACCTCAACGGCAACCACTATGTCCTTGAGGCCGAGGTGGACTCGCAGCTCAAGGCGCAGGAAGGGGTCGGCCGCTTCATCTCCGTACGCCCGCTCAAGGAAAAAAATCGCCTGCCGGTTTTCGTGCCCGATGCGCTCGAGGCCAACCTCGTCCCCGCGCAACGCTACCGCTTCGAGCTCGTCGTCCGCACTGGCGGGCTCCTCTACGTCAGCCAGCTCAAAAAAATCTAAGCCATGAAAACGCCCGCACCCGCCACCCTCGCCTGTCTGCTCGTGCTCGTTCCCGCCCTTGGTCGCGCGGCAGCCCCGGCCGGCGTGCCAAATTGGCGCGGAGTGGCCAGCCAACTTGGCGGGGCGCTTAATGGCAACAATCCCGCGCCCAGCACCCCTCCTGTTGCGACCGACTCCGCCAAGTCCGCTGCCAACACGGTCGTGAGCAACGCCAACAGCTCCAGCACCCAGAGCAACAGCCTCGAGAGCAACACGCTCCTCACCGTCCTCAACAAGGCGTTTAACACCGACTCTGACAGCATAGATCCCGAGAACGGCACGATGAAGTGGAAGGGCCATAGCTACAGCCTCGGCGAGATGCGCGCATTTCGCAGCCGTTTCGAACAATACCTCTCGCTCTCCCCTTCGCCCGACGAACAGGCCTATCAGGCTGCGCTCGACCGCGTCACCGCCCTGCTCGCCACCAACAACACCGGTGACATGAACGAAAACACCAAACAGGCCTGGCAGGCACTCTACGAAGCCGCCGAGTTCTCGGCCGACGGCGGCTATGCCCTCAGCGTGGCTAACCAAGTATTCGACACCTGGCGCATCCGCAACGAGAGTGACGCCCAGCGCGTTGCTGGCCTCGCACTCGATCATGTCCGCAAACAGCAGCAGGCCACCTTGACCCACAATCTCGACTACGCCCAGTTGGAGGCTGCACAACAAGGATCGAACTATGGACGCGATCTTATTACCGCAGCCGAGATCCTTGCCCCCCTTTCCCAAACCGCCGATTCCGCCTCCGGGCGCGGCGCTGCCGGTGCAAGCGGCACCACGAGCACGGGTTCATCGCCCGGTAGCAGTGGCGTCACCGCCCAACCAACTAATAGAAACCCCAAAGATGCCAACTTCGGCCTCACAAAGAGCGTAGGAGCAGCCAGCATTGTGGCCGGAATGCGCGAGCAAGTCGGCTTGGAGGCCCAAATCAAGGCGATGCAAGCAGCCCAAGCACTGAGCGGAGTGCAAGCCAAGCTCCAGTTCCAAGGCGAAATCATAAATCTTTTTCTCCAACGTCGTTTTCAGCACGCGCTGATCGCCAGCAGCTTTTACCGCGCCATCTTCAAGGGTACCGCGCAGGAGCTCGACCCGAAATACAAGGAAGCCATCGCCGATTTTCTGCCCCCCTCCGGCAATGTCCCTTTCTATATCAGTACCATCGAGAATCTCTCGCGCGAGGCCATTGACCAGGCCCGGAAAGGCATGGCCGCCGTCCGCTCCAATTATGACGATGGCATGCTCATGGCCGCCACCGAACGACTGCAGGAAACCTTTTTCCTCGGCGAATATGTGGGCGAGATCACACAGTTCGAGAAAACGCGCCGTCAAAAAATTTACGCTTTTTACCGCAAAGTGGAACAGGCCAGAAAGCTCGCCGATCTTAAGGATTACGAGGCCATTGTGAAGATCAATACCGAGATCGGTGCGCTCACCAAGGACTTCCGCTCCGCCGAAGTCACCGCCGCCGCCCGCGCGGCCGAGCAAGGCAGCCAGCTCGCGCTCGCCGGCGCGAAGCAAGCCGCAAGCAACGGCGACTTCGACCGCGCTCAAACCTTGACCGAGAAAGCCTCCAACCTCTGGCCCCTCAACCCCGACATCGCGGCCTATGGCAGCGGTGTCGCCGCTGGTGCCACCATCTCCAGTCAAGCCGCCATCATGTTCGACGACGCCTACAAGCATAGCGAATACCGCCGCATCTACGAACGCCAAGGCGAACTCAGCGTCGGCCTCGCCAACGACGCCTTACGTGGCCCGAAGTTCAAGGAGGTCATTACCCGGATGACAAAGGTTGAAACCGCCCTCGGCCTGGCACAGGAAGCCGTCAGCCAAAATAACGCCGCCGTCGCATGGGACACCCTCACCGCCGCCGCCGAGCTGGTGCCCAATGACGTCACCGTCAACCAACGCAAGGCGGAGCTCGCCCCGCGCGTCGCCGACTACGTCGGTCTGGCCGACAAGGCCAAGCGCGCCGAGGACAATGGTGACACCGCCTCAAGCCTCGCCTATTACCTCGCCGTGCAGGACATGAATCCCGCCAGCCCGCTCGCCCGTCTCGGCATTGAGCGCGTAACGAGCAAGCTCCTCGCCCAGCTCGCTGGTGAGCTCGGTTCCGCCACGCCGGGGAAAAATTAATCCGGCCGCGCGCGCCAAGCTGCCCGACCGCCCCATGTCGCGCCCGCCGCTCGCCCGCTCCGCCGCCGCCGGTCTCGCTCTGCTCGCGGGCGGTGACCCATCGGGCACCGCCGCAGAGCCGGTCTCGCCGCCCGCCGCAACGGTTAATGCCCCCACCACCCCCGCGATTGCAAGCGGGCCAACCACCTCGACAGGCCCAGCTTTGTCGCGCCAAAGCGCGCCGCCGGTGGACGCGGTTCCCCCGTCTGCTCAGGCCGTGGCACCCGCAACCGAAAAATCCCCTCCCTCGTCGGACCCAAACACCGCGACGGAGAACACGTGGCCCAAGGATTTTCAAGTCACCATCGGCCTCGACATCGGCACCCCGTCTCTGCCTGCCAAGAGCTACCGCCCTTACATTGCCTTCTGGGTCGAAAACGCCTCACACCAGATGGTTCGCACCCTCGGCGTCCTCGGCAACGACTCGCGTTTCGTCAATCACCTCACCACTTGGCGGCGGGCCGGTGGTGCCGCCTTCGCGCTCAGTTTCATCACACGCGCCACGCGCCCCAACGGCGTTTATTCCATAGCCTGGGATGGCCGTGATGACGATGGCCAGCCTGTACCGCAGGGCAGCTACACCATCTGTGTCGAGCTTGTGCGCGAAGAAGGCCGCCATGTCACCACCACGGCGGTCATCGCCTGCGGTGACGTGCCCGCCATGGTCGAGCTGGCCGCCACCGTCGAGTCCGGCTTATCGAAGATCGAGTTCGGTCCCAAGCCTGCCGCGACCGCTACCGCGCCCGTGCGCGCCGTAGAGCCGCCAAAAACCAACCTCCCTTGACCGCAGCGCGTGGGCTGACTGGCCGGGAAAGCGGGGTGGTGCGATCTTGCCTGGGAACGTGGGGCCCCCAATACGCCACTGACCTAAGAAAATGTGCGCTCCATGCTCCCGTGAAAATTCCCCGTGGCCACGATGGCCGCGCACTTTCTTTCCGCGTAACCCTCCGCCCACCCACGCGTCATTATCCCCCGACTCCCCACAGATGTCTCCATCCCCATCCCACCAACGCCTCGCCCACGCCGCGGTCGCCAGCCTCACCGCCCTCGCCGGGGCGAAGTCCACCTTCGCCGCGCTGCCGCCGCCTATGCCGAACAATGTCGGTGGCCCTGCGCTTGAGCAAACCGCCGCGCTCACGCGCTTCGAGTTCGCCCGCGATGCCGTCCTCGGCACCTCGTTTGACCTGACCGTGGACGCCGTGAGACCCGGTGACGCCGAGCGCGTCGAGCAGGCCGTGCTCACCGAAGTCGAACGCTTGAGCGCAATCCTTAGCACCTACGATCCGACGAGCGAAATCAGCCGCGTTTCCCTCGGCGCGACCGTCGAGTCGTCCGAACTCGCCGAGCTGCTCGCCGCCTATGAGACGTGGTCCGCCCGTACCGGCGGTGTGCTCGACGCCCGCCTCGCCCACGTTGTCCGCCTCTGGCACGATGCCGCACAAACCGGCCGTGTGCCTGACCCCGCTGCCCTCCGCAGCGCGCTCAACCGGCCCGGTGCGCTCAACGTGGACGCGCTCGGCAAGGGCTTTATCATTGATCGCGCCGTCGCCGTCGCGCGCCGCCTCGCACCCGCCGGCCTGCTCAACATCGGGGGCGACCTCCGCGCCTGGGGTGACGCCACCTGGCTCGTCGGCATCGCGGACCCGCGAAACCCCGCCGACAACGCTCCCCCCCTCGCCACCTTCGCGCTGCGCGACGCCGCCGTCGCCACCAGCGGCGGCTACGCGCGCTTTACGACCGTCGCCGGTCAAAACTACTCTCACGTCATTGACCCACGAACGCTCACGCCCGCCGCCTGCCTCGCCAGCGCAACCGTGATCGCCGCCGACTGCCTCACGGCGAACGCGCTTTCCACCGCCGGTTGCCTGCTCAATGCCACGCGCCTCTTCGCCCTTGCCGCACACCACGGCTCACCCGGCCAGCTCGTCATCGCCGCCGACGGCCGCCAGTTCCGCGCCGGCCTGCTCGCCGCCGACGTCGCCCCATCGCCCGCGCCAGCCCCGCCCGCCACGGAAACAAAACCTGCCACACCGACGACGGTCGCTTCACCGGCCGCGCCAGCCGCCGACAAGCTGGCTGCGGCCGCCGCGTGGCCGAAAAATTTTCAAGCCAGCATCAACGTCGCCATCGGCGCGGCCCCAGCCGCCAGCGTTGTCCCCGGTGGCCCGCCCGGCGGACGAGCCGGGCCGGGCGGTCGTGGCGGCCCCGGCGGACGCGGGCCGGGCTTCGGCAAACGCGCCTACGTTGCCATTTGGATCGAGGATGCCAGCCACAAGCTCGTCCGCACCCTCACTGTGCTCGGCGACAACTCCCGCTACGTGCCCGAGCTCACCGCTTGGTATGCGACCGTCGGCCACCCCGACCCCCGTAGCATCCGCTCCATCACCCGCGCGACCCGCCCCAATGGCCTGTTCTCGGTCGTGTGGGACGGCCTCAACGACCATGGCCAGCCCGTGCCGCAGGGCACCTACACCGTCAAGGTTGAGCTCAACCGTGAGCACGGCCGCCACGCCAACGCGACCGCCGTTCTCGTCTGCGACGACCAGTCGCACTCCGTTGACCTCGCTGCCAGCGCTGAGTCCGACGCCTCCAAGATCACCTACGGCCCCAGGGCCGCCGGCGCGCCCGACGCCCCCGCACCGGTGCCGCCTCCGCTACCCTTGCGCGGCATCCCCCAGGCTCCGTGAGCCACACCCGACCTGGCCTTGATGCTCAGCCGCATCTCCCCGCGCGGCAGGTTGAGAGCCGGTTTCGCAACGTGGCGTGACGAGCGCGACCCTATCTGCGCAGTTACGGCGAACGACTCCCCCTACCCACCAAGCCAACTGACTCCCTGCCGTGCATACCGTCAACCGCAAGCTCCTCCACCTCTCCCGCACACTGCACATCTACCTCACGATGCTTGGCGTCTTCGTCATGCTGCTGTTCGGCATCACGGGCTTCACCGTCAACCACGAGGACTGGTTCCGCGCCACCACGCCGCGAGTGACCGAGACCACGGCGCAGACGCCGCTGGAACTCGTCGCCAAGAAAGACGCGCTCCGCCTCGTCGAGCACCTGCGCCAAAGTCAGCACATCACCGCCGCGATGACTGGATTCGACGAGCTCGACGACAAGTTCTCCATCGGCTTCAAGTCGCCCGACCAGATTTGGGAGATCGAAATTGACAAGGCCACCGGCGCGACACGCGTCCACGAGGAGACGTTTAATTTTTTCGCGCTCATCAACAACCTCCACCGCGGCCGCTACTCCGGCGCGTCGTGGCGCTGGGTGATTGACGTGAGCGCGATCCTGATCGTGCTCGCCTGCGCGACCGGCTTCGTGCTCTGGCTCGCGCTCCCGAAACGCCGGATGTTCGGCATCATGGTCCTGATGCTCGGCACCCTCGGCACGCTGCTCACCTACTGGGTGCTTGTCCCTGGTTCCGACGTGAAGCTCGACCCGCCACCGGTAGCTGTCGCACATACTCCGTAGCCATAGCATGGCACGTCGCGTCACAGATAGGTGAGCCCATGCTAATCAAAAATTCCTTCACTCTTATGCCACGAAATCGCACCTCAATCTTGGGGCTGGTGATTGTTGTGTTCTTTCCAGTGGAGGGCTTTTTCTTTGGAATTTTGTTGATACGGCCGCACGTGAACGCGGCTCACAAAGGGGCACTGTCCAGATCTTTGTCCAAGATTCCATAAAAATTCCATTGGGTGCCTACAGTCTTGACGTGGGCGATTACCCTTCCACCGCCGAAGGTCTGGCCGCCTTATTCAAGGCTCCCGCTGGCAGAGAAGCCCAATGGCACGGCCCTTATCTCGACACGCCGAACAACCAGCCTCCGCTCGACCCGTGGAAGCAACCCTACCTCTACCGCTATCCCGGCACGCACAACAAAGACAGCTACGACATCTGGTCGAAGGGTTCTGACATGATTTCGGGCACAGCCGACGACATCGGAAACTGGCATCCGTGATGCAATAGGGAAGCACACCCTAGCCTCGTTTGCTTAATCCGAGGCAGATTTGATTTTACACCAAGGTCGCCAAGGCCGCGAAGCGATTGCCCTGCATCGGGCCTGCCTTCGCGCCCTTTGCGACCTTCTGTAACAATCCGCCTCTTGACCTCACGCCGCCACGATCTTGATGCTCTTTACCTCGATGCGCTCGATGGGTGTGCTCTTTTCCCCGCCGCCGCCCGACTTCGTCGGCACGGTGGCGAGGCGCTCCAGCACGTCGTCGCCCGCGCTGAGCTGGCCGAACGCCGTGTATTGCCGGTCGAGAAATTTCGCGTCGCCGTGGCAGATGAAAAACTGGCAGCCCGCCGAGTCGGGCGCGGACGAGCGCGCCATCGAGATGACGCCGCGCACATGGGACTTGGCGTTGAACTCGGCCTTGAGCTTGTAGCCGGGGTCGCCGGTGCCAGGCATCCCGCCCGCGCCGGCCTTCGTGTTCGGGCAACCGCCTTGCACCATGAAGCCCTTGATGACGCGGTGAAACGCCGTGCCGTCGTAGAAGCCCTCGCGGGCGAGCTTCTTGAAGTTCTCCACGGTCTTCGGCGCGACATCTGGCCAGAAGGCGATGGTGAGATCGCCGTAGCCCGTGCTGATGACGGCGACCTCGGCGGCAGCGGGTTTCGTGGCGGCGGATTTGGCGGCAGGTGTACTCATGGAAAGGACAAGGGTTCCACCCGCGTGGCTTTGTTCAACTAAAAAGCGGGCCCAGGGATGCCGCAGGCATCATTCACCTCAGGGTCAAGACCAGCAGTGTCAGCGCATAGATCAGAGCCAGCGCGGCAAGGGCGAGTTTTTCCCTTTTTGTCAGGCCGAAAATCATGGCAACACGGCGAGGCCAAATGGTTGCAGACGGGCGAACAGCTCCGCGATGAACGGCTCGGGGGCGATTTTCTCCCAGGGCTGATTGCTCGACACGCGCACGAAGAGCTGCTCGCCCGACGCCCGGAAGCCGTGCCGCCAGACCAAGCCGAGCAGCTCGCGTGGCGAGAGCGGGTTGATCTGCTGGATTGGGCGACCGGAGTTGAGGTGCCAAAACCAGGTGTGCTGCGGAAAATTGTCGCGATCCTGGAACAACAGGTAGGTCGGCGGGGGCAGCGCGCGGCCCGCGACCGTGAGTGCCGCCGTACGCGACGCCGTCACCTGCTGCACCCAGCCGCTGCCGGGCCAGCACGCCTCGGGCGTATGCGACTCGACGAGGCTGACCGGCACTGCGCCCGCCGGCCACCACGCGAGATACACAGTGATCTGTTCCAGCCGCCCGTCGGGCGCCTGCCGCACATAGTCGCGCTGGACGAGGTGGTCAGTCTCCAGTATCGCGCTGAATGGGCGCAAGTCCTGGCGTTTGGCCTGCCAGCCGGCCGGCGGCGCGGGCAAAATGCCTTCGAGGTCTGGCGCGACCATGGCGGAGGTGGCCAAGCGTGGCCCGTGGGTGTTGAGCGAGAAAAAAACCACCAGGGCCGCCGCCAGGCCCAGCCCGCCGGGCAGCAGCCAGCGGCCCCATCCTTGCGTCCGGCGCGACGTGGCAGGCGGCGGGACCGCGGGCGTGCGCGTCTCGAGCAGCAGCGCCAGCCCGCCGAGGAGCGCGGCCGTCACTCCAAGCACCGCGAAGCCGGTCCAGTCATGCCACGCACCGGTGATGTCCGTACCCGAGTTGGCGAGCAGCGTGAGCGTGAGCGAACGCACGATATTCATCGCCAGTGCAAGCGGCGCAGCCAGCACGAGCAGCAGCACGCGCGCGGCAGGCCGGCGCACAAGCGTGGCCGAGAAAAAAATTCCCGCCACCACGCACGCCACCAGACTCCGCACGCCGCTGCACGCTTCCTCGATGCCGACACTCGTCGTGGCAAGCGTGAGGACATTGCCATTTTGGACTGCTGGCACCCCGAGCAGATGCAAGGCGTGCAACACCACGCCCGTCACCCACAGTTGTAACGAACCGGTGAGCCGGGTATAGGTGCCGGGCGGGATCGGTGCGCTGAGCGGCCATAACGCAAGGGCGGCCAGCGCAGGCCAGTTGAAAGGCACCACGCGCACGCGCTCGCCCGCCAGCCCGAGCAGCGCCGCCAGCAGCAGCGCCGCCAGCGCGACGGCCAGCACGAAGCCCACGAGCGCATGCGACCAGTCGAGGGCGACCGCGAACAGCCCGCCCGCCGCGAGCAGCGCGAGCCCCGCAACGAGAGCAAGCGCCACCGCCGCCGCGCTCCACGACGACGCCGGCAGCCAGCGCCAAGGCCCGCGCACACGCGCCTCGTGCAGCAGCACGACGAAGAGCACCGGCGTGAAAAGCGCGTGCGAAAGATCGGGGTTATGCCGCCATTCGCGCCAGAACAGCGCGTAAAACGCCGCCGCGAGCAACCCGGCCAGCGCGACCGTCGCCGCGGTGGCCGCCCCGACGCGCGCCGGCACGGCGGACAAAGCGGGGTTGGGCGCAGTGGCGGTCATGGCGGCGGCAAACAAACGCGCGCCATCCCGTCTGGCAAGGGTGCCGTGCATATGGCGCGCCTGCACTCGCAGCCGGAATGAATCGGGACGCAATACCCTCAATCGCATTACAAACACCCCGCAATCACGACAACGGTGGCGCAGCTCCAACCAGACCCGGCCGCGTCATGACGACGCACTCGTGTAGCGGCGCAGGCCGCGATGAAAAACCCACACCGCGAGCGCAAACCATACCGCCGCCGCCGCGAAAAGCCACAAGGCCCACCACGGGTTGAAACCGTGCAACAGCAGGCGCGCGGGGACATTGCTCACCACCACCGCCGGCAACATCCACACAAAAATCAGCCCCGTAACCCGGCCAAACGCCTCCTTCGGCAGACGCGAAAACTCCGTGAGCGTGAAGTAACCGCCCTCCACGCCCTGCGCGCTCGTCAGCCAGAACACCGCCGAGACCGAGATCACAAGGATACTGTAATGGATGACCAGCCCACAGGCCACCATGCCGGCGTAGAGCAGGAGGTCACGTGCGCCCGGATGCAGGCCAAGCTTGTGCGCCGACCAGATGACGACCCCGAGCGCGACGAATGAATTCATGAACCCATCGGGGTCCACCTTGCGCGTCGTCGCCATGAACATGATGTTGCCCGGCTGCGCGAGGAAGAAATCAAAATGGCCGCTGCGGACATTGCGTCCCAGTTCAAAGATGCTGCTCCAGAAAAACCCCATGAGAAACCGCTGCGTGAGCATCGCCGTGCCGACGAGCAGCAGCATCTCGTATTGGCTCCAACCCGCAATGGAGTTCGTGTGCTGGTAGATGACAGCGATCGTGAGCAGGTTGACCGACATCCAAAACAGCTCGACAAGCGCCCAGACCAAAAAATCGCCGCGAAACATCAGCGTCCGCACAACAGAGTAGCGGGCGCAGGCGAGCCAGATGCGAAGGTAATTCATGGAGGAGGACGCGGCCCGGGCGGCCGGGTGGAGGGAATGAAGGGGCGGCGGAGAAAGTATTCAACCTGCAATCCAGGGGTGAACCGGGAGCGCGCCCGGGCGGCCTCCTTTTCGCGACGGTCGCCACCATTGACTCGGGAGATGCCCATGCGTTCTACTGCGCCCATGTTCGGTCCCACTCCCATTCGTGACATCGGGCTGGTCGCCGGCTTCGAGCTGCGCGAGATGCTACGCAGCCGGAAAGCCCTCGCGATCCTCGCGCTCTACCTGCTGGTGGCGGCGTTCATCTCCTATGCGTTCATGGATTTTCTGGAGACGGCGCAGGCCAGCCTGAGAAATCCGGCGGCATTGCTCGGCGGGGACGTACGTGGCCCGGCCGCCGGGCGGCGTGGGCTGGTCGTGGCGCCTTCGCCGCCGGACAAACCCTCGCAGGGCATCCTGACCGCGCGCGGCTCGCCGTTCAACCGGGTTATCTTCAGCCGTATCACCGACCCTGCTTCGCGTGACTTTCTGGAACGGCAGCCGCCCATCATGCTGTTTTTCGCCTACACCTCGTTCGCGCTGATCCCGCTGCTCATCATGATCACGGCGGCGGAGACGCTGGCGCAGGAGCACCAGTCGCGCGGGATCCGCTTCGTAGCGATGCGAACGGGGCGGGCCGAGTACGCGCTGGGCAAGGGACTCGGCCAGGCCGGGCTGCTGGGAGCGGTGACGTTTCTGGCAGGCCTGCTCAGCCTAGGCATCGCCGCTTGGAAGCTGAGTGATTTCGAGTGGAGCGCGGGGCTGCGGTCGCTGGTGGTTTTCTGGCCGCGGCTGACAGTTTTCGGCCTGCCGTTCCTCGGCATGGCGATGCTCTGCTCCATGAACACCGGCTCGGCGATGGTGGCGCGCGTGGCCGGACTGGGCGGATTGGCCGGGCTGTTTGTCACGCACCAGTTGTTTCAAAAATACCAGGAAAGCTCGCTTGGCCCGGTGTTGCGGGTGCTGGATTTTCTCGCGCCCTATTCGCATCAGGATAATTTCTGGCTACCGTCGTGGCAGGACTGCGGACCGGAGATGCTGCTGCTCGCGGGCCTCGCGTTCGGCTACGTCGGCGTTGGCTTGCTGTTTTACCGGAGGAGGGACCTGTGAGCGCGCCGGCACCCGCCGACGCCGCGCTGAGCCTGCGCGCCGTGGGGAAAAATTACGGCCGCATCCGCGCGCTTGACGGGCTCGACCTCGTGGTGCCGCGCGGCTCGGTCTTCGGCCTCGTCGGCCCGAACGGCGCGGGCAAGACGACGACGTTTTCCATCGTGTGCGGCTGGCTGCGCGCCAACCGGGGCGAGGTGGACGTGCTCGGCGAGGGCGCATTTGACCCCGCGCGCCACCGCGGGCGCGTGACCGCGCTGCCGCAGGACTCCGCGCTCGGCCGCGACATGACGGTGGTGGAGCAGCTCACGCACCTGGGCCGGCTGCAAGGGCTGGGCGCGAGGGAAACGCGCGAAGAGGTCGAGCGTATCCTCGCGCTCGTTGACCTCACCGACCGCGCGCGCGACCGCGTGCGCACGCTGTCGCATGGGATGCTGCGGCGGGTGGGCATCGGGCAGGCGTTTCTCGGCGACCCGGAGCTGGTGCTGCTGGACGAGCCGACCAACGGCCTCGACCCGCGCCAAGCGCACACCATCCGCGAGTTCATCGCCGCGCAGCGCGGCACGCGCACCATCGTCGTCAGCTCACACAACCTCCACGAGATCGAGACCGTGTGCGATCACGTCGCGCTGATTGACCGGGGCCGGGTAGTGATGGCCGGGCCGGTCTCCGCCGTCACGGGCCGCGACGACGAGGTGCGGATCACGCTGGCCGAGGGCCCCGTGCCGCTCACCGAGACGCGCGCCGCACTCGCGGGCGACACCGCCGAGTGGGACGAGGCAGACCGCGTGCTCACGCTGCGGTTTCAGGAAAAGCCCGGCCGCGCCGCCGAGGACGTGACCGGCGCGGCGCTCCGTGCGCTGCTCGCCGGCGGGGCGCGCGTTTCCTCGGTCGCGCGCGGTCAATCGCTGGAACGCACCTATTTGGAACTGCCCGCGCTGCCACCGGAACAAAAACCGTGAGGGATCTCGCCGCAGGGCCGGAGGCGGAGAACGGGCTGAACACGCGGCAGAGTTTTACGGGATAGCAGGGAGGGAGCACCTGCGGTCACGACTGCCGCCCGCCGCGCGGCAGGGCTAAACCGAGGCTCACTGCAACGGCACGAATTCCTGCTTGCCGTCGCTATCGAGCACAATGACCCCGATGGGCTTCTTGTCGGCGTCGTAAACGATCTTGCCGTTTTTTCCCGGGGCCACGGCGACTTGCGGCGCGGCAGGCGGCGGCGCGGCCGGCGCGGACACCGAGGCATTGCCAGAAAGCTGGGGGCCAAACAACGACGCCGGCTGGCTGGCATAGACCACCGGTACCGGCTCGGCCACCATGACCACTTGCTGCACGGGTGGCACCACGATGCATTCGCCCAGCACCACACCCCCGGGCGAAGATTGGTAGGCGATAACCGCGCCCGGTGGCACGCGCCGCACCAAGACCACCGGCTCGCCGCGTGGCCCGACAGACACCAGCGCCACATTCTGGGGCAGCGCCTCGGCCACGAAATAGCCGGGCGGCACGGCGGAGACGACCGCCACCTGAGGCTGGACTGCGTAAAGGGTCGTGCGCAAGGGCAGCCCAAGGAGGGCGGCCAGCTCGGCGGTTGAGACCTCACCGAGACCCCACGCCAAGGAACTCACCGCAGGCCGGAGCAGCAACTCAAGCAATGTCTCGCGCCGATCAATCAGCCGGCCGGCCGGGACCCCGCGCACAAAGACAAACTCCTCCCGTTTCGGCCCCTCGAGGAACCGAGGACCCGAGCGAGAACTTTCGATGACGACCCGCAAGTCACGGTGGGGTGGCTGCTCATCCCGGCGGACCGATGGCGGCTGGGCCTCGGCGGTGGCGGGCGCAGCCACAGCCAACAGCGCCACCGCCAAGGCTCCTGCGGCCATCGGAAAACGGACGAGGGGGCGGGCGAGTTGAGATATCTTCATCGGATGTTTGGAATAAGTTGGTCGCAAGCAGGAGACTGGCGGAGGAGCGGAAGGCACGCCATCGCGCTTCTATCGCGCCCATTTCGACCGCAGCACACACATAATGTTCCGCACTCAGATCACCGTACCGCCCGGGACGATGCCGCCCTTGGGAACGACCAGAACGCCGTCGCGGATGATGATGCCATGGGCGTAGGTGCCGTCGGGTTTGCCGACGGGCGAGAGCCGGACGCCATCGCCAAGGCGGGCGTTTTTGTCAATAATGGCGCGGTGAATCTCACAATCCCGGCCCACGCCGATAGGCGGCAGGCCGCGCGCGACACCGGCCTGCTGCTGCACGTCCGTCTCGTAGTAGTCGGCACCCATCAGCACGACGTCCTCCAGCCGCGAGCGTTCGCCAACATAGGAGCGGGCGCCGAGCACGCAGTGCTTGAGCGTCGAGCTGGTGATGATCGAACCGTCGCCGATGACGACGTGGTCAATCTCGCAGCGGCTGAGCTTAGAGGCGGGGAGGTAACGGTCCTCGGTGTAGACGGGAGCTTCGGGGTCGAAAAAATTGAAGGGCGGCAGCGGATTCGCCAGCGCGAGGTTGGCCTCGAAGAACGCGCGGACGGTGCCAATATCCTCCCAGTAGCCCTCGAAGATATGGGCGTGGAGTTTCTTTTTGCCGAGCAGGCCGGGAATGATCTCCTTGCCGAAATCCGTCTCCACGCCGGCGAGCGCGTCGGCGAGCACGGCACGGTTGAACACAGAGATGCCCATCGAGGCGAGGCAGTGCGGCACGTCGTGCGACGTGTGCAGCCTCGATTCCAGGGCAGGGCCAAGCACCAGGCTCGCGATAACGGCGGGATCCTTCGGCTTCTCGGCGAAGCGCGCAATGGACAGGTCATCGCGCACCTGCATCAGGCCAAGACCCTCGACCTTTGAGACCGGGAAAGGTGTCGCGGCAACTGTCACGTCGGCTCCGCTGGCGGCGTGCTCGGCGATGATTTTCCGAAAATCCATCCGATAAAGCTGGTCGCCCGAGAGGATGAGCACGAAGTCGTGGGGGAAATTGCGGAAGTGCTGGAGATTGCGGCGTACGGCGTCGGCCGTGCCTTGATACCAGTCGGAAGTTTTCTCGGTCTGCTCAGCGGAGAGGATCTCGACAAAGCCGCCGCCGAAAGGGTCGAAATGATAGGCGTTTTGGATGTGCCGGTGCAGCGAAGCAGTGTGAAACTGGGTAAGGACGAAGATGCGGTTAATCTCCGAGTTGATGCAGTTGCTGATCGGGATGTCCACGAGACGGTATTTGCCCGCGAGGGGGACGGCCGGCTTGCAACGCTCCGCCGTGAGCGGATGCAGGCGGATGCCACGCCCCCCGCCCATCACCACAGCCAGGACTTGTTTTTGGATGCTCATTGAGTTTTTGGTCAAATACCTTGCGCCACGTTTGGGCGGACGCGTAGCCTTCGCCAGCCAAAAGCGTCTGACAACAACCTAACAAAATATGTGTGGAATCGTCGGCTACGTCGGCCGCCAAAAAGCCGCGACCATCCTCCTCGAGGGCCTCAAGCGCCTCGAATACCGCGGCTATGACTCGGCCGGGCTGGCCGTGCTGCAAAACGGCCGCATTGATTTCGCCAAGAAGACCGGCCGCGTCGGCAACCTCGTCAAGGAGGCCAAAAACCACCACTTCACCGGCACCACCGGCATCAGCCACACCCGCTGGGCCACTCACGGCGGCGTGACCGACGCCAATGCGCATCCCCACCTCAGCAGCGACGACAAGTTTGCGCTCGTCCACAACGGGGTCATCGAAAACTACTCCTCGATCAAGAAATTTCTCGTCAGCCAAGGTTACACCTTCAAGTCCGAGACCGATACCGAGGTGCTCTGCAATCTCATCGCCTACCACTATGCCAAGGAGCCGGCCGATGTCGGCGAAAGCCGTTTCCTTGAAAGTGTCCGCAAGGCGCTCCGTCACGTCGAGGGCACCTACGGCATTGCCGTCATTTGCCCCGAGGCCCCCGGCGAGCTCGTCGCCGCACGCAAGGGCTCCCCGCTTATCCTCGGTGTGGGCGACAACGAATTCATCGTCGCCTCCGATGTCGCCGCCCTCATCAGCCACACTCAAAACGTCGTCTACCTCAAGGACGGCGAGGTCGTCCATGTGACCCCGAAGGAGTTTTTCATTTCCACGCTGGACCAGGAGGACGTCTCGCCCGTCGTGGACCGGGTCACATGGGACATCGAGGCCGCCGAGCTCAACGGCTATGCGCACTTCATGGAAAAGGAGATTTTCGAGCAGCCCGCTGCGCTCGAGAACTCCATGCGCGGCCGGTTCTCCGAGGACGGCAGCACGGCAAAATTCGGCGGCCTCAACCTCGGTCCGGTCGAGTTCCGCCAGATTGACCGATTCGTTTTCCTCGGTTGCGGCACCGCGTGGCATGCCTGCCTCGTCGCCGAGCACCTGCTCGAGCGTTTCGCCCGCGTGCCAGCCGAGGCGGACTATGCCTCGGAATTTCGCTACCGCAACGCCCCGTTGTCGGGCAATCCGCTCTTTTTCGTGTTCAGCCAGTCGGGCGAAACCATTGACACGCTCGGTGCACTCCGCGAGGCCAAGCGCAAGGGATACAAGGTGCTCGCAGTCAACAACACCGTCGGCTCCACCATCGCGCGTGAGACCGACGGCGGCATCTACCAGTACGTCGGACCCGAAATCGGCGTCGCCTCAACCAAAGCATTCACCTCGCAGCTCCTCATCGGCGCGATGCTCGCGCTGCACGTCGCCCGGATGCGCGACATGAGCTTCGCCGACGGCGTGGAATATGTGAACGCGCTCAAAGGCGTGCCCGCCCTCGTCCGCCATGTGCTGGAGCAGGCCCCGCGCATCAAGGAGATCGCTCACCGCTACGCGCACCACACCGATTTTCTTTTCCTCGGTCGCCTCTCCCTCTTTCCCATTGCGCTCGAGGGCGCGCTCAAACTAAAGGAAATCTCCTATATCCACGCCGAGGGTTATCCCGCCGCCGAGATGAAGCACGGCCCCATCGCGCTCATCAGTGAGAAATGTCCAAGTGTCTTCTTCGCGCCCAAGGGGGAGATTTTCAACAAACTCGTCTCCTCGATCCAAGAGGTGAAGGCCCGGCGCGGCCCGGCCATCGTCATCACGACCGAAGGCTGTGAATTTCCGCCCGGCCTCGCTGACGATATCATCACCATCCCCGACTGCCACGAGGCTGTGCTGCCCATCGTGGCGACCATCCCCGTGCAGCTCCTGAGCTACTACATCGCCTGCGCCCGCAAGTGCGACGTGGACAAGCCCCGCAATTTGGCGAAGTCTGTTACGGTGGAGTGAAAATGGCCGCCGTGTGTCCTGGCTCAGCGCTTTTTCACGGCTTTCAGCCGCTCGAGCACGGCGGCGTAACGCTTCCAAAGCTCATGTCGGATATCGAGCTCGTCGTCGAGTTTGTCCTGATGGTA
>CAIQBC010000161.1 GCA_903869955.1 uncultured Opitutia bacterium
GCGATCAAGGTGCGCCTGGTCATGGACAACCTCAACACCCACGCCATCGCCTCACTCTATGAAACCTTTCCCCCGGCCGAGGCACGCCGCCTGGCTGATCGGCTTGAGCTCCATTACACGCCCAAACACGGCAGCTGGCTCAATATCGCCGAAATCGAACTGAGCGCCCTCGCGGGCCAGTGCTTGGACCGTCGCATACCCAATCTCACCACCATGCAACGCGAGGTCGACGCCTGGCAACGACACCGCAACCAGCGCGGCTCTCCTGTCCACTGGCGCTTCACCACTGCGGACGCTCGAATCAAACTGCTCAGGCTTTACCCGAAATTATAGCTGTTACGGGATACTAGGTTAGAAACAATCTTAATGGATGGATTCGGTCGCAACCGCCGTTTTGGCCATCGCTCGTTTGTAAAATCTGGGTGTCTCATGACAATTCCCTGACAAAAAAATTACAAGCGGATGACAACTTGGCTGCTCTTTTGTGATTTGATGGGGGCGAAAAACCCATGCCTCACAAAAATTATCCTGCCAGTCACACCGCTTGCAAGGGCGGGTGCACGAGCAACGTGAACCTTTGGAACCGGTTGGCAGGAGGACACGGCTCGGATTGACGAGCCTGCCTGCACCCCGGCATTGTGCCAGCGGTTAAGTCCTCCATCCTCCGACCGTGCCCCGCTCCCCGCGTCGCCTTTACCTCTACTGGTTGCTGCTGCTGGTGCCGACGCTCGCCGTCGGCATCGGGACAGTCACCCTGCTGTGGCGCGAGCGCGTGCGGCTGGAGCGCGACTCGGCGAGCGCTCGCGAAACGCATCGCGCCGCGTTGGTCAGCCGCTCGCAGCTCGTGGCGGAAAATATGGATCTGCTGGCGGGCGATGTGCGCGACAACCTCATCGCCGCCCTGCGTGAGCTGCCTTCGTCGGCGTCGCGTGCGTTTCTCGCCCGCTGGCCGCTGGAAAACCCGCTCGTGCGCACCGGCTTCATGGTGTCGGCCTACGGTACGCTGAACCTACCCGAGCCCGCGAGTACGGAAGGGCGGGAGTTTCAGCAGCGGTTTCAAACGCTGCTGATGCAATTTGGCGGTGTTACCGGCGCGCCGGTTCAGGTCGCCAATCCGTCGCGTGTTGGCCAAAATTCCGGCCTGGCGCAGCCTACATCACCGAAAGGCCAGCCAGGCGGAGAGAGTTTTCCCACCCCGGTGGGTAACATCTACGCCGCAAGCAACAACGCCACCGCCTATCAGCAGCAGCGCAAGGATCTGCAAAATATTTCCCAAGGCGGTACCCTCGCCCAACAGGAAGCTGCCATCGAGCGCAGCGCGTGGACGACATTTGGCGGCGGCAATGAGCCGCTGGCGGTGGTGGTCTGGCTCCAGCGTAACTTGGGCGACGACGTGCGCGGCGCGGAGTTGAAGCTGGATCTGCTCGCCACGCGCCTCGCGGCGGCGTTGCCCGCCGATATCACGTCCGGCGATGGCTTTGCGCTGCTCGACGCCACTGGTCGCGTCTGCGGCACCCGCGGGGTTACACCCGCCGGCACGGAGCCCACGGCGCGCGTGCCGCTCGACGCGGCGTTGCTGCCCGGCTGGCAGGTCGCGGGTTTCATGCCGGCCTTCGGCGACGACGGGGCCGGGCGTTCGCTCTTCACTATGGGCTCGTTGCTCACCGGGATTTTTGTCCTCACCATTTTGGCCGGTGGCTCGCTGCTGCTTCGTCAGGCCGAGGCGAGCGCGACGGAGGCGCGGCAAAAAACGTCGTTCGTCGCCAACGTCTCGCACGAGTTCAAGACACCGCTCACGACCATCCGGCTTTATGCCGAGCTGCTGGAGCAGGGCCGCGTCCACGACGCGGCGCAACGCGCCGCCTACCTCCGCACCATCGGGGGTGAGACTCAGCGGCTCGCGCGGCTCGTCAACAACGTCCTTGATTTCAGCAAGCTCGAGCAGGGCCAGAAACATTACCAACGTGTACCGCTCGATCTGCGCGCCGAGCTGGCGGCGTTGCTCGACGCGCATGCGCCGCGCATCGCTGAGGCCGGTCTGCGGCTGCAGTGCGAGCTGCCCGCCGGGCCGCTGCCGCTCACGACCGACCGCGATGCCGTCGCTCAGATTGTGCTCAACCTCGTCGAGAACGCCTGCAAATATGCCGCCGCCGGCGGAGAGGTTACGGTGAGTCTGACTGTGCCGGGGGCCCGTCCGTCCGGCCGGGGGTGGACGGGTGGGGCGGAGGTGCAGGTGCTCGACCGCGGTCCCGGTGTACCGGCGGCGCATGTCGAGAAGATTTTTGAGCAATTTCACCGGGTGGATGCGGCTCTGACCGCCGAGCAGGGCGGCGCGGGGCTGGGCCTGAGCATCGCCCGCCAGCTCGCGCGAGGCCTCGGGGGTGACCTGCGCCATGAGCCGCGGGAGGGCGGTGGAGCGGTGTTTATTTTTATACTTCCATGAAAGCCCGTATCCTAATTGCCGAAGACGCCGCCGCTATCCGCCATGGTCTGGAAGCCACGTTGGAGAGCGAAGGTTACACCGTCGTGGCGGCGGCCAATGGGGCGCAGGCGGTGAAAATTTTTCCGCAGGAGAAATTCGACCTCGTCATCCTCGACGTGATGATGCCACAGCTCAGCGGCTACGATGCGTGTCGCGAGATTCGCGCCCGCGATGCGCATGTGCCGGTGCTGTTTCTGACGGCGAAAGGGGAGGAGATTGACAAAGTCGTGGGCTTCAAGCTCGGGGCGGACGACTATGTGACGAAGCCCTTTGGGGTGCATGAGCTGCTGGCGCGCGTCGAGGCTTTGTTGCGGCGCGGCCGCTTGGGCGGCGGGCACCCGGCCGTTGCGGGGTTGGCCGGAGGCCCCAATGTGGCTGCGGCGACGTTCTGCCTGGGTACGGCGATGATTGACCGGCGCAAATTCACCGCGACCGTGGCCGGTCGCATGGCATCGCTTACCGCCCGGGAGCTGAAGCTGGCGGAGATTTTCGCTGCGCGCCCGGGGGAGGTGCTCACGCGCGACGTGCTGCTGTCCGCCGTGTGGGGTACCGGTTATTTCGGCACGACGCGCACGCTCGACCAGCACGTCGCCCAACTGCGGAAAAAAATCGAGGCCAGCCCGGAACATCCGACCGTGCTTGTCACGGTTCATGGAGTGGGTTACCGGTGTGAGATGTAGTTGGAGCATTCGATGGGCGCTGGATAAGTTTAGGTTTCGAAAAATACCGTGGAGTCAGGCTGAAGCGCACCGCGCTCCCTTCGCTCCACCGCGGAAAAGTGTCGCCAGGGATCAAATGCAGTGGCGGGGTGCCCGCACCTGGGCGCACCTCTCCGAGGCACCGCGGACGGCTCGGAGAGCCGTCCAAATTGACCAACGGCGAAGGAAGAGGCTTGTGGGCCAGCGGGAGTAGGGTGGTCAAGTGCTGCGATCACCCCGGCCAGGTGGGTGTCGGGCTCAGAACAGGGCAGCTGGTGGGAATCGTCTGGGGGCGGAGCCCGGGCGCGGAGCAGACGATGCACGGTGGCGAGGGCAGTGATCTGTCGGGATTGCACGGTGGCGTGTTCCGCGCCGTGGAGCAAGTAAGGCCGCGCCCGGCTGAATTTTTGGAACACACCGCTGAATGCCTGTTCTCGTAGGAAACCCGAGGAAGACCGGGAAGAAACTGATTCGGAAGACGCAGCCGGCCGGTGCAAGACAACAGCCCTGCCCGGACATTATTCCAACCGGTGCCGACGGGCGTCCTTGCCCTTGGCGCTGTCGGTGGGGAGCTGGTTGTCGGTCTTGACGATGAGTACCGGCGTCTTGTGTTTCACCCATACGTCGGCCTCCTTGAAATGCTTGGCCGGGACGGTTTCGAGGGCCTCGCCGATGGTCTTCACAGGGAGCATCCGGCCTTTTTTCGTGGTGTTGAACTCATACGCGGCACGGCAGACGCGTTCCAGCGCCGTAGCGGGGCTTTCGTTCTCGGGGATTTGCAGCGACCAGCCCACGAAGTCATCCTTGGGCAGCCGGCCTTCGGGGTCGGAAACGAGCAGCACGAACTGCTTTTTCACCGGCGGCGGCGCTTCCTCGCCGGTCTCGGGCTGGGCGGCGAGGTTCATCTCCTCGACGATCTGGCGGAGCAGGGCAGGGGCGACCTGGTTCTTTTTCAGGATCTCGGCGACCTTGTTGATGTCAATTTTCGGCATGGGTGGGTGAAATAAATTGCACCGACCAAACGGGCCGGTGTCAGTGACGCGACAACAAAAATATGAGCACCCCCGAACCCGGCCCCCTGACGGCCCAGCGCGACGACGAGATTTTCGACGTGGTCAACGACCTCGACGAGGTGGTCGCGCAGGCGACGCGCGCCGAGGTCCACGCGCGCCGTCTGCTCCACCGGGCGGTGCATGTGCTCGTGTACGGCGCAGACGGGCGGGTTTTTTTGCAGCAGCGCTCGCGGCTCAAGGATACGTCGCCCGGCCGCTGGAACTCGTCGTGCTCCGGCCATCTCGACGCCGGCGAGGACTACGACGCGGCGGCGGCCCGCGAGCTGGGCGAGGAAATCGGGCTGACCGTGACGGCGGCGACGCGGCTGACACGGCTCCTCAAGCTCACGCCCTGCCGCGAGACCGGCTGGGAGTTTGCGTGGGTCTATTCGGCGCACGGCGACGGGCCGTTCACGCTGCATCCGGCGGAGGTGGAAGCTGGCGCCTGGCGCACGGTGGACGAGGTGACCCGCGCGTTGGCGGAACGGCCAAGGGATTTTTCGCGGGCATTTGCCTACCTGTGGCCGAAGTTTCTGGCGGCAGGCGGCGGCAGATTCTGAACGAGGAAAAGCAGACTTGAAGCAGGAAGCCAGGCAACCCGGTAGGAACACCGGAGCGAAATTGATTCAGAAGCCGGGAAACCATGAACCCATCCACGAAATTGGCTTGTAGGCGCGGGCGGGGCCGTGTGCCTTGGGCGGCGTGTCCGCCGAGAAAAAACCGCTCCTGATGCTCGGGCTGCCCAAAGGCAGCCTGGAGGAATCCACCAAAAATCTTTTCGCCAAGGCCGGCTGGAAGATCACAGCCAGCTCGCGCTCCTACAAACCGTCCATTGACGACCCGGAGCTCGACGGCCGCTTCGTGCGCGCGCAGGAGGTAAGCCGTTACGTTGAGCACGGTTTCTTCGACTGCGGGCTCACCGGCCTCGACTGGATCCGGGAAAACGAGTCCGACGTCGTGGAGGTGTGCGACCTGATCTACAGCAAGGCCTCCACGCTGAAGTCGCGCTGGGTGCTCTGCGTGCCCGAGTCGTCGTCGATTACCAAGCCAGAACAGCTTGCCGGCAAGCGGGTCGCCACGGAACTGGTCGGCACGGTGAAACGCTATTTTGCGGCCAAAAAAATCCCGGTCGAGGTGGAGTTTTCCTGGGGAGCGACCGAGGTGAAGGTACCCGACCTCGTGGATGCCATCGTGGACATCACCGAGACCGGCTCGTCGCTCCGCGCCAACAAACTCCGCATCGTGGACACGCTGCTGGAGACCAACACCAAGCTCATCGCCAACAAGGCGAGCTGGGCCAATCCCGCGAAACGTAAAAAAATCGAGACCATCGCGCTGCTCCTGCGCGGCGCGTTGGAGGCCGAAAGCAAGGTCGGCCTCAAGATGAACGCGCCCAAAAAATCCCTCGACGCCATCCTCGCGGCCATCCCCGCGCTCCGCAACCCGACCATCTCCCCCCTCAGCAACGCCGGCTGGATCGCGCTGGAGACGATCATTGATGAGAGCGTCGCCCGCGAAATCATCCCGCAGCTCAAGTCGCTTGGGGCCGAGGGTATCGTCGAGTATCCGCTGAACAAGGTGGTGTACTGAGGGCAGAAGTTCGGTAATTTAAGCAGGAAGCCAAGAAGCGAGGAAACGGACTTCGAGTTCCAGAACAGTCCCTTCTGGCTTCCTCCTTCACCTCTGCTTTCCTGCTTTGCGCCTTGGCCCC
>CAIQBC010000162.1 GCA_903869955.1 uncultured Opitutia bacterium
CCACCGCCGCCATCCGCAACATCCTCCTGCGCTTCCGCATCATCAACCCGCTGGACCAGCAGAAGAACACCGCTATCGCCAACCCCTACGCCGTCTATCTGGAGATCGTGGGCGTCGGCGACCAGATCACCACGCCCATTGACGGGATCAATGTCACGGTGCCGAGGGGCAATTTTCTCACCGCGATCCGCTCAATTCGGCGCAACCTTTACCGGGGCGAAGCCTTCAGCAGCTTCGATACCCAGGCCCCGTGGATGAGCGAGGATATCGCCCACCCTTTCCGTTTCATCAAGCAACGCCTCGACAGCAGCCCCGACCTCACGTCGCTGGACGCCCTCTACATGCTGGAGCGGGCAGTAGCGGCGTGACCGTGGCTTTGCGCCCCTAAGTTTTGTCGAACACCGTCAGACGGTTCTCCGCGACGCGAAGCCCCCGGTTCAGCCGGTTCAAGCTTGGTCCCGTTCCAGCAGCTCCGGCTCGCCAACAGCAAAGTTGACGCGGCACGGCAGAATTTCGACCCTCCACGGGCGCATGAATCACCTCACCGTGGGAGAATATTGGAACGGCAACGCCGAGGCATGGACGAAGCTGGCGCGCGCCGGCCATGACATTTACCGCGACCATCTCAACACGCCCGCGTTTCTCGCCCTGCTCCCGCCGGTAACCGGGCTAAGGGGCCTCGACCTCGGCTGTGGCGAGGGGCACAACACCCGGCAGGTCGCGCGGCTCGGCGCGAGCATGACAGCGATAGACATCGCGGAGATTTTCATCCGCCACGCGCAGGCCGAGGAAACCCGCGCGCCGCTCGGCATCACCTACCGGCAGGCGAGCGCGGTGGAGCTGCCGTTCACCAACGCCGAGTTTGATTTCGCCATCGCGTGCATGAGCCTGATGGACATCCCGGAAACTGAGCAGGCGCTGGCCGAGGCGTTCCGTGTGCTGCGGCCGGACGGCTTCCTCCAGTTTTCCATCTTACACCCCTGTTTCAATCCGCCGCACCGCCGCAACTGCCGCGACGAGGAGCGGCGCACCTATGCCATCGAGGTGGGCGACTATTTTCTCGAGGCCAAGGGACGGGTGGACGAATGGATCTTCGGCGGCACGACGGCGGCGGTGCGCGACCGGCTGCCCAAGTTTCGCGTGCCGCGCTTTCACCGGCCGATCAGCCAATGGCTCAATCTTCTCGTCGCAGCCGGGTTTCGGCTGGAATGTTTTGCGGAGCCGTGTCCGAGCGACGAAGCCGTGCGTGCCCATCCGGCTTTGCAGGACGCGCAGGTCGCCGCGTATTTCTTGCACGTCCGCGTGAGGAAACCGACCGCGTGATCCCGACGAAATCATCCAGTCAGAATTGACCACGGATTTCACGGATGGGACCCGGTTAAAACGCCGCCGAACCAATGCCCGGCTCCTCATCAGCCATACGATCCGGTGGGGCTGGAATCTGTTTTGATGACAGATTTTAGCCTGATTGATCTGTGTTCATCTGTGCTATCCGTGGTTCAACTGCCCTGGCCAAGGCGTCAATCCGCCAGCACCTGCTCGATGCGTCGGTCGGGACAGAGCCAGAGGAGCGCGACGATCGTGTAGAGCGCGACCCCGAGCCACGCGCTGACAAACGCGAGCGCGAGCCCGCCAGCGTAGAGGACGACCGAAATTTTGCCTTTGAAGTCAGAGCCGATGGCCTGCGCGAGCGCGGACGCGGGACCGTGCCCAGCGAGCAACACGCGCACGAGAATGAAATACGCCAACGCCGCCATGATGAGCACCCCGCCATAAACCACGACTGGCAGTGAAGCGAAATGGTTCTCGCCCATCCAGCCGGTGACGAACGGAAACAGCGAGAGCCAGAAGAGCAGGTGGAGATTGGCCCAAAGCACCGCCCCGCGAACGTGCTTCACGACCTGAAAAAGATGGTGGTGGTTGTTCCAGTAGATGCCGACATAGGCAAAGCTCAGCACATAGCTGAGAAACACGGGGAGCAGCTCACGGAGCGCCGCCAGGTCGGTTCCGCGCGGCACCTTCAGCTCAAGCACCATGATGGTGATGATGATGGCGAACACGCCGTCGCTGAACGCCTCGAGCCGGCCTTTGTGCATGGGAGCGGTGATAGGTGGATGGACGGCAAAGCGTGATGGATTTTTCGGCGGTGTCCAACCCAAGCTCAGCACGGACGGCAGCGGAGGCTCCTTGACGTTTCCCGCCGTGGCTGGCGTCCTCTCGGCCACCCCAAAATCCCCACGATGAAACTCAAGGCCACGATTGAGCGCATCCCCGGCGGGCTCATGCTTGTGCCGCTGCTGCTTGGCGCGGCGTTCAACACGCTCGACCAAGCGCACCTGCCGTGGATCGAATCAGCCCTCCAGGCGCTCGGCGCCGCGCCAAACAAGGGCGGCCACTACGAGCTGCTGCGGCTCGGCGCGGTCGCGGCGGAGGGCGTGCCCTCGTTCGCGGAGAGCCTGTTCAAGACCGGCGCGCTCACGCTCATCGCGCTTTTTCTGTTCTGCGTCGGCAGCCAGATGACCGTGAAGCTGGGCGCGCGCGCGCTCGGCAAGGGTGCAGTGCTCACCGGCACGAAGTTCGCCGTCGGCGCGGCGGCCGGCCTCGCGCTGGGAAAAATGTCCGACCCTTTCCACGGCTTCCTCGGCCTCTCCACGCTGGCCGTCGTAGCCGCGATGACCAACACCTAAAATAAGCCCCCTAGTAAGTGAAAATAAATCTGTCGTCTAATTGACTTAAATTGCACAGATTGTGAGAGAAAATTTTGATTATTTA
>CAIQBC010000163.1 GCA_903869955.1 uncultured Opitutia bacterium
CGCTGCCGCGCTTCACGCTCGTGGGTGCAACGACCCGCGCCGGTCTGCTCACCGCGCCGCTGCGCTCGCGTTTCACGCTCCAGACGCGCCTCGAATACTACGACCACGCCACGCTCAAGGGCATCGTCCACCGCAGTTGCGGCCTGCTTCAGGTGCCCGTCGAGGACGAGGGCGCGCATGAGATCGCCACCCGTTCCCGCGGCACGCCCCGCATCGCCAACAACCTGATCAATTTCTGCCGCGATTTCGCGCAGGAGCGTGCCCAGGGAAAAATCACCCGGCCCGCCGCCGCCGCCGCGCTGGAACTGCTGGAGATTGACGCTCGCGGCCTCGACGAGATGGACAAGCGCATGCTTCGGATCATGGCCGAGAACTATCAGGGCGGCCCTGTCGGCATGAGCACCATTGCCGTCGCCGTCGGGGAGGAGGCCGAGACGCTCGAGGAGGTCCATGAGCCATTTCTCATCCAGGAAGGCTATCTGCAGCGCACCCCTCAGGGCCGCGCCCTCACCGCCAAGGGCTATGCCGCCATCGGCCTGAAAACTGCGCCCGGTGCCGAGCAGGAGAAATTTTTGTAGGTCTCACCGTATGCCGGTGATTTTTTCAGGAATGGAGTGAGTCGGGGCTGGTACGTTGTACGATCGGATTGCCAGTGCGGGTGTTTTTGGCCAGGGTGGCTGCATCATGCTACCCCGCATTTTCTCCCGGGCCTCTGCCTGGCACCCTGTTTCTCATTACGTTTTCGTTTGTCCGCGCCATTGAGCCGGCGGTGGCATCACTCTGGGCCGCTGCATTAGTTTGGATTTGCCCGTCCGCGCGCTGCCGTCAGTTTGGCGGTGCCATGTCACCCCGACAACTCCCCCATGTTTTTGTCCTGCTCATCCTGTTGCTTGTTTCCATCGGCTCGGCCCGTGCCGCCGCGCCGTCTGCCACGGTTGCACCAACCGTTCTGTCGCCTCCCATCGCCCCCTCGACCATGCGCGTGATCACCAATGTCACCTACCTCGCGCCCGACCGCGCCGAGAAACTTGATGTCTATCTGCCCGAAGGCCGCGCGGCGGGCATGCTCTCGCCCGGGTATGTGTGGATCCATGGAGGCGGCTGGACGGGCGGCGAGAAGGGCGAGGTGCGCGGCAAGGAGGTCTGCACCACGCTTGCCCACGCGGGCTATGTGGCCGTGAGCGTTGACTACCGGCTCGGCGACGGCTCGTGGCCGCAGAGCCTGCTCGACTGCAAGAACGCCGTCCGCTTCCTGCGCGCGCACGCGAAGGAATACGGCGTTGACCCCGACCGCATCGCCGTGGGCGGCGGCTCGGCCGGCGGGCACCTTGCACTAATGGTTGGCTTCACGGCCGGAAAAAAGGAGTTTGAGCCCGATGAGACCTATGCCGGCGTGTCGGATGCCGTGGGTGCCATCATCAACTGCTATGGTCCGGCCGACCTGCCGATGGATCCTGCGGCCAAGGTCACGGGTGCGCCCACCGGGATGCGGAAGCTCATGGGCGAATCGCTCGCCGTCTTCGGCGCGAAAACGCTCGATGCGGTCGTGCTGCGCGCCGCCTCGCCCACGACGTACGCCGTAACGGGGATGCCGCCGGTACTCACGTTTCATGGCCGCGCGGACACAACGGTGGACTACGACCAGTCGGTCACACTGAACCGCGTGCTGCAGGAGCGCGGCGTAGAGCACGAGTTTGTCTCGCTCGATGGTGTAGGCCATTCGTTTGACTTCGAGAAGTCCGGCCAGCAGGCGCTTCCCCGCGATCTGCGCCCGGTGGCGCTGGCGTTTCTGGAAAAGCACCTCGACCCACGGTCGGTTCACGCTCAGCTCACCGCGTCCATGTCGGACGAACAGCTCTTGCGCGCGTTGTTGCTTGATCCGGCTGCGCTGCGCTCCGAGAAAACGCAGGGCAAGGACGGCACTACGACCAATTATTCCGATGCCACGAATAAAGTATTGATAACGCGGTCGTTAGTTTCCGGGGTCGTCGTCATGCGCACAAAACCCGTGGGTCGTGAGCAAACTTGGGAGCTTGGGCGGCCATAAAAGACTGTCCCATAGCCGCCTCAGCGGCGGCGGCGTTTGATGGCGAGCTGGACGCCGGCATAGCGCACCATGCTTTGCAGGTGCTCGTATTGCGCCGGGTCGCTGTCCTTCGCTTCGCGGATGTCTTGTTCGGCGCGCTTGAGCGCGGCCTCGACGGCGTGCTCGTCAATTTTTTCCTCGGTGATCGCGTGCTCGGCGAGCACCGAGATTTTGTCCCCGTCCACCTGCACGAACCCGCCGCTCACAGCAAGCAACTGGGTGGCGCCACTCTTTGTCACCCGCAACTCGCCGTGGTCCACCTGCGCGAGCAGTGGAATGTGGCCAGGGAGGATGCCGACATCGCCCTCGGTCGTCGGGATGACGACAGTGTCAATGGTGTCGGAATAGACCCGGGCCTCGGGCGTGACGATTTCGAGAGTCAAAGACATGGATTGAATTTTATTTTAAACACAGAGGCACAGAGGACACGGAGGGAAATGTCGTTTTGGAATCTCTGTGCTCTCCGCGTCTCTGTGGTTCAGAACTCAGCCTTTCTTCGAGGCGGCGATGACCTCGTCAATGCCGCCCTTCATGTAGAAGTCACCCTCGGCGACGTCGTCGAGCTGGCCGTCGAGGATCATCTTGAAACCGCGCACGGTCTCCTTGACGGAGACGTATTTGCCGGGCGAGCCGGTGAACACTTCGGCGACCGCGAACGGCTGCGAGAGGAAGCGCTGGATCTTGCGCGCGCGATAGACCGTCTGCTTGTCCTCGGGCGAGAGCTCGTCGAGGCCGAGGATGGCAATGATGTCCTGTAGATCCTTGTAGCGCTGGAGGACGCGCTGGACCTCGCGGGCCACCTTGTAGTGCTCCTCGCCGACGATGTCGGCCTGGAGCGCCTTGGAGACGGACGCGAGCGGATCGACGGCGGGATAGATGC
>CAIQBC010000164.1 GCA_903869955.1 uncultured Opitutia bacterium
AGCAACTCGCCGACGGTGCGGACGCGACGGGAACCAAGGTGATCGATGTCGTCAACGACGCCGACGCCCTTCTTCAAACGGACAAGATATTTCGTGGCGGCGACGATGTCGGCGCTCTCGAGAATGCGCTGCTCGAGCTCGGCCTTGAGGCCGAGCTTCTGGTTGACCTTGTAGCGCCCCACCCGGCCGAGATCGTAGCGTTTCGCGTCGAAGAAGAGGCGCTTGAGCAGGGCCTTGGCGTTGGCGGTGGTCGGGGGTTCGCCGGGGCGCAGTTTCTTGTAGATTTCCTTGAGGGCCTCCTCCTCATTGCGGGTCGGGTCCTTCTTGAGGGCGCGGATGATGGCACCTTCGTCGACGGTGGTATCGATGACGCGCATCGACTTGATATCGTGTTTCTCAAAGGTGCGGACGATCTGCTTGGTCAGAGGTTCGAAGGCGCGGGCGAGCACGACCCCCTTTTGGGCGTCGATGACGTCCTCGACCAACACGAGGGTCGAGACGTTCTCCATGTCGAGGGCCTTGGCGACCTTGAGGTCCTGGATTTCGTAGAAGAGATTGAGGATGTCGAGGTCGTTGCTGAAGCCGATGGAGCGGAGCAGCGTGGTGATGAGAAATTTGCGGCGGCGGCGGCGGCGGTCGAGGTAGACGTAGAGCAGGTCGTTGTTGTCGAACTGCACCTCGAGCCATGTGCCGCGGTCGGGGATGATGCGGAAGGAATGAAGCAGCTTGCCGTTCGGATGCGGCGTGACCTCGAAGGCGATGCCGGGCGAACGATGGAGCTGGGAAACCACGACGCGCTCAGCGCCGTTAATGATGAACGAGCCGCGCTCGGTCACCATCGGGATCTCACCCATGTAGATTTCTTCATCCTTGATGAAATCCTCCTCGCGCAGGCGGAGCTTCACGTAAAGCGGCACCGAATAGGTGATACCCTCGCGGATGCACTCGATCTCGGTGTTCTTGGGGTCGCCGAGCGTGTAGGAGACGTATTCGAGGACGAGACGGCCGTCGTAGCTCTCGATCGGGAACACCTCGCGGAACACGGCCTCGAGGCCCTGCGGTTTGCGCTGCTTGTCGGGAATGCCCTTCTGCAGGAAATCGAGGTAGGACGTGATCTGGATCTCGATCAGGTTCGGCGGTTGGATGACTTCGCGGAGCTTGCCGAAGTTGGTGCGTTCGATGTGAGTGCGGTCGGCCATGAGATGTCCCGGTTGAGTGAGTGAGAGCGGCGAAAAGAGCGGGTGCGGAAAAGCGGGCAGACCGCGTCAGCGCACCAAGAAAGAACGGAAACGGAAAAAGGCAAAGGACAGGCCGCGCGAAGGCACGGCCTGTCCCGAAATTTTCGGAGAATCTGCGGGGGAAAACGCCAAGTGGTCTTACTTGAGTTCGACCTTGGCGCCCGCGGCCTCGAGCTTCTTCTTGATCTCCTCGGCCTCGGCCTTGTTGACGCCTTCCTTGACGGGCTTCGGGGCGCCTTCCACGAGGTCCTTGGCCTCCTTCAGGCCCAGGCCGGTGATAGCGCGGACTTCCTTGATGGCGCCGATCTTGTTGGCGCCGGCCTCGAGGAGGACAACGGTGAACTCGGTCTTTTCCTCGGCGGCGGCGGCGGGCGCGGCACCAGCGGCCGGGCCAGCGGCGACGGCAGCGGCGGCGGACACGCCCCACTTGCCCTCGAGGGTCTTAACTAGCTCGGCGAGCTGGAGAACAGTTTTGCCGTTCAGCCATTCAATGCCTTGATCGTCTGTGATGTTGCTCATGTTCGTTTTTCCTTCGGTGGACTAGCGGTCTCGGGAAATGAGACGCGTTTAAGAGACGTATCCCCTAGCCTGCCTTCTTGGATGTTTCCTCCCGGCTCGCGCCGGGAAAAGTGAATGAAATTTAAGTGGTAAGGGTTGAGTTCAGGCGGCGGGGGCGGCGGACTGCTCCTTCTTGACGCGGGCGTCGAGCACGCGGACAAAGGCCGCGGCGTTCTGCGAGAACAGGCCGAGGAGCTGCGAGCGCAGCGCCCCGAACGAGGGCAGGTCGGCGATCTTGGCGAGGTCGGCGGCGGTGATGAGCTTCTTGTCCATCACGCCCACCTTGACCTCGAGCTTCTGCTTTTCCTCGAAGAATTTCTTCAGGATCTTCGCCACGCCGGCGGAATTTTTCCCGCCCACGACGACCGCGGTCGGGCCGGTCAGCGCATTTTCGAAGTCGGGCAGGCCCAAGGCCTTGGCCGCGACCCGCAGCGAGCTGTTCTTGACGACGTGAAACTCGGCCTTCTCGGTCGCAAGGCGTGCCCGCAGCTCGGCCACGTCGGCCACGGTGACCTTCGTGAAGTTGGCGAGGATGACGTAGTCGGATTTCTTGAGGTGGCTCTCGACCTCGGCGATCAGGTAATTTTTTTCGGCTCTCATGGTCGGGTTCCGGTTAGTATTTGCTGAACTCCGCGGACGCGATGCGCACACCCGGGCTCATGCTCGAGCAGATCGCAACGGCCTTGATGAAGTTGCCGCCCTTGAAGGAGGAGGGCTTGGCCTTGCCCACGGCGTCGAGGACGACCTGGACGTTTTCGAGAATCTGCTCGGGGGTGAACGAACGCTTGCCGACGCCGACGCCGATGTTGCAGGCCTTGTCCATCTTGAACTCCACGCGGCCGGCCTTCACGGCCTTGATCCCGGCTGGAATGTCGTCGGTCACGGTGCCGCTCTTCGGGTTGGGCATGAGCCCCTTCGGGCCAAGGACCCGGGCGATGGTGCGGACGGTCTTCATCGCCTCGGTGGTGGCGATGGCGACGTCAAAATCGAGCCAGCCCTCGTTGATCTTGGCCATCATGTCCTGCAGGCCGGCGTGGTCGGCGCCCGCGGCGAGGGCCTTCGGCACATCGTCGGTGAAGACGAGCACGCGGACCTTCTTGCCCGAGCCGTTCGGCAGGGGGGTGGTGCCGCGCACCATCTGTTCGCCGGCGGTGGCATCCACGCCGAGGCGGAAGGAAAGCTCGACGGTCTCGTCGAACTTGGCCTTGGGGAA
>CAIQBC010000165.1 GCA_903869955.1 uncultured Opitutia bacterium
GCATGGAGAATCTGCGGCTTGCGATTGCGATTGCGATCTCTCCGCGAGCGTCTCATAGGCCCGCTCGATGGCGTTCTTCACGCCCAGGCAGAAACCGAAGTGGCTCGGGATGACGTAGCGCACCGCGCCGAAATCGAGCGTGACCGGCGCGGCGGCGCTGCGTTCATGCTGGCGGGCGAGGGCCTTGATGGCGGCGCAGAGCCGCGACTGGTAGAGTGCGGACGAGGCGGCGTCCTGCGCATAGATGGCGGTGTTGCGCTCCTGCGCGGGGCGGAACTTGTAGATGAAGTCGTTCTCGCCGAGGTGCAGGTAGGGGATCTCGATCAGGTGGGGGCCGAGCTGCGCCACGACTGCGGCGAGCAGCGCGTCCCGTGCGGCCTCCTCCACCTTTTCGATGGAAAAAAATGCGATGCCATCGGCGTGTGTGGCGGGTGCAGCCGGGGTGGGTGAGGGCCCGGGCAGGGCCGGGCGGACTTGTGTAAAAAATACCCGCCACTCGCGTCCGCCGGCCGCGATGATGAAATGTTCCGACGGCGGCGTATGCACGGGAAAGGCGGTGGCAAGCGCATGCGTCGCCTCGGCAAGATCGCCGCCGGTGAACGGCAGGGTGAGCGCGCCGCTGCCGCGCACACGTGCGGCGAGCCGGTTGCTCGGGTCGAAGGCGAGCAGGATGACAGGTTGAGGCGGGGCGGCTGGCATGATGGGAGAAGGCGGGAGCAAGCATGGGCATTTTTCTCAACGGGGCGCTTGCCGCCATACAAAATTGTGCCGGCCGGTTTGAAAATGAGCCGTCGTGAGGTTATCCCGCCTATATTTGCGTTGCGCCGGCCGTGCTCGTCCCGGTTATCCTTGGGTGCGTGAACGAGCCCAAGCCCATCCGTCCCTGGCCTGCGTTGCTGGCGCTCACGGGGCTGAACCTGTTCAATTACCTCGACCGGCAGGTGCTGCCGGCGGTGGTGCCGCGGATTCAGGAGGAGCTGCATCTCGACGACGACGTGGCCGGCACCGTCGGCACGGCGTTTATGCTCGGCTATTTTCTCACCTCGCCCTTTTTCGGCTATCTCGGCGACCGGATGGCGCGCAAATGGCTGATCGCGGCGGGTGTCGCGGTATGGAGTCTGGGCACTATTTTTTCCGGTCTGGCGGGCGGATTTTGGTCGCTTGTGGCGTTCCGTGTGCTCGTCGGGTTTGGCGAGGCGAGCTATGGCACGCTCAGCCCCGGCTGGATCGCCGACCTGTATCCGCCGGCCCGGCGCAACAATGCGCTTTCAATCTTTTACGTCGCGTTGCCGGTCGGCGCGGCGTTGGGGCAGATCTTGGGCGGGCGGGTGGAGGCGGCGTGGGGTTGGCGCACGGCATTTTATTTTGCCGGCGCACCGGGGCTGCTGCTTGCGCTGGGCGTGCTGGCACTGCGCGAGCCGGTGCGCGGTGCCAGCGAGCCGGTTGGCCCCACGGTTGCACCGGCGGAACGGACGGGTTTTCGCGCTTATCGGCAACTGTTCGGGTTTCCCACCTACCTGCTCGTGGTGGCGGGCTATGTCGCGCAGACGTTCGCGATGGGTGGCTTCGCCTTCTGGTCCGCCAAGTTTCTATACACGGTGCATGGGATGGAACTGGCGGCGGCAGACGATTTTTTTGGCGTTTCGCTGGTGCTCACCGGACTCGTCGCCACGCTCGCCGGCGGGTTTGCGGCGACGTGGTGGCGGCGGCGGCATCCGGCGGGCTACGCCTGGGTGCTAGCCCTGAGCGCACTGGCCGCCGCGCCGGCGGCCTGGGCGGCGTTCACCTTGGGCGATCTTGCCCTGGCGAAGACTGCGCTGGCCGCCGCGATGTTTTTCCTGTTTCTTTCCACCGGCCCGGTCAACACGCTCATCCTTGAAACTGTGCCGGTGACGATGCGCGCGAGCGCGATGGCGGCTTCAATTTTTGCTATCCACGCTTTGGGCGATCTCTGGTCGCCGAAGATTATCGGCCGGCTTTCGGTGCATTTCGGTGGCCTGCAAAAGGCGATGCTCGTGCTGCCGGTCGCGTTGGTGGTGAGCGCCGCACTCTGGCTCTGGCTGGCGGTGCGCACGCAGCGGGCCGGGCGCGAGGGGGGTTGAATCGGTTGGCGGCCACCGAGGAGCCGTTCCGGCAAATTTGGGACGGGTCGTCAGCTGGCGTCCGGCTCGTCGTCGCTGTCCTTCCACGAGTCGCCAGCAAACTCCGTCCCGAAGAAATCTTCCTCTTCCAGGATGGCCATGACCCCCTTGATCACGTGGGGATAGTCCTTCACGGAGACTTGCGGGTAGTCGTTCGCCAGCAGCGCGGCGACGGCGGAGCGGGCTTCCTTGCGGTCGGACTTCTCGACGAGAAAGTCGTCCGCGCGGTTGGCGATGTCGTCAATGATGGCGGGTAGTTCCATGGGGGAAATGGGCCGGGACTGAAAACCGGAGGCAAAAAAGCGGCGGCGTCAAGCCGGCGCGAGCAGGTTGAAGGCTGCCGTGGCGGCGGGGCGGCCGTTGAGAAGCAGCACGACGCGGTGGCGGCCGGGGTGGTGCCGGCGCGTGCTGAGCTGGCGCAGGCGGACACGGCCGGCGAGCGTGGCGCTCGCACCGGGGGTGAGGGCAAGCTCGCGGAGCTTGAAAACCTTGGGGGCGGTTTTACCGGATTTTTTGACGTAATGGACCGCGTAGTCCGCCACGAGGCGCTGTTCGCGACGTGCGGTAGAGCGCAAGGTGCAGGAAAACTCAACCGTGCCACCGAGGCGGAGACGCTGAGGAGTGAGGCGGAAGTTTTCCACGGCCACCGCCGCGTGGCCAGTTGCGCCGATGAGGGCGAGGGCGCGCGGGTCGCCGCGCTTGATGAGGGTGCGCAGGGCGCGTTTCACGATCCAGGCCGTGCGGGGGTCGGTCCGATCCCAGCCGGCGAGCAGGGCGAGCAGCCGCTCGGGGTGGTCCTTGGCGATGTCGTTCAGGTGGTTGGCGACGGACTTGCGGACGTAGAGACTGGGGTCGGCGCGGAGATTGTGCAGGATGGGCAGCGCGGGCGTGGGATCGGCCACAAGCGCGGTGAGGCGGAACGACCACGGCAGACGCGGGCGGCAGCCCTCGCTGGCGAGGCGGCGGACGTGCTCGTCGGGGTCGTGCGACCAGCGCTCCATCACGGCGAGCGTGCCGGCAAGATCGCGTTGCAAAAACTCCCGGATGGCAAATTCGCCCGAGGAGAAACGGGTGAAAAAATGCAGCGCGGCCAGCGACTCGTCGAGGTGTTCGCGCCCATAGAGGCCGACATAGTCCGGCAACATCAGGCCGACGAAGCCAGGCCCGATCTGCGGGGCGAGCCGGCGGAGAACGGCCAGCGCGGCCGGGTAGTTTGGTGGGAGCGTGGCATGCAGGGCGTGGGTGCCGTGGCGCAGCCGCTGCAGGAGGGAGAGCGGCTCCAGCCCCGTAGTGGCGAGGGCGATGAAACGCGGGGAATCAAATCCCGGGTGGCAGCCGGCCAGCAGCGCGGCGAGCTGGCGGAAGCGCGCGGCGTTGAACATGTCTTTCAGCGCGGGCGCAGGGTTCTCGGGCATGGGCAGAAAGTTTGCCAGGGCCGGGTGGATCACTCGTCTAGAATTTCGCCGGTGAGGCTCTGGCCGATGATACGGGTCGCGCCTTGCACCAGTTCCAGGCGCAGCGGCTTGTGTCCGCTGGCTGCCGTCAGTGCGCTGGCCAGCGTGGCGGAATGAGTGGTCACCCACACCTGGCTGAGTTCCGCCGCTTGCACAAAATACCGGGCCAGTGCCGGCAGCATGTCGGGGTGCAGGCTGGACTCGGGCTCGTTGAACGCGAGCAACGGGGCCGGCCTTGGGCTAAGCAGGGCGGCGATGAGCGCCAGATAGCGCAACGTGCCGTCGGACAGCTCCCGGCTGCTGACCGGACGCAGCAGGCCCGGCGTGTGCAGTCGCACATCCAGCGAGCCCTGGCCGTCCACATCGGCGATTTCAAGGTGGGCGCCCGGTTGCAGACGGTCCACCGCCTCGGCGAGCGCGTGGCGGTCGCCAATCTCCTTGATGGTTTGCAGCGCCGAGGCGAGGTCGTGGCCGTCGCTGGCGAGGCGCGGGGTGCGCGTGCCGGGCCGGGGCTGGCGCAGCGGGGAGTCCGGGTCGCAGCGGAAATGATGATAAAACCGCCAGCCCGTGAAATGTGCGCGCAACACCTGCAGGTCGGGGTAACGCCGCGCGTCCTGCACCTGCGACAACGCGGTTTCGTTGGGCTCCATCACGAGCTCGTGCCGGACGCGTTCCCCATCCTCACCGCGAATCGAGGCGGAGGCATGGTCGCGCTCAAGGAACCGCAC
>CAIQBC010000166.1 GCA_903869955.1 uncultured Opitutia bacterium
CTCAAATTCCTGAATATGGATCGAGGTAAAGATGTCCTCGCGGAGCACTTTCTCGGAAATCAGGATGGCGTCCTCGAAATTGTAGCCGTTCCACGGCATGAACGCGACGAGGATGTTGCGACCGAGCGCCATTTCGCCCTGGTCAGTGGAAGGGCCGTCGGCGATAACCTGGCCGGCCTTCACCTTCTGTCCGAGCTCGACGATGGGGCGCTGGTTGAAGCAGGTGCCGGCGTTCGAGCGCATGAACTTCCGCAGCTCGTGGACGTAGGTGCCGTTTTTCGCGTCGGTCTTCGGGTTGCGCGGCAGCTCGCCATCCTTGGTGATGACAATGCGTTTCGCATCCACGGCGGCAACGATGCCAGCATCCTCGGCGACGGCGACGATCTTGGAGTCGCGGGCCACGCGCTCCTCGATGCCGGTGCCGACGAACGGCGCCTCGGCCTGGAGCAGCGGTACGCCCTGGCGCTGCATGTTCGCACCCATGAGCGCACGGTTGGCGTCATCGTGCTCAAGGAACGGAATCATGCCGGCCGCGATGGAGATGACCTGCTTGGGCGAAACGTCCATCAGATGGACTTCGCCGGCGGACACCTCAAGGAAGTTGCCGTCCTGCCGGGCAGTGACCTTGCCGACGAAATAATTTTTGTCGTCGATCTCGGTATTGGCCTGGGCGATGACCTTGCCCTCCTCCTGGTCGGCGGTGAGGTATTCGATTTTGTCGGAAACGCGGCCGTCCTTGACGATGCGGTAGGGCGACTCAATGAAACCAAACTCGTTGACCCGCGCATAGGTCGCCAACGAGTTGATAAGACCGATGTTTGGGCCTTCGGGCGTCTCAATGGGGCAGATGCGTCCGTAGTGCGACGGGTGGACGTCACGGACCTCGAAGCCGGCACGCTCGCGGTTGAGCCCGCCCGGCCCGAGCGCGGAGAGGCGGCGCTTGTGCGTGACCTCGGCGAGCGGGTTGATCTGGTCCATGAACTGTGAGAGCTGGCTGCGCGCGAAGAAATCGCGGATAACGGTCGTCAGCGCCTTCGGGTTGATGAGCTTCTGCGGCGTGATCGAATCCACGCTCTGGTCATACATGGTCATGCGCTCGCGGACGAGACGCTCGGTGCGGCTAAGACCGACGCGGCACTGGTTGGCGAGCAGTTCGCCGACGGTGCGGACGCGGCGGGAACCAAGATGGTCAATGTCGTCAATCACGCCCTCGCCCATCTTCAGCCGGACGAGATATTTCGTGGCGGCGACGATGTCGGAGCTCTCCAGCGTGCGCAGCTCAAGGTCAACCTTGAGGCCGAGCTTCTGGTTGATCTTGTAGCGGCCAACGCGGCCGAGGTCGTAACGCTTCGGGTCGAAGAACAGACGCTTGAGCAACGCCTTCGCGTTGGCGGTCGTCGGCGGCTCGCCGGGCCGGAGGCGCTTGTAAATTTCCTTGAGGGCTTCCTCCTCGTTGCGCGTCGGGTCTTTTTTGAGCGCACGGATGATGGCACCCTCATCGGACGTGGTGTCAATGACACGGATGGTGGCAATGTCGTGCTTCTCGAAAGTACGGACGATCTGCTTCGTCAGCGGCTCGAAGGCGCGCGCGAGCACAACCCCCTTCTGCGCGTCAATGGCGTCCTCGACGAGAACAAGCGTGGAGACATTCTCAAGGTCGAGCGCCTTGGCGACCTTGAGGGTCTTGATCTCGTAGAACAAGTTGAGCAGGTCGAGATCGTTGCTGAAGCCGATGGCGCGGAGCAGCGTGGTGATGAGAAATTTGCGGCGACGGCGACGCCGGTCGAGATAGACGTAGAGCAGGTCGTTATTGTCGAACTGCACCTCCATCCAAGTGCCACGGTCGGGGATGATGCGGAAGGAGTGCAGAGGTTTGCCATTGGCGTGCGGCACGACCTCGAACGCAATGCCAGGCGAACGATGGAGCTGAGAGACGACCACACGCTCGGCGCCGTTGATGATGAATGAGCCGCGCTCAGTCACCATCGGGATCTCACCCATGTAAATGTCCTCGTCCTTGTTGAGACTTTCCTCACGCAGGCGGAGCTTCACGTAGAGCGGCACCGAGTAGGTGATGCCCTCGCGCAGGCACTCCAGCTCGTTGTTCTTCGGCTCACCGAGCGTGTAGGAGACGTATTCGAGCGTGAGGCGCTCGTCGTAGGACTTGATCGGGAAGACCTCGCGGAACACCGCCTCCAGGCCCTGCGGCTTGCGTTGCTTGTCGGGCACGCCCTTCTGGAGATACTCCAGGTAGGATGTGATCTGCAGCTCGATGAGGTTGGGCGGCGGAATAACTTCGCGGAGCTTGCCGAAGTTGACGCGGTCGGAATGTTTACGGTCGGCCATGGGAGTTCCCGGGGAGGATTAGGAGCGAGGAAAGTGAACGGCGCAGCGCGCGGTGCGCGGGCGCGAAAAAACGGGAGGCAGGCCGGCGGTGAGCGCGGCCTGTCCCGGAGCGGACAGCGGAAGTGCGGCGATGATCGCCAATGGGTGTTACTTGAGTTCGACCTTCGCGCCGGCAGCCTCGAGCTTCTTCTTGATCTCCTCGGCGTCGGCCTTGGGGGCGTTTTCCTTGACGTTCTTGGGTGCGCCCTCGACGAGGTCCTTGGCCTCCTTGAGGCCGAGGCCCGTGATGGCACGGACTTCCTTGATGACGCCGATCTTGTTTGCGCCAGCCTCCTTGAGGACGACGGTGAACTCCGTCTGTGCCTCGGCGGCAGGGGCGGCGGCGCCAGCGGCGGCGCCACCCGCAGCAGCAGGGGCGGCAGCGGCGGCGGCGGACACGCCCCACTTGCCCTCGAGGTCTTTGACGAGGGCGGCGAGTTCGAGGACGGGCTGCGCGGACAGCCACTCGATGACTTGGTCTTTGGTGATGTTGCTCATGTTCGGTGCTCCTTGGGCTGGCTAGCGGTTTCGGGAAATGAAACTGGTTTAAGGGACGTGTCCCCTAGCCCGCCCGGTTGGATGTTTGGTCTCCCGGCTCACGCCGGGAAAATTTTATGGATTGAAAAATCTCCGGCTCAGGCGGCCGGGGCGGCGGCGGGCGACTCTTTCTTGACCTTGGCGTCGAGGACGCGGACGAACGCCGCAGCGTTGCTGGTGAGCAGGCCGAGGAGCTGCGAGCGCAGCGCCTCGAACGATGGCAAGTCGGCAATCTTGGCGAGATCGGCGGCGCTGACGATTTTCTTGTCGAGCACGCCGACCTTGACCTCGAGCTTCTGCTTGTCCTTGAAGAACTGCTTCAGAATTTTCGCGACTCCGGCGGAGTTCTTGCCACCCACAACGACGGCCGTCGGGCCGGTGAGCGCGGACTCAAACTCGGGCAGGCCGAGCGCCTTGGCGGCGACGCGGAGCGAGCTGTTCTTGACGACGTGAAACTCGGCCTTCTCGGCGTCAAGCCGCTTGCGCAGCTCGGCAACATCGGCCACCGTGACCTTTGTAAAGTTGGCAAGGATGACGTAGTCGCTCTTCTTAAGGTGCGTCTCGACCTCGGAAATCAGGTATTTTTTTTCGGCTCTCATGGCGGGTGTCCGGTTAGTATTTGCTGAATTCAGTGGCGGCGATTTTCACGCCGGGGCTCATTGAGGAGGAGAGCACCACGTTCTTGATGTATTGCCCGCTAAATGAGGCGGGCTTGGCCTTGCCGACCGCCTCCAAGACAGCCGCGGCGTTTTCGAAAATCTGCTCCGCCGTGAACGAGCGCTTGCCGACGCCGACGCCGAGGTTGGCGGTCTTGTCCATCTTGAACTCCACCCGGCCGGCCTTGACGGCCTTGATACCGGCAACGATGTCGTCGGTCACGGTCCCGGACTTCGGATTGGGCATGAGCCCCTTGGGGCCAAGGACGCGGGCAAGAGTGCGCACGGTCTTCATCGCCTCGGTGGTCGCAATGGCGACGTCAAAGTCGAGCCAGCCCTCGTTGATTTTTTGCATCACATCCGCGAGACCGGCGGTGTCGGCCCCGGCGGCAAGCGCGGCGGCCGGATTGTCCGTGAAGACCAGCACACGGACCTTCTTGCCAGAACCGTTGGGCAGCGGCGTGGTGCCCCGTACATTTTGGTCACCGGAAGCGCCGTCCACCCCGAGGCGGAAAGAAAGCTCGACGGTCTCATCGAACTTGGCCTTGGGAAATTTTGCGAGGATGTCCACCGCTTCCTTGAGCGGGTATTCTTTGGCGAGGTCGGCGACCTTGACGGCGTTGCGGTAGCGTTTGCTGTGTTTGTCCATGTGATCTCCTTGCGGTGCGAACGTCCTTGGCAGGACTCCCGCGGGGGTGTGGTTGGTGGGTGAAAATTCTCCGGCTCAGCCGACGACCTCGATGCCCATGTTGCGGGCCGTGCCGGCGATGATGCGGATTCCCGCCTCGTCGCTCTTGCAGTTGAGGTCCTTCTGC
>CAIQBC010000167.1 GCA_903869955.1 uncultured Opitutia bacterium
CCTCATCTATGTCGGCAACGAGAAGGATATGCTGATGATCGAGGGCTCCGCCGACCAGATCACCGAGGAGCACTTCATTGAGGCGCTCGCGTTCGGCCACCAGGCCATCCAGCCCATCATCGCCGCGATCCGCGAGCTCGTGAAGCTCGCCGGCAAGCCCAAGGCCCACTTCGCCCTCGTCGGCGCCACGCCCGAAGCCCGCGCCATCATCGAGCGCGTCGTCCCCGCCGAGCGCATCTCCGCCGCCATCTTCGGCCACGAGAAGGCCATCCGCTCCGCCAACATCAAGGGCCTCAAGGCCGAGGCGCACGCCGCCCTCACGATTGAGCTCGGCGCCGGCCGCTTCAGCGATGTGGACCTTGCGGTCGTGTTTGAGGATCTCCAATACAAGGCCTACCGCAAGACGGTCCTCGAGCGCGGCCTCCGCTCGGACAAACGCGACGCCAAATCGCTCCGCCCGATCAGCGCGCAGGTCGGCGTGCTCCCGCGCGTCCACGGCAGCGCGATGTTCCAACGTGGCGACACGCAGAACATCGCCATTGTCACCCTCGGGCCGACCAAGGAGGCCCAGGACATGGACGGCCTCACCGGCGGGGCCACCTCAAAGAGCTTCATCCTCCACTACAACTTCCCGCCCTTCTCCGTCGGCGAGACCGGCCGCACCACCGGCCCCGGCCGCCGCGAAATCGGCCACGGCGCGCTGGCCGAGCGCTCGCTCGTCCCCGTGCTCCCGCCCGAGGACGCGTTTCCTTACAGCATCCGTGTCGTCTCCGAAATCATGGCCTCCAACGGTTCGACCTCGATGGCCTCGGTGTGCGGCGGCTGCCTCGCGCTGATGGACGCCGGCGTGCCGATCATCGCCCCCGTCGCCGGCATCTCCTGCGGCCTCATGACCGAAAACGGTCCCGACGGCTCCATCACGAAGTGGACCACCATCACCGACATCCTCGGTGAGGAAGACCACTTCGGCGACATGGACTTCAAGCTCGCCGGCACGACCAAGGGCATCACGGGCTTCCAGCTCGACCTCAAGATCCACGGCCTGCCCTTCGAAATCGCGAAAACCGCAATCTTCCAGGCCCGCGACGCCCGCATCGAGATCCTCCGCACGATGCTCGCTTCGCTGCCCGCGCCGCGTGGCGACCTCAGCAAATACGCCCCGCGCATCCAGACCATCCAGATTGACCCGGAGAAGATCGGCCTGCTCATCGGGCCCGGCGGCAAGACCATCCGCCGCATCACCGAAACAACCGGCGCGCAAATTGACATCGCCGAGGACGACTCCGGCAAGGTCTTCGTCTATTCGAACAATGGCGACGCGATGGCGCGTGCGCTCAAGGAGATTGACGGCCTCTGCGGCGGCGGCTCCGGCCCCGGCGGCGGTGGTGGTGGCGGCGAGCCGATTGAGCTGGGCAAGACCTACAACGGCCGGGTGACCGGCGTGAAGGACTTCGGGGCCTTCGTCGAATGCACCCCCGGCCGCGAGGGCCTGTGCCATATCAGCGAGCTGGCCGACTTCCGCGTGAACCGCACCGAGGATGTCGTCAAGATGGGCGACGCGATCACCGTAAAGTGCATCGGCATTGACGAACGCTCCGGCAAGGTCCGCCTCAGCCGCAAGGCCGCGATGAAGGATCAGGCCGCCCAGAAAGCGCCAGCCCCCGCGACGCCCGGGCAAGGCTGATCTCCCGTTCTTGGCACTTCCCCATCGTGCTCATCCAGCCGGAGGCGTTCGCGCCTCCGGTTTTTTGTTTTCGTAGGTCCACACCTTGTGTGCATGCCTGCCCTTCCATTCTCTGCCTCAATCACGGCTCGACTCAACGGCGAGCCCGACAAAGAGATCTGATTTCAACCAGGGCGCATGGCGACTCGGTCTATTGAATCTGCTCATCGTTTAATCTGGCCGCAAAAGTTTCACCGCCAGTGCTCGGCGATCCACGGTGTGGGCCGCACATGGCGCAGCAGGCCGCGGCCTTGGCCGACCACCGCCTCGTCGGGATTCGGGTGCCCGTGAAACACCACCACGCGTGCGCCCGGCGAAATAGGCGGCACGCGGAAAAAATTCAAAGGAAACGTTGGCAAACAGGTATGCTTGAAACTCACGCACCACTCCTTCGGCCAGTAGGTGAGCAGACCCTGCCGGTGGATTTCACGCGTCAGGTATTCCTGCTCGTTGCGGACCTCGCGTTTCACGTCGTCAATGCGCGCGAGAAAATCCGCCAGCAGCCCGGGGTGCGCGCCGGCCTCGAAGCGATAGACGGACGAGTTGCCCGTGATGCGCCGGGGCCGCGCCCAGTCGTGGATGATGCAAAATTTCCCGGGCAGCTCGAAAAAATCATCGAGCGCGCCGGTGATGACCACGTCCACGTCGAGAAACAGCACCGGCCCGCGCAGGTCGGCGAGTGGCGCGGCGAACGTCGAGAGCTTGCGCCAGCCCCGCTCCTTGCCCGTCGGCAGGTCCATCGCGGGCAGCGGCAGCGCCTCGATGCCGGCGGCGAGGTCGAGGCCGGTCGCATCGTCGGTGAAGCACACGAAACGGTGCGGGCGCACGAGATGACGGCGCACCATGGAACGGAGCTTGTTGACGTATTCCGGGCCATACTTCGTGCCCCATTTCATGCAGATGACATTGACCATGGCACGTGAAGCTAAAGCAGACGAAAGAAGGGGGGCAATTGCTTATGGGTTAATTGTTGTCGCTCATTTGGCCATTGCAGGGGCGGGCCACGCGCTTGGTGCACGCAAGTCTGGAAATAGCCCGATGAGCATTAACCGATAACCCATAAGAAATTTTCCCGCTTCACTCCGTCGCCCACCCACCGCCATGCTGCCCGCCAAAGAATGGATACCGGCCGCGAGCAACCATCCCTCCGTCACCCGCGCCACTGGCCCATGTGGGCCGGCGTCGCGCTGTTCCGGCTGCTCGCGCGCCTGCCGTGGCGCGCCCAACGCGCCCTCGCCGCCGTGCTCGCATGGCTGTGGTGGCGCGTCGTGCCAGTCAGGCGTCACGTCGCGCTCGTCAACCTGCGCCTGTGTTTTCCTGAAAAATCAGCCCGGGAAATCCGCCAGCTCGCCCGCGCGCATTTCAGCGCGCTTGCGCTCGGCCTGTTCGAGACGTGCGCAGCCTGGTGGGCGCCGCGCCGCCGCCTGCCGCCGCACGAGATCACCGGCCTCGGCCATCTCGCCGCCGCCCGCGCGCGCGGCCACGGCGTGCTGCTGCTCACGGCGCATTTCACCACGCTTGAAATTTGCGGCCGGTTGCTCAACGAGACGCAGCGTTTCGGCTGCCTCTACCGCGACCCCAACAACCCCGTCATCGCCGACCAGATGCGCCGCCAGCGCGAGCGGGGCATGGCCGTCGCCATCCATTTTGACGACCTGCGCGGCCTCGTCCGTGCACTTAAGGCCGGCGCGGTCATCTGGTATGCGCCCGACCAGGCGCGCCGCCTCAAGCTCTCCGCCGTCCTCCCGTTTTTTGGCGTGCCCGCCGTCACGAGCACGGCGACCGGCCGCATCGCCGCGATGACCGGCGCGGCGGTCGTGCCCTACTTTGGCCGCCGCCGGGCCGACGGCTCCTACCTGCTAACCATTTTGCCCGCGCTGGAAAATTTCCCCACTGCGGACGCCGAGGCCGACGCCATGCGCGTCAACCTCCTCATCGAAGAGCACGTCCGTCTCGCACCCGAGCAGTATTTTTGGGTCCATAAACGCTTCAAGGCCCGCGGCCCGGAGCACCCCGACGCCTATGCCGAGTGAGCCGGCCCCGTGTAGCAACAAGGAGCGCAGTTTTGCTGCGCCCTTTCTACTTCCGAGGGCGCATCAAGACGCGCCCCGGCAAGAAAATGGTTTTAGCCGCCTCGCGCCCCCTCCGCCAGCAACGCCTCTAGCCGGGCGATATGCGCCTCCGGCGAAAACTCCGCCACCATGTGGGCACGCGCCGCCGCGCCCAGCGCCTTGCGTCGCGCCGGGTCGTCCAGCAACCCGCCTATCGCGCCGGCCAGCGCTCTGTCGTCGCGCGGTGGCACGAGCAGTCCTGTCACCCCGGGCACCACCATCTCGGGAAAGCCGCCGACATTGCTGGCCACGAGCGGCACACCGCACGCCATCGCCTCCAGCGCCGCGAGCGAGAACGACTCCTGCCGCGACGGCAGGATGGCGACCGTCGCGTGCGGCAGCAGTTGCGCCACGTCCTCGCGCGGTCCGAGCCACATCACCGCCTCCTCCAGACCCCCGCGCTTCACCGCCGCGCGCAACGCGCGCCAGTAATCGTCGTCGCAACGCTCCGTGCCGATGAAAACAAACCGCGCGTCCGCGTGGGCGCGCCGCACCTGCACCGCCGCCGCCAGCGTGTCCGGCTGCCCCTTGCGCGGATTGATTTCACCCACCTGCAGCACCACCGGCGCGTCCGCGGGAATCCCGCACACCGTGCGCAACGGATCAAGCCCGCCGCCCGCCATCATCGCCACCGCAGGCACAAACTTTTCAGTGTCCACGAAATTATGCAGCACGCGGCCCCGCCGGCCCAGCGCCGCGCCCCAGCGCCGGTGCCGGCGCAGCGTCTCACCGGACACCGCCACGACCAGCTTTTGAAAATACCAGTGCAACTGAAACTGGTGCGAGTGCGCGTGGGCAACGCCGGGCACGCCGTGCAGCACGCGCAGCAGCGCGCAGAAACCCGCCGCGCGCGTGAGGTGCGCGTGGGTGACCTCAATCCGCTCGTGGCGGCAGATGTCCGCCACGCGCCGCAGCTCCGCCAGCGGCCACCGCGAGAAATCCGTGGCGATCAGCCGCGCCTCGCCCGCCGTCTCCTGCGCGATCCACGAGTCGGGCCGTGCCGCCAGCCACAATTCATGGCCGCGCGCACGCAGCAACGGGATGATCCGCCGTGCGTAGATCATCGCGCCATTGCGCCCGACCTGGGAAGCCGCCTCCAAGATTCTCATGCGCGCGCAGCGAAACGGGAAATGTGCCCGTCCGCCAGACAGATTGCCTGATGCAGGCGGGTGCCCTGACCCCACGAACTGTGCGCGCGTGGAACGTAACCTCCCGCCGCGCTCGCGGAAAGCCCAAGGCGCTTGGACGTCGCATTCCACCTATTGCCAAACGCGGGTTGAGGGCACCCCGCCCACATTTGCAGCCCGCCCGGGCACGGCGACGAGGGCGTCGCCACTCCCTTTGCCATTGCCGCCCTGCCTGCCCCGCTTCTGTCTCTGTTCGTCTTCCGTATTTGGAAATCCAAAATCCAAACCAAGGCTTCAAGGCCGACATCAGACAATCGAAATTCCAACATCAACGATGCCGCTCCTCACCGTCACGGACCTCCGCACGAGCTTCCACACGCGCCATGGCATCGTCCGTGCGGTGGACGGCGTGAGTTTTTCGTTGGAGCGCGGCGAAACGCTCGGGCTCGTCGGCGAGTCCGGCTCCGGCAAATCCGTCACCTGCCTTTCGCTCATGGGTCTCGTGCCGTCGCCGCCCGGCCGGCTGGAGGGCGGCACGGCGTTCTTCGATGGCACCGACCTGCTGCACTGCCCGCCACGCGAGTTGCGCGCCATCCGGGGCAAACGCATCAGCATGATTTTCCAGGACCCGATGACGTCGCTCAACCCCTACCTGCGGATTGGCGACCAGTTGATCGAGCCGCTGCTCATCCACGAGAAAATTTCAAAAAAAGACGCCCTCGCCCGCGGCCTCGCCATGCTGGAGGCCGTGGGCATCGCCGAGCCCGCCCGCCGCCTGCGGCAGCACCCGCACGAGTTTTCCGGCGGCATGCGGCAGCGCGTGATGATTGCGATGGCGCTCATCACCCGCCCCGAGCTGCTCATCGCCGACGAACCGACCACCGCGCTCGATGTCACGATCCAGGCACAGATTCTCGACCTGCTCGCCGATCTCCGTCAGCGGCTCGGCACGGCGATTCTTCTGATCACGCACGACCTTGGCGTGGTGGCGGAAAC
>CAIQBC010000168.1 GCA_903869955.1 uncultured Opitutia bacterium
CGCCCTCAAGCCGTGGCGCATTGGTGGAAAAAATCTCATCATCAAGCACAACGCCCTGCTCAAGCAGCTCGCGGAGCAATTGCCCTTTGACGCCGACGTGCCCTGGCAGGATCTGCCCGCCCCGACACGCGACGCCATCTTGCACGGGGCGGGGGAGCGGCAGTTCGCCTTCAAGCTGCGCCGGATGCGGACGGCCAAAGCCGGGCCGTTCGCCGGTGTGATTGCGGACTTGGAGGAGAGCTTTTACCACACCGACAGCGAGGGCTTTCAGGCGCGGCTGACGACCTTCATGGTGAGCGGGCCGTGCCCCGGCTGCCACGGCGCTCGTCTGAACGCGCGCAGCGCGGCGGTCGCGCTCCCAGTTCTCACCTTCCCCGCCTTCATGTCCCTCGACGTGACCGCCGCGCACGCGGTCGCGCACAAACTTTCCGCCGCCCTCGCGGACCACGACGCCCTCCGCGAGGTCGTCACCGGCATCGAGCAGCGGCTGCGTTTCCTCGCCGACACCGGTCTGGGCTACCTTACGCTCGACCGCGACTACGGCACCCTTTCCGGTGGCGAGGCGCAGCGCGTGCGGCTCGCCACGCAGCTCGGCATGGGGCTGATGGGCGTCATCTACGTGCTCGACGAGCCGAGCATCGGCCTGCACCCGCACGACAACCAGCGCCTCATCGCCCAGCTCCGTGCGCTGCGCGACCGGGGCAACACCGTGCTGGTCGTCGAGCACGACGCCGAGACCATGCTTGCCGCCGATGAGATTATAGAGCTCGGTCCCGGTGCCGGCACCGAGGGCGGCCACCTGCTTTTTCAGGGCTCGCCCGCCGCGCTCATCGCTGCTCCCGCGAAGCAAACGCGCACCGGCCCCTACCTCTCGCGCCGGCAGTCCGTCACCAAGGACGCGAAATCCAAACAACCCGACGGTGCCTTCGTCACCGTGCGCGAGGCGCGCGAGCACAACCTGCGCGGCATTGATGCGCGTTTCCCCGTCGGCCTGCTCACGTGCGTGACCGGCGTGAGCGGCTCGGGCAAGAGCACGCTCGTGAACGACATCCTCGCCGTCGCCGCCGCGCGGAAACTCAACGGCGCCAAAGTCCTTCCCGGCAAGCACCGGCACCTCGAACACCTCGATTTTTTCGAAAAACTCGTGCAGGTGGATCAGGAGCCCATCGGCCGCAGCCCGCGCTCCAACCCTGCGACCTACACCAAGCTGCTCGACCTGCTGCGCGATCTCTACGCCTCGGTGCCCCTCGCCAAGGTGCGCGGCTACAAGGCGAGCCGTTTCTCCTTCAACGTGCGCGGCGGGCGCTGCGAGCGCTGCCAGGGCGACGGCGTCATCAAGCTCGACATGCAGTTTATGGCCGACGCCTACGCGCCGTGCCCGAGCTGCGGCGGGCGGCGGTTCAACCGCGAGACGCTGGAGATTTTTTTTCACGGAAAATCCATCGCCGATGTGCTCGATCTCACCGTGCGCGAGGCCATCACGCTGTTTCGCAACCTCCCGCGGGTGATTGACAAACTCGCCACACTCGACGCGGTGGGCCTCGGCTACTTGAAGCTCGGCCAGCCGGCGACCACGCTCTCCGGCGGCGAGGCGCAGCGGCTCAAGCTCTCGCTGGAGCTGAGCAAGCGCCAGCAGGGTGGGGTGCTCTACATCCTCGATGAGCCGACGACCGGCCTGCACTGGGTGGACATCCAGAACCTGATGGACCTGCTCTTCAAGTTGCGCGACCAGGGCAACACGGTGATCGTCATCGAGCATAATCTCGATGTGATCAACCTCGCCGACTGGCTCATTGACCTCGGTCCCGGCGGCGGCGCGGCTGGCGGTGACCTCGTCTATGCCGGCCCGCGCGAGGGCATCGTGGCCTGCGAGCGCTCGCTCACCGGGGCGGCCCTGAAACGGTGGAGTGCCGTTTCGTCGTAGGGCGTTAGCTTTGCAGACGCCGTTCCGAACGATCCCGGCGTTTCGGGACGATCTCTTCGCTTCACCACAACGGCCCGTGCGAGACACCGGCCGTCCGGTTTGTGGCTTAACTCTGCCATCGTTGCCCATCCGTGCGATGTGCGGTAAATCTTCCGGAATTTGTCGTCGCAATTTACGCGCCTCCCTGTGGCAAAGACTCACTTCGGATCTCGGCCAGAGGCCAGGTTTTGAGTGCGGCGGCGGCGGCGGCCTCCTCGGCGAGTTTTTTGGACGAGCCGTGCCCGACACCAAGTTGGCGATCGAGCAGCAAGACGGCGACCTGATACTCGCGGGCGTGCGGTGTACCGCCCGTGTGGACGACCTCGTAGCGGAGGGCGTCGTTGCCGTGCCGGGGCTGCACGAGTTCCTGCAAGCGGCCCTTGGGATTCTCGCCGCTCCCGACGGTGGCGAGCTGCGCCGCGAGATCACCATAGACGCCCAGCACGACGCGTCGCACCTGATCGAGGCCGGTGTCAAGGTAGAGCGCGCCGACGAGTGCCTCAAACGCGTCCTCCAGCGCGGCCAGCCGGTCGCGGCCACCGGCGCGTTCCTCGCCAGCGCTGAGGCGCAGGCAGGCGGCCAGGCCGAGCTCGCGGGCGAGGCGCGCCAGAAAACCGCCTTTCATCAGGGCGGCCCGGTGGCGGCTCAGGGCCCCTTCTCGCTCGCCGGGGAACAGTCGAAACAGCTCGTCAGTCAGGATGAGCAGCAGCACGGCATCGCCGAGGAATTCCAGCCGCTGGTTGCTCTCCGTCTCGCCGGGGTGGTCGGCCAACCAAGAGGGGTGAGTGACGGCGAGCGCGAGCAGCGCAGGGTCGTGGAAAGTGTAGGCAAGGCGCGTCTGCAACGCGGCGAGGGTGGGATCAGGTTCGGCCAAAGGGAAAAGAGGGCTGCGCCCAAGACGCGGAACTTCCGGGAAGGTGCAAACTGGAAATGGTTTTCCCCTGCCGCACCGCCTTGGCGGAAGGAAAATTGGTCGGGGCGGCGAGATTCGAACTCGCGACCTCTTGCTCCCGAAGCAAGCGCTCTACCAGGCTAAGCTACGCCCCGATGCGTTTCTGCCGCGTCCATCCGGCACGCGGGATGGGGAGGCAAAGGCGCGGGTGCGGATGGCGCAACCAAAATCTTCGCGGCGTGCCTCCTCTCGGCATCGGCGGCGGGGATGCTCAGTGGCACCCACCGAACTGCGGGTTCAGGGCAGCCGGGCTTGGATGAGCTTGCTGGCGGCGGCAAAGTCAACGAGCGCCGCTTCCGGGCTTTGCTTGAGTGCGCCGATAACTTTGCCCATTTCCTTCTTGGACTGCGCGCCGGTGGCGGCAATGGCGGCAATGACGAGCGCCTCGAGCTTGGCGGTGTCCAGCCCTTTGGGCAGATATTTTTCCAGCAGGACGATCTCCGTCCGGTTGGCGACGACCAGGTCGGCGCGACCGGCTTTCTCGAAGTCGGTCGCGGCGTCGTTCAGATTTTTCACGGCCTTGCGGAGGGTGGCGAGGGTGAGGGCGTCGTCAATGTCGCGGTTCGCGTCCATCGCGGCGCGCTTGATGGCGGCGTCGGCCGTGCGGAGGGAAGTGGTCGCGACGGAGTCACGGGCCTTCATGGCGGTAATGATATCGGCGCGGAGGGTTTCGTA
>CAIQBC010000169.1 GCA_903869955.1 uncultured Opitutia bacterium
CGTCGCCGTAGACCTTGTTCGTGCTCATGTGCACGAAGGGCGACTCCGGTGCGGCCTGCCGCGCGGCCTCGAGGAGATTGAGCGTGCCCGTAGCGTTGGTGTCGAAGTCGTCGAACGGAATCGCGGCGGCGCGGTCGTGCGACGGCTGCGCGGCGGTGTGGACGATCACGTTGGGTTTCACGTCGCGCACAAGCGCGAGCACGCCGGTGCGGTCGCGGATATCGAGTTCGTGATGCACGAAGCCGGACAACTCGGCCACGAGGCGCGTCTGATTCCAACGCGTGTCCCCCTGCGGGCCGAAGAAGACTGCGCGCTGGTTGTTGTCCACGCCGTGGACGGTGTAGCCGAGCTCGCGTGTGAAATACGCGCACACCTCCGAGCCGATGAGGCCCGAGGAACCGGTGACGAGAAGAATCTTGGCCATACAAAATGCAGGCTGGGGCGCTTTTATCTGTGAGGCAAGGTCGGCTGGCCGCTCAACGGCACACGCGCCGCCAGCCCCGCCGGAGCGCTCGCCAGGGCGCGCCCCAACGCCAGGCCAAGGAGGCTTGGCGGACCGCCTTGGTCAGACGGAGGTCGGCCAGATGTTGGTCCAACCAAAGCTGACCGAGCCGGTGAAAAAACAACTGCACGCTCTCGCGCCGGGCTACGCTGGCATGAAGAAAATTCAGCAGTTGCGGTGGCGGCGTCACCCCAACAGCAAGGACGCCGAGGCCATGCCCGTGCCTAAACTCGAAGCTGGGATATCGCGGCTCCAGCTCGGCCCAGAGCTGCCAGACTCCAAACCCGCGCTCGCGAACCTGGGTGTCATGAAACAGGACGACGCCGCGCGGACTCAGCTTGGGAAGCCATGTCTCAAAGTCGTGCCGCACAGCCTCGTAGGTGTGCAGGCCGTCAATGTGGAGGAGGTCAATGCTGCCGTCCGCAAAGCCGGCGGCGGCCTCATCGAAGGTCTGGCGCATAAGGCGCGAGAAGCCGCCATAGCGCGGATCATGGTGCGCACGGAGACGGGTGAGGACCTCGTCCCCGTAGAGACCCGCGTGCTCATCACCCCGCCAGGTGTCCACCGCGTGGCAGCGGGTCTCCAGCCCGAGCGCGACGACAGCCTGACAGAAGGCGCAGTAGGAGCTGCCGTAATGTGTACCCAGCTCGACCAGCGTGCTAGGGCGGCACAGATCCACGATCGCGAAGGCGAACGGCACGTGCTCCGACCACGCAACCGCCGGCGAGAGATACTCCGGCGGCGCGAGGCAGACGGGATGGTCGAGCGGGTTGAAGGTCGCTTCCGACATGGATGGTGCCGGTGGGGCCGGGCCCACCAATGGCGAGGTTCGCTTATTTTTCCCAATACACGCAAGTCCAGTCCACCCGGATCAGTGGGGCGGTAATCTTGTGCTTAGCCCGGTGGTCGTCGGTTGCAACCCGGCAGCCTTGCCAGGAGAAATAATCGTCAATGATAATGTAGCCGCCCGGACTGACGTTGGGCTCCAGATATTCCAAGGCCTGGCTGGTGGACTCGTAGGTGTCGCCATCCACGCGCACGAGGCAAAACCGGTCGCGGGCCAGCCGGGGCAACACGTCGCAGAACCAGCCCTTGAGCAGCTTGATCTCGGGCGAAGGGAGCAAGCCAAGGCGTGAGAGGTATTCCTCCACCTCCTTTTGGGAGTTATTTTTCAAAATCTCATACGTGTCGCAACCGACGTGGGCCGCGTCTGCGGGGTAAAGCTCAGGCTTGGCCGGAGGGATGCCTTCGAAGGAGTCCACGCCGAGCACACGGCGGCTGGGTGCCGGGACAACTTTCAGGAGGCCGGCGAGCAGCGCGATCACGCCGCCCTTCCAAATGCCGGCCTCGATGAAATCGCCCGGGATGCCCCGGCGCAGGCAGTTCAGCGCGAGCTCCTGCACGTTGTCCAGCCGCCGCTGGCCGATCATGGACAGGGCAGGCTCTTTGGGCCACACTTTGCCTTCGGGAACGTGCGGGCCGGGATGATAGACCGAGTTCAAAATGGTTTTCTTGAGCAGGCTAAGATATTCGCGCTGCGCGGCGGTCAGCTCCGCTGTCAACGGCATAGGCAACGGCGCCGGGGGACGGTTGAACCAACGGGGCATTTTCATGGGGACTGGGCGGAGGATTGCAGGGCGAAGCGGAGGAAATCATTCATCTGGTCGGGGCAAAGCAAGGGCAGAGCCGCACGAGCTTTCTCTCCGGCCAGTCCTACCACCGGATGTGGAAGGGCAGCGTGATGACGGCTTCCGGGAAACGCAACCAGATGGTTTGGGCGGGTTTGCCGCCAACGATGGCGTAGGGCCTCACGTTGCGCGTGACGACCGCCCCGGCCGCGATAACCGCACCGTCGCCAACGGTGTTCCCCCGCCAAATTCCTCACCCGGCAGCGAATACACGCGTCGTGGCCGATGCGGCAAGGGCCTTTGGCGAAGGGCAGGTTGTCTTTGCGCGTCAGCGGGTCGCTGAATACGATGTGCAGCGGACAGGTCGTCACCCAGTCGGTGCGATATAATCTGCCGCCGAAGATGACGACTTCCCCGCGATGGAGCAGTCGCTCCCTATCGCGATGCGCACTGCGGCGCCCCAAAGGATGAGGCTGCTGGCTGCCACAGGCGCGGATCCCAACCGTGACGCTTAGGTCGGAACTGAAAAGCAGCTCGATCATACGCCGATCGCCTGCCGATACGCGGCGGACACGGCCTCGGGCGGGCCGTCCATCTTGGTGCGGCCCTGCTCGATCCAGACCGCCCGGTTGCAAAACGAGCTGATGACGCCGGGATCATGCGAGATCATGATAACAGTCAGGCGCGAAGCGAGCCGAGCCACCAAGGCGTCATGTGACTTGCGAGCAAACGAGGCGTCGCCAACGCCAAGCACCTCGTCAATCAGGAGCACGTCGGGATCGGTCTCCATCGCGACCGAAAAGCCGAGCCGCAGCACCATGCCCGACGAATAGGTGGCCACGGGCATCTCGAAAAAATCGCCGAGTTCGGAGAACTCCTTGATGTTTTCCAGCCGGCCGAGCATATGCGCGCGGCCCTTGCCAAGGAGCATGCCGTTAAGGACGGCATTCTCCCGGCCCGTGAGGCTGCCCTCGAAACCTACCCCGAGCGAGAGCATCTGGACGTTGATTTTCCGAGCAAACCGCACCGAGCCGGCATCGGGATCGTAGATGCGCGCGAGGATGCGCAAGAGGGTGCTCTTGCCTCCCCCGTTGCGGCCGACAATGCCGAGCTTGTCTCCCTCGAACACATCGAAACTCACGTCGTGCAAGGCGTGGACGCGGCCGTCCTTTGCCGGCGCAAAGCGCGTCAGCGGGTTGACATAGGCCAGTCCGACCTGGCGCAACGCGATCAGCGGGGTAGCGTCAGATGGTGACATGTTTCATGATCCGGCGGTTAACGTAGTGGCAGAGCAGCAGGCCCAAGCCGAGCAGGAGGGCGCTCTGCACCGCGCCACGCAGGAGGGCGTCCCAGTTGGGCGGCAGGTTTTTCAGCATGATGTTGCGGTTGGACTCGATGATGCCCGCGATTGGGTTGGCATAAAAGGCGGCGCGGAGGTTCTCCGGCACCTTGTCCGCGTCAAAATAAACGCCGCTCACAAAAAACAGGATGCGGAAGGCCGACGTGGCCAGCGTCGTGGCGTCGTTAAAATAGGTCACGGCCACCGCCAGTGGGATGGCGACGCTCAGGATCAGCAGCAGCTCGCACATGAGAACCACTGGCAAAAAACAATAGCTGATACCGGGCCGATGGCCCAACACCACCACGCTGGTGATAACCACGGCATAGACACACAAAAATTTCCATGTGTTGACCAGGACAGCGACGACAGGAAACAAAAATTTTGGCAGGTCAAAATGTTGGAGAATGTGCAGTTTGGACTTGATCGCCCCGGCCGCCTGGAGGCAGGAGCCTTCATACCATTGCCACGTCGTGAGGCCGACCAGCAGCAGCAGCACAAACTCCCTTCCCCCCTGCTTTGCGTAGGCGGAAAAAGCGAAGTAAAGGATGACCGTGCTCAAAACCGGTTCGAGCAGATACCAAAGATAGCCGAGATAATTCTGCCGGCTCTCGGCCTTGATTCCCGCCAGGGCGCGATAAATGACGATGTTCAAGTAGCGGGAAAGATTCATGGCGGCGGACAGTGTGGGCTGGGCGGCGGGGGTCAGGCAGGGCGAGGTGGGACGGATGCGGGCGGTCATGACGCGGTACCGCGGCTTTTGCGTCAAGGTCGCACTGGGCCCCCGGAACCTAGGACCAGCTTATTGCTCATTTGGGCGGCCCGTGCATGATCTTGGCCCGCCCGGCCTCCACCTGCTTGAAAATTAAACGTGCCATTGGAACGCACCAGCGGCAGAAGCTCGGGTACCTCCCCGGTCATGCCATATTTTATCCGCCGCTCGCATCCCCAGCATCGCGCCGATCCTCCGCCGATTGATCCGGCGTGGCAGTCGTTTCTCGATGTGGTGCCGGCGATGCTCTGGATCAGCGACCGCGACGGCCGCCTGCTTCTCGTCAACAGCGCGTGGCAAAACGCCACCGGCCGCAGCGCCGCAGATTCGCCGCCGGAGCGCGCGCACGAGCTCGTTCACCCGGACGACCGCGATAAACTAACCGGCAGCAACACGCCCTTCAGCGGCCGGCGGGAGTCTTTTGAATACCGCCTCCGTCATGCCGATGGCTCCCACCGCTGGGTGCAGGAGCGCATCCATCCGTGGCGCGACCCTCATGGCGGGATGCTTGGTTACATCGGCAGCGCGATTGATATCCATGTTCAGAAGTTGCACGCGCAAGATCTCACCCAGATCGCGTTGCAACAGACCTCGCTCACCCATTTCAGCCGCATGGTACTCGAGGAACGCTCGCTCGAGGATATCAGCCGCGAGGCGCTGCGCCTGTTTCACGTGACTCTCGCGCTTCCCGCCGCTGTCCTGCTTCTAAAACCAGAGGACGACAGCCCAATGCGCGCCGTCGCCGCCGAAGGCATTGCCCTCGCCGAGCTGCCGCCCTGCACTGTGTCGCGGATGCCGACAAGTTTCATCTTGGATCTGCCCGAGGATGCCGCCGATTTTCCGCTCGATGCACGCCGGCTCAAGGAGCTCGGCTGGCAAGGCGGCTTCGCCTTGCCCATTGACCGGCACGACCCGCAAGCCGGTTACCTCATCGCGCTCCATCACTCGCCTACCCCTCCCGCCCACAGCGAGCACAGCCATGCCCACAACCTCGCCGGCCTGCTCGCCATCGCCCGCGCCCGCCACCTCGCCCACCACAAACTGATCGAGAGCGAGGCCCGCGCGCTCCAGACGCAAAAGATGGAGGCGGTCGGCCTGCTCGCCGGCGGTATCGCGCATGATTTCAATAACC
>CAIQBC010000170.1 GCA_903869955.1 uncultured Opitutia bacterium
ACGAAGGCCGAAGGCCGAGTGAGCTGGAAAGAACGCTGTTCATTCCGGCCGAACGGACCGGCCCGCCTGGCGGCGGTCGATCACGTCGCCTCGGCCCCCGGCCTTTCCGACCGGCATCGCGGGCCACGGCCGACGGTTTACACCACACACGAATTATATTCTGTGTTTGTGTTCAGACTGTACAATTGTACGCACGCGGCAAGCTAAATAGCTTGCTGCTGTCTGCCCGTCAGCCTTTTTCGTGCAATCTGCTTTGCGGACACCCTGTCCCATAAGCAGCTTTAGCATATTTGAATCGACGATCAAGAGACCTTCTGTTTCCGCTTATCTACGACATTATCTTCGACCGAAAATGTCGGGTGCTCCAACTTTTACTCAAATTGCTCCAAATGCGGCTTCGGCTGCTGGAGGTGGCGTACCGCCCGGCAATGGCATTGCCGGTGCGCAGCTACAGCCTGTCCCGGACGGACAGAAGCGGTACATCAGTACCGACGGGGGCAGTGACCACTCGGTCGCCCTCTGCCAAGCTCTCCGCAACGCTGGTTTCGCGGATGAACCTTCCCCTGGCCAATCGGCTTCGGTCCGATCTTTCCTGACCCGCGCCTCCAACATCTTCGTTCCTGAAGACGAAGACGACGTGGACGCGATGCAGGAGGCCAACGAGAAGATGTCCAAGATCTGCACGATCATGGTCAACACCCGCAACGCGACGTTGCGCGCCGCGAGCGCGGTGGCCGGCAGCGGCCGCGCCGCCGCCTCGTCGGCGGGAGGCAGCCGCCCCGCGCCTTCCGTGGTCAACCTCACCGGCGGACCGGGAAGCTCGGCGGGCGGTTCCACTTCCACGGCGTCCACCGCGCACCGTGAGGGTGGCTCCAAGCGCTCTCGCGTCGAGCCGGTCACCTTCGCCGACCGCGACACATCTGAAGGTGCGCAGGTCGCACGCGAGCTGGCCATTCAGCAGCAGAAGCAAGAGCTCCTGCGCAACGTCTCCATGGCCCGCGAGGAAGAGGCACACATGACGACGGAAGCAAGGTGCTTCACGCCGATCCTCCTCGATCTCAACCGCGGTATCGAAGGGCTGGGCGACAAGCTCGGCATCCTTGCGCGCCGCGTGGTGGCGGTCGAGGGTGAGTTCCTCCCTACCTCCGGGCCTATGGCGCCGCTCGCGCATATGCCCCTGAACCCGCTGCTCGAATCTTTGGGGCCCACGGATGATCGCCTCGAGTGGCTCGACCCGACCATCCAGGCCCTCGAGCAGGTCCGCAAGGCCATCCAACACATCCGCACGGTGTTCCGCCACGGTCACCGCTACTATTGGCTGGCCAACCACACCCAGTTCGGGTCGTGGGCGATAGTGTCGCAGCTCCAGACGCGCGAGCGCTGGGACCGCGACCAGCTCTTGGCCAACAAGGACCACAAGTCTATCGACTCCTGGCCGGCCAAGGTGGCCGCCGCGTTCAAGGCCATGGGCGTCTCCAAGGCCGTCACCGCCGACGGCTCCCTCGTCGGTCCCCTCTGCCCCGAGGCGCGCAAGGCCCTCGGCTCCCGCAACAAGGAGGGGACCGGCGAGGGCGGCGGCAAGCCCCGCTGGGGCAAGGAGAACGGCGGCCGCAAGGACGGCGCCAAGGGGGGCAAGGACGGCGAGAAGAAGAAGCGCGCCCGCAAGGGCAACGCCGGCGCGGCCGCCCCGGCGGCGGCAGCG
>CAIQBC010000171.1 GCA_903869955.1 uncultured Opitutia bacterium
CCGTCATCAGGTTCGGCCAGAAATAAATCCGGCTGGCTTGGGCGACGTGATAGGGATTGGCGGGGTCGTCCTCGCGGAGGTTGGGGGGAGAGGAGGGGTCCATGGCGGCTAAATGGGTCGGGGCAGGGGGAGCGCGCGGCGGGTGGAGCGGCGGGGCCAGGCCGTCATTTCGGTTTGGAGCGGGTGAGCGACTCAAGGTATTTCCAGAATTTGGAATGCTGCTCGACGAGCTGCGATTCCGAGACCGGGAGCTTGTTGCGCAGCAGGAAATCCTCGAGCGAATTTTGGTGCAGGATGTAGGTGACGTGCAGCGTGCCCTCGTCCCGCGCTTCAAAATAAAACCGGTGCCCGCCGCTGCGCAGCCGGTAGAGCGCCTGCCCGCCACGGGAAAATTTTCCCAACGGCTCGCGCGGATGGGCCAGGTCGTCGGCCGTCAGCCGGCTGATCGGGCCGATGGCCTCCATCTGGGCGAGCTGGCCGAGCCGGTTAAGCTCGCCAATGCTCTGCTCGGAAAAGGTGACCTGGAACATGGTGACGGGCGAAGTGATGGGGCGGAGTCTTTACCGTACCGGCGCGGCGGCAACGCAAATTCACGCGCCGTCCGCTGGCTTGAAGGCGGTGGCGACCCACACCGCGAGCAGGATGAGCGCAAAGCTCACCGCGTGGTTCCACCGCAGCCGTTCGCCCAGCACCAGCCACGCAAAGACCACAAACACCGTCAAAGTAATCACCTCCTGCGCGATCTTGAGCTGGTAACCGCTCATTCCCTGGGCCGCGCCCAGCCGGTTGGCGGGCACCATGAGGCAATACTCGAAGAACGCGATGCCCCACGCCATCAGGATCACGAGCCAGATCGGCTTGCCCTTGAATACCTCCAGTTTGAGCTGCCCATACCAGGCGAACGTCATGAAGATATTGGAGGCGGTGAGAAGGAGAAGGGTTTTCATGGAGAACAATCTCTACCCGCAGTCACTTCGGAGGGAAAACGCAAAAAAACAGCCGCTGGTCGTAGTGTTACCGTTTGATGCGTGCGTCGGGAGGTAGGGGCGCCTCTCCGAGGCGACCGCAGACGGCTCGGAGAGCCGTCCCTGCCAAACTGAGCCACTACCCATCGGGCAGATCCGGCGGGAATCGGCTTCCGCTCAAAACCGGTAATAATCTTTGAACCACTCGACGAACCCCCGCAACCCGTCCTCCAGCGCGACCCGCGGTGCGTAGCCCACGGCGGCCTGCACGCGCGTGAGATCGGCGCACGTCTCCGGCAGGTCGCCCGGCTGCGGCGGGAGCAGCTCGATGCGGGCTTTTTTTCCCAGCAGCGTCTCCAACATCGCGACAAACAGCCGCATCTCGACCGGTCGGTGGTGGCCGAGGTTGAAAATCCGATACGGCGGCACGGCGCGCTCCGGCGGCGGCGGCGGATAAAGCAATATTTTCAGCAGCCCGTCCACGATGTCGTCCACATGGGTGAAGTCGCGGCGGTTTTTCCCTTCGTTGAACAGCTTCAGCGGCGTGCCTTCGCAGATCGCCTTGGCAAAAATGATCGGGGTCATGTCAGGCCGTCCCCATGTGCCATAGACGGTAAAAAAGCGCACGCCCGTCGCGTTCAGCCCATGCAGGTGCGCGTAGCTGTGCGCCATCAGCTCGTTGGCGCGCTTGGTTGCGCCGTAGAACGACACCGGCCGGTCCGCCGCCTGCTCCTCGGAGAACGGCACGCTGGCGTCCGCACCATACGCGCTGCTCGACGAGGCGAAGACCAGATGCTTGGGCGGCCGGGCGCGGCACGCCTCGAGCACGCTGACGAAGCCCGCGAGATTGCTGTGCACATAGGCGGCGGGGTTTTCCGCGCTGTACCGCACCCCGGCCTGCGCCCCGAGGTGGATGACGTAGTCGGGCCGGAAGCCCTCGTGCAGCCGGCGGAAATTCTCCGCCTCGGCGAAGTCCGCCTGCACGAAGCGAAATTTTTCCAGTGGCGCGAGCCCGGCGAGCCGGGCGCGTTTGAGGGCGACATCGTAGTAGTCGCTGAGGTTGTCCACGCCGAGCACCTCGCAACGGCGCGTGGCCGCGAGCCGGCGGCAAAGGTGGAAGCCGATGAACCCGGCCGCGCCGGTGACGAGCACTTTCATGTGCGCGCTGGCCTAACGCCCGCGGTTACACCCCGCCAGAGGAAAAAAGCGCACCCCCAATTATTCTGCGTCCGTTGCCCCGCCGGAGCCGGAAGCAGCCGCTGAATGCAGCCCGGGCGCGCGTGTTTTCCCCCGAGGAAACAAGGTTGCCTGCGAAGCGGCCGACGTCCGCAGCGCGACGGGTGAGCGCGCGCCCGGAGCAGGGGCTTTTGGTCGTGGGTCAGTATGATTCCTGCGTCGGAAGGTAGGGGCGCCTCTCCGAGGCGACCGCGGACGGCTCGGAGAGCCGTCCCGACCAAACTGAGCCACTACCCCGCGTCGGCCACCCAAAGGGCGCGTTTGTCGAACAAGGCCATGGGGGACGTTTCCGCCTTCGCCTTTGCCTTCGCGCCAACCCTCTTCTCCCTCCTCTGCACAAAGTCCGTGCTTTCCAAACCGCCGATGATCCCCACTGTGGATGCAATCCAACCCGTCGCCACGATGAAAAAACTTCTCCCGCTCCTGCTCGCGTTGCTCGCCGTCACCCCTTGCGCCCGCGCCGCCGCCCCCGCACCCCATACGGCCTCCCCCCGCGACGACCTCGTGAAGCACGTCGAGACTTGCGAGGCCATCCTGCGTGAGTTCATGGCCGACAAGACCACCGCCATCCCGGCCGAGGTGCTCAAGCAGGCGCACGCCATCGTCATCGTCAACCAGTTCAAGGCCGGCTTCATCCTCGGGGTCCAGGGTGGCTACGGCGTCATCATGGTCCGGCGGCCTGAGGGCAAATGGAGCGTGCCCGCGCTGATCCGCGCCGGTGAGGCCAGCCTCGGCCTCCAGCTCGGCGGCAAGTCCATCGAAACGATTTACATCATCACCGACGACCAGACCCCCCGGGCGCTGCTCAACGGCCGCTTGGACATCGGGGCCGACGCCAAGGCCGTCGCGGGCCCGAAGTCCGCCGAGGCCGACGCCTGGAAGGATGGCAGCATCCTCAAGGTTCCGGTCCTCGTTTATTCGAAGAACTCCGGTCTTTACGCCGGTGCCACGGTGAAGGCCGGCTTCATTTCGCGGGACGACGAGGCCAACCAGCTCCTCCACAACACCACTTACGGCCTGCCTGAACTGCTCTACGGCGACTGGATCAAGCCCGCGCCCGAAACGGTGTTCCTCATGAACTACGTGGAAAAAATCACGCACTGAGCCCGGCTGGTGGGTGCTTGAGGTAGGCGGGGAGCCCCCCGTCCATAGGGATCGGCTGGTTGTTATCACCCCCGCGTCGCACGCAGGTGGGCCAGCAATTCCGCCAGCGCCGCGTCGGCGATCAGCCCTTGGGCCGCCGCACGCGTCGCGCCGAGGCAGACAATTTTTCCCGTGCGGGTCTCCCACCCGCCACCGCCCTTTGACCCATGGAGGGGGCCGCGCCAGGCCACCGCCCAAAACGCAAATGGCTCCCGCCCGTCACCCCGGCCGCCCGCGCCCGGTCTCCGGTCTCCGGTCTCCCCTCCCTCCTTGATCGGCTCCGCATAACCCGTCGTTGCCACGCCCACATCCGCGCCAAACAACGCCGCCGCCCCTCGCGCCATCTGCGCCACCACCTCCGCCGACACCCCGTCACACGCCGCCGCCATCGCCCGCTCCACGCCAAGGTGCCGCGCCTTCGCTTCGAGCGCGTAGGCCGTGAGGCCGCCAAGGAAAAATTCCGAGGCCCCCGAGATCTCCCCTATGCGTGCCTGCACGCGCCCGCACGTCACGCTCTCCGCCACCGCCAGCGTGAGCCGCGGCGCGCGGAGCATCAATTCCCTGAGTTCGCGCAAGCCTTCCATCCCGCCAGCCTGCACGAACCCGCCCCAAAGAAAAGCCCGGTAGTGGCTCCGTTTGGTCGGGACGGCTCTCCGAGCCGTCCGCGGTCGCCTCGGGGAGGCGCCCCTGCCTTCCGACGCAGGAATCATCCTGGCCCGCTACCCGACGCGGCGTTAATCGCCGGCCCGCAGATCAGTCGAGCCCGCGCACGGTCAGGTCGTCCTCGTTCCAGCCGAGGTAATGGCCGAGTTCATGTAAATAGGTCAGCCGGACTTCCTCACGAAACACGCCCACATCGCCCTCGGCGAAATCCCAGAGATTTTCCAAATAGAGGAAGATTTGCGGCGGCAGGAGGTTGTCCTCCCCACGGTCGTCGCCATGGGCCGGACCGGTGAACAGGCCGAGAATATCTGGCTCAAAGCCCTCGTTGACAACAGCTTCATCTGGTTCGGCGGCAAGGTGCACCGGCACCGCCGTCGCCGCCGCGCGGACGGCCGCCGGCAGCCGGGCTTGCGTGGTGGCCACGGTCTCGCGGGCGAGGGAGGTAAGGCGCTCAAAATTCATGTTGCAAAGGCGCAGGAGGGTGTAACCATGACCCCCGCTCGCGCGTCAGAAGCGGGTCTAACCACAAACTTCAACCCCACCAAAACAAACCTCAACATGATTAAGTCGCACATCAAATCCTTCGTTGCCATCGGCGTTCTCGCCCTCGGCTTGGCCACAACCGACGCCCTCGCGCAAGCGGGCGCTCCTGGCGCCGCTCCTGGCGGTCAGCCCCCCGGCGGCGGCCAAGGTCGTCGCGGCGGTGCCGCCGGTGCAGCCGGTGCCGGCCAGTTCCCTGGCGCCGGCGCTCGCGGAGCCGCGGCTCCCGCTACGGCCATCACCATGGAGCAGCTCAAGGGTACCGGTGGCGTCACCGGACTCACAGCCGAACAAGAGGCGAAAATCACTCCGATTCTCGCTGACCTCAAGACTGCGGTGGACGCTTACAACAAGGCGCTCGACGCTTACAACACCACCCGCACGGCCAATCTGGACAAAATCCGGGCGGCCCTGACGGCTGATCAGGTTACGGCCTTTAACGCGTTGGTCATGCCGGCAGGCGGCGGTAACCGCGGTGGCCGCGGTGGTGCAGGCGCTGCTGGTGCTGGCTTCGGTGCTGGCGCTGGTGCGGGTCCTGGCGCGGGTGCTGGTGCGGGTGCTGGTGCCGCTGGTGCGGGCGCCGGTGCTGGTCGCGGCGGTCGTCGTGGCGGCAACGCGGGTGCCGGTGCTGGCGCGGGTGCGCCTCCTGCCGCTCCTGCTCCGGGCGCCTAAGCAGTCGGCTCTTAGCCAAATCAATCAACTCCGCCGGAGCCCCACAAAGGCTCCGGCGTTTTTTTGTCCAGGCGTGGCCATGCGGCGCAAACTTGCTTGCCAACTTGCCGCCACCGGCGTAGGCTCTCATCCGCTCTTTGAATGGAACGCAGCCAACCGCACGGCCGCAGCCTTCGGGTCTGCGCGGTGCGGATGATTTATTTTCGGGGGTGTTCTGGATTCGACCCCCGGTTGGAGTGCGCCGCCGCCCTTCGAGAGTGACGGTCTCTCG
>CAIQBC010000172.1 GCA_903869955.1 uncultured Opitutia bacterium
CAATTTTGCCCTGCGGGTAACCAGCAATCTGCTGCTGGCCACGAGCGCGTGCGGCTGGAGCTGGGGTTGCATTACTCGCCACTGGCCGCCGCGAGAAGCGTCATGGTCGTGCCGCGCTGGTTGACTGCTCCTAACGTGTTCTTGCCTCGGACCAGCCCGCCGGGCAACTTGCTGCCTTTATGTCCGACGCCATCAGCGCCTCCGCCGCCACGCCTGCGCCCACCGACTTCATCCGCGATCTCGTCGCGCGGCACGTCGCGGAGCAGCGCTACGCGAAAATCGTCACCCGCTTCCCGCCCGAGCCTAACGGCTACCTCCACATCGGCCACGCCAAGTCCATCTGCCTGAACTTCGGCATCGCCCGCGAAAACGCCGGCCAGTGCAACCTCCGCATGGATGACACCAACCCCGCCAAGGAGGAGGTTGAATATGTCGAGTCCATCATTGCCGATGTGCAATGGCTCATCGCCGGCTGGGCTGACCATTGTCTCGGCTTCAAACCCAAAGGGGCCACGCCCACCGCCGTCACGACCAATGGCCGGCCCGACCACTATCTCGCCCCCGTCGCGCCCGGTGCGAACAGCGAACCCTTTTCCGCCTCTAGCTACTTCGACCAGCTCTACGCGTATGCCGTGGAACTGATCAAGCGCGGCAAGGCCTACGTCTGCGACCTGAGCCCGGCGGACACCGACAAATACCGCGGGGCACCCGACCGGCCGGGCAAGGACAGCCCCTTCCGCAACCGTAGCGTCGCGGAAAACCTCGACCTGTTCACGCGGATGAAGGCCGGCGAGTTTCCCGAAGGCGCCCGCTCGCTCCGGAGCAAAATTGACATGGCTTCGCCCAACATGTGGCTGCGCGACCAGCTGCTCTATCGTATCCGCCACACCGCCCACCACCACACCGGCGACCAATGGTGCCTCTACCCGCTCTACGACTACGCGCATTGCCTCAGCGACTACCTCGAGGGGATCACCCACAGCATTTGCACCCTCGAGTTTACCGATCATCGTCCGCTCTACGACTGGGTGCTGGAGTCGCTCGGCCTGCCGCGCCCGTTGCCGCACCAATACGAGTTCGCCAAGCTCAACCTTGGCTACACCATCGTCAGCAAGCGCCGGCTCCTCCAGCTCGTGAATGAAAAGGTCGTCGCCGGCTGGGACGACCCGCGTATGCCCACGCTCTCCGGCCTGCGCCGCCGTGGCGTCCCGGCCAGCGCGCTTCGCCGCTTCGTCACGGGTGTCGGCGTGACCAAGTTCGACAGCCTTACGGACGTCGCCGTCTTTGAGCATGCCATCCGCGAGGAGCTCAACACCGGCGCCCAGCGCCGCCTCGCCGTGCTTCGCCCGGTCCGGCTCGTCCTCACCAACCTTGCCCCTGGCGAAACCATCGAGTGCCGCGCCACGAACGACCCGCAGAGCGAAGCCCCTTCCACCCGCGTCCTCGCCCTCACCCGCGAAGTCTTCATCGAGAGCGAAGACTTCGCCGAGGTGCCGCCGCCAAAATTCTTCCGCCTGAAACCCGGCGGCGAGGTCCGCCTCAAATACGCCTGCATCATCAAGTGTGACGAGGTCGTGAAGGACGCCGCCGGCCGCCTCGTGGAGCTGCGCGGCACCGCCGACCTCACCACGCGCTCCGGCCAGCCCAACTCCGACCGCAAGGTGAAGGGCACCATCCACTGGGTGAGCGCCACGCAATGCGTTGAAGCCGAGGTGCGCCTTTACGACCGCCTTTTCATCGTCCCTGAGCCCGCCGCCGAGGAGGATTTCCTGAAAGTCGTGAATCCCAGGTCACTGGAAGTCCTGACCGCGAAATTGGAATCCTCCCTCGTCACCGCCTGCCCTGGCGAACTCTACCAGTTCGAGCGCCTTGGCTACTTCACACCCGACGCCAAGGACAGCGCCGCCGGGCCGCCGCCCGCCGGCGCGCCGCGTCTTGTTTTCAACCGCACGATCACGCTCAAGGACGCTTGGGCGAAGTAGATCCCTCTGACCAAGGCTATGTGTGGCGCATGAGGTCCGGTTGGGTCCCAGTCATGAAACTGACTTTCGCGCCCATTATCGGTCACTAACCCGATAAATATTAAACACAAGATACAGATAACCATAATTTAACAAAACGAATAGGTAATTACCCCTATTTCCTGGTTGACCGGGGCCGATGATACCGTGAATCTGACCTCAGCCCACCCAATTCCATGCGCAAAATCTCCACCCTCGCCTTGCGTGCCAGTCTGTTTGCCGCCGTCCTTTTTTCCGCCACTGCGGCCCGCGCCCTCACCATCAACGCCAGCATCACGCTGCCGAACTCCACGCTCAACCCGGGCTTCGACTTCCTCGACGTGAACACTTGGCCCAAGTCCGAGTCGACCGCGAACTTCGGCACCTTCGACTTTTCGGCGCAGTCCTTTGGGTCGCTCGCCACCCTCGATTCGCTCTCGATCACGATGAAGTTTTTCAATCTGGACACGGATGCGACCGGCTTTGACCGCAACAACATCACGCTGACGCTCGGCGGCATTGACACCGGCCTCCTTCTGAACGGCTTCTCCAACGGCACCAACACCCTCACCCTCGGCGGGGCCATCAGCAATGGCGCGGCGATTCTCGCCTCCCTGCAGGGCAACGGCGGCCTGCTCGCCGCCGGCTTGCTCGACGCGACCAACTCGCCCACCAACCCTTACCTATTCCTCGGCGGCACGGCTTCGCTCTCGCTGGCTGACACCCCCCCGACCCCGATTCCGTTCACGCCTTCAGAGACGGCGGGTCTGCTCGTCATGGGTGCCGCCTCGGCTTGGGCGCGCTGGCGGCGCCGGCAGGTGGCGGCGGTTGTGGCTTGAAAACGCCCGGCCCTGGCCTCACCTCGGGCGGCTGACTTTGATCGCCCGATGCCTTCCGACAAAAAAATTCTGGCGACTGCGGCAACGCAGTCGCTTTTTTGTGTCCGCCCGCTGAGCGAGGCGGCCGTCGTGGTGCTCGTGGTGGCGTGGGTGCTCCCGCTGGCGCGTGCCACGGACCGGATCACGGGAAACTCGGGCGAGGCGGCGACGGGGCTGCTCGTCGCGGCGTGGATCGGTTGGCGGCTGTGGCGCGACTGGCCGGAAAAAATCGCCCCACGCCCGGCGGCGGTTGCCGGGCTGGCGCTGTGGGGCGCGATGGCCTGGCTCTCGGCGGGCGTGTGGCCGGAGGATTATTGGCTGGTGCGCGCGGCGTTGCCGCTGGCGGCCGTGCTGCTCATCGTGCTGGCGTGGGGCTGGCGTGGGCTGGGTGTGGGCTGGCGGGTGTGGGCGATCGCCCTGTTGTGGGTGCTGGCACCGTTGTCGGGCCGGTGGCTCGAGGGGCCGCGGGGCGGGGACTGGCTTTGCGAGACGACGGCGGCTGCGGCGGGCGCGGGGCTGCGGCTGTTCGGGTTCGAAGTGGGCCGCGAGGGCGCGTTGCTCAAGACGGCGGGAGGCGCGGTGCTCGTCGGCCTGCCCTGTACAGCCCAGCCGCTGACGGCGCTGATGTTGCGCCTGCTGCTGCCCGCCGCGCTTGCGCTCGGTCTGTCGTGGCGGCGCACGGTGCTGGTCGCGGCGCTGACGCTGCCGGCGGCGTTTCTGCTGTCGGTCGGTCGGGCGATGCTGCTGGCGCTCGTGGTGGACGACGATGCGCGTTTTCATTACTGGCACGGGCCGGACGGGTCGGGCTGGTTCACGCTGGCCGCGATGCTGGCGCTGGCGGCGGGCGTGCTCGCGCTGCTGCCACGCGTGGCGGCGGACGCGACACCGCGCACGCGCGGGCTGCCGGGCTGGAGCATCGCGGCAGCACTGGCGGGCGCGGTGATGGCGGTCGCGTGCCTGTTCCGCGTGCCCGCCACCGGCGCGATGGCCGCCGCGCCGACGGCGGCGGCGG
>CAIQBC010000173.1 GCA_903869955.1 uncultured Opitutia bacterium
CCGGCGGGGCCGCGGCGCCGGGGGTGGCGCGCGGCAGGGGAGATCTGGCCTGGTCGGGAGCGAGGGAGCGGAGTTGAAGGCCGGTCAAAGGGTGGCGAGACCGATGCGGGCGATTGGATTGCCGCTGCGGATGCGGCCGAACGCCTCGTTGGTGCCGGCCTTGGTGCCGTCGGCGCGCTCATTGGCGCTGTCCAGCTCTCGGCCGATGCGCGCACGGTCGGGCTTGGAGAGCGGCTGGCTGCGGAGGATGTCCACCACGATGTCGGCGGGGCGGGCGGGATCGGGCGCGCGTTGCTCGGTGTCGGGGAGTGCGGCGGCGGGCGGGAGCGGCACAACAGGCGCCGGCAGTGGCGCCGCTCCCTCGGGGTAGGACACAAAGACGGGGAAGTAGCAGCGGACGACGAGGCTTTCTGTGGTGAACGGCGCCTCAACATCGGACGGGAGAAGGCTGGCGTCGGTCCCGTATTGGAACTGCGGCTGGTTGACCGCGCTGGCCTGGGCCTGCTGCGGATCGACGACGACGCCGACGTTTGGCCACGCGGGATGCTGCACCACGCCGGCCTGCCGCATTGTGTGCTCCACCCGCGCCCGGACATCGGCCGCTGCGGTCATGGTTGCGTTGATCTGAACCTCGTCCATCGCCCTCTCCTTATATATAGACGCGCGGCATCATCGCCGCGGTCCCGGTCGGCACGCAAGCCCGATCAGTCGCGCTCCATCTCGGCCGCGAGAGCCTGGAGGTGGTCTGCCCGTTCTCGGGCGAGGCGGGCGATGGCTTGACGCCACCCTTTCGGCGGAGCGCGGTGCGAAGGCGAATCGGGGCGAAGGCGGGCCGTCCGGATCGCGGACGACGAGACCCCCATGCACGCGGCCAATTCATCCTGCCCGACCCCGAGAGCATCCACCGCCTCGCCGAAGCTCATGTGACTACCACCCGTCACGGCTGGGGGTGTCGTGTGACTTGGCGCAGTCACGTCGTGACCCACAACAGTCACGTCGTGACCCACAACAGTCACGGCTGGGGACGGTTTGTATGTGGTCGGTGGTTGGGCGGGAGGAGCCTCGCGTGTCGCCGACGCCGGGCCAGCACCCCGAACCACACCCTCGACGCGCGGCACGACTCGGGGTGCCGTAGAGGCCGGTGCGCCGCCGAAGTCCCGTGCATACCGCGCCACCGTCATCTGCGCCTGCGCCCGCTCCTTATCCCCTATTACAGCCATCAGGTTGCTCCCTTCTCACGCGCCAGCCTAGCGGAAAGCGCCTCATCCACCAGCTTCGTCAATAGGTTAGCGAGAGGACGCCGCTCGTCCAGGGCGATCGCCGATAGCACGGCGCGAACTTCGGCCGAGACCCGGAGGTTGAGAGTGATCGAGCGAGGCTTGTCCATGGCCGCATGGTAGACATGCCGCCACGGTCCGCGTCAACGTCCATCCTGCCGCATCGGGCCGCACAGACGACGATTCTGGGGACGTTAAGCCCCGCCGACCGTGCTCAGGGACGGCTAACCCCGTCAAATTCGCCCTATAAACAAGAACATGCCGAGAACCTACCCCTCGAACGGGACCTCCTCAGCCTCTCCCTCAATCAGGTGCGCGCCGGCCGCCAGATCGTCCAGCGAGGCCAAGAGCACTCGTTTCGCCGCGATCCCCTGCGGCCCGCCGATGCTGATGTTGATGTTCGCGCCAGGGGGCGGGCGGTCCCCGTAAATCTTCGGTAACACCTTGGAAAGCAGCCATTTCCGCGTGTCCACCTGCAATCTGGCCCGGTCAACGGCGTCGCTCGTGACCACCTCCCGCGTTCCGTCTGCTTTGTCGGTGATCTTCCTGCCCTTGCGCGGGGTGTCCGCGAGCTTGAGAACTTCCTCGGCCATGCGGTCGTAGCCGATTTCCCTTGCCTGCGTGTATTTCGCCGCGAAACCATCTCGGTTTGATAGCGCCCAATACCGGACTGCGCTTTCCCCTGGCATGTGGTGGGGCTTGCAGATGGAGTTGAGGCTCTCACCCTCTGCGAGGCGCTCACAGATCAGGTCGGCGACCTCCTTGGTATAGGAGGACCGGTATCCCCGATTGCGGGCTTCCCGCTGGACCTTAGCGAGTGCTGTTTGTGACATGGCTTGGCCTACCTCTGCGGCGCCTTTTTTGTCCAGTCCCGGCGTAATTAAGCACTTGTGCACAATCCACCAATTGTGTATAGATGGTTTCACCGAAGCGGCGAGGGCCGTAG
>CAIQBC010000174.1 GCA_903869955.1 uncultured Opitutia bacterium
AGCATGCCGTTGCGGTTCACGATCTCGCGCTCGTGCGCAAAATAGATCGACGGAATCGCCAGGTTTTCGCGGGCGATGTATTGCCAGACGTCCATCTCCGTCCAGTTCGAGAGCGGGAAAACGCGAAAATGCTCGCCGGGCTGCTTGCGGCCGTTGAAGAGGTTCCAGAGCTCGGGGCGCTGGTTCTTGGGATCCCACTGGCCGAACTCGTCCCGGTGCGAGAAAAACCGCTCCTTGGCCCGGGCCTTCTCCTCGTCGCGCCGCGCCCCGCCGAGGCAGGCGTCGAATTTCAGCTCCTCGATGGCGTCGAGCAGCGTCACCGTCTGGAGCGTGTTTCGTGAGGGGTTGGGTCCTTTCTCCTCAACCGCGCGGCCGGCCTTGATCGAATCCTCGACGTAACGCACGACCAGCCGCCCCTTCGTTTCGGCGACCAGCTGGTCTCGGAAGGTGATGGTCTCGGGAAAATTGTGGCCGGTGTCAATGTGGACGAGCGGAAAGGGAAACTTCGCCGGCCAGAACGCCTTTTGCGCAAGCTTCACCATGACAATGGAGTCCTTGCCGCCCGAAAATAAGAGCGCGGGCCGTTCAAACTGCGCGGCGACCTCGCGCAGGATGAAGATGGCCTCGTGCTCAAGCTGGGCGAGGTGCGTGAGATTGTAGGAACTCATGGATGGTTTAAAACGTGAAGACCCGGAGAGGCGGCAGGCGCAGGAGGGAAAACGGAAGGAAGGACGTGGTATTTAATTGGGAGATCAGGAACGGGGAAACCGCGGTTTCAAAGGCGGAGGCGCGGCACGACGGCCGCGTGGAGGCGGGCGAGCGAGGCCTCGGCCGGCTCGGCCTCGGTGTCGAGCGTCAGCACGTCGTCGCCGACGACCGGCGGCTCGAAGGCGGAGTCGCGGCCGGTGAACTGCGCCACGTGGCCCGAGCGGGCCTTCGCATAGATGCCCTTGGGGTCGCGCGCGGCGCAGGTGGCGAAGGACGCGGCGACATAAATTTCCACGAAATCACCCGCGCCGACGATGTCGCGCGCGAGCTGGCGGTGCGAGCGTAGCGGCGAGATAAACGCGGCGATGACGACCACACCGGCCTGCGCGAAGAGCCTGGCCACCTCGGCGACGCGGCGGATGTTCTCCGTTCGGTCGGTGTCGCTGAATCCGAGATCGCGGTTAAGGCCGGTGCGGACGTTGTCGCCGTCGAGCAGGTGCGTCGTGAAACCCTCCGCGTGCAACCGCCGCTCCAGCGCAACGGCCAGCGTGCTCTTGCCCGAGCCGGACAAGCCATAGAGCCAGAGCACCCGCCCGCGCTGGCGGAGCCGCGCCTCCTTGGCGGAGCGGTCGAGCACACGGTCAAAAATAGGATGCAGGTCGGTCTGCGGCGCGGACGTTGGCATTTGGCGGACGGTCACGGTCTGAAACCGCCCGCCCCCGCGCAAGCCAAAATCCTGCGGCGACCGGCGCGCGGCGCTCCGGCCGGAGCATTTCGCCCGGCCCTTGGCCGAGCTTAAGGCGCTGGCGCAGGAGTTGTTGGCCGGCCCGTTGCTATCTGGCTTGCAGACACCGCTTCAGCGGCGGTGGCCGGGCGTTTCTTCTCAGGGCTGGAAGCCCTGGCCCGGGGCGATGCCCAGCTGTTTTTCCAAATCACGGATGCGCCCGAACACATCGCCGGCTTGGGCGGCCATGACCTCATTCTCGGAGGGTGGCGGATTTTTTATTGGCCTCCGGGCGTAGCCGGGGTCGTCCGGCGCCTTGGGCAAGGTGGGGTAAATCTTGACCAGCGCGTCGTAGGCCTCCCGAAAATGGCCGGCTTCCTTGAGCAGGCTCGCTTGCAGCCGCACATCATAAAACGGCGCGCCGGGCTGCGTGGAGGCCAGATGGTAAAGCTCCGCAGCCCGCAACAATTCCGCGTTGGCCCCGGCTTCGTCCTCCGCGGCCGGGCGCAGGCGGATATGATGGATAAACGCCATCTTTTCGTAGATGGTCGGCGCGCGTGGATGGAAGCGCCGCGCCTCCTCCAGAAAGGCGAGGCCCAGCGCGGCCTGCTCGCGGTCAATCTGCCGCTGGCGGGCCTTCGGCACCTTGTAGGCGCCGCCCTCGGCGTCCACACGCCAGTTGGACATGTCGAGGGCCATCATGCTCGCGCCGTTGAGCCAGAAGTACAGCGAGCTCGGATCCACCGCCGTGGCCAGGCGGAGGCCGGCGATCGTCTGGTCCAGCCGGGTGTCCTCCCAGTCCAGGCAGGCCTTGAGGTAAATAAAATCGGCGAGCATCGCGCGCAGGCCGCCGAGCACGTTCATCCCCTGCCCGAGCGCATCGGACAGCGAGCCGAGCCGCGGGGCCGGCTCGGCTGACCGCAACTCCTCCCGGATGGGCTCGGCCAGCGGACGCAAGGCCCAGCCGGTCGCGGCCAGCACGGCCACGACGACCGTCCCGGTGCGAAACGAACGCGGCAGGGTGAGGCTAAATTTCACGGCGGCGGAAACTGAAGACGGCGAGAAACCCGAAGACCAGGATGTAGGCGAGCGCGTAAGCCGCCACCCGCAACGCCAGCCCGGCGTCCAGTCCCGCCTCGGTGCCGACCTTGTCGGCGAGGTTGAAAAACTGGAAATCCGGAAACACCCGGGCCAGCGTTTCGATCATCAGCCCGAGCGCCACCGATGAGGCCTCGACCCGCGTGTAGGCCTGATGAGCGAAGGCTTGCAGGTGGCAGATGACGAGCACGAAAAAACCCATCACCACGCTGAAGAGGTTGGTGCCCGAAAAGCTGGAGACCAGCAGCGTCATCATCGCGAGCACGCCAAACTTCAGCCATTGCAACCCACAGACGATGGCGATGTCGCCCAGGCCGATCCGCCCACCATGCAGAAACGCCCCGGGATTCGCGGCCAGGATCGCGCCCGTGCGGAACCACAGCAGCACCGCGAGCAGCCCGGTGAGCAGCGCGCAAAAGACCCCGACCACCGCCCACGCGCCGAGGAACTTGCCAAAGACAAACTCCGCGCGCCACACCGGCTTCGCCAGCAGGGTGAGCGCAGTGCGGTTTTCGATTTCGCTGAAAAAAAGCTGCGCCGTCGCCGTGATCGTCAGCGTCGAGCCGAAAAAAATCAGGGCGCCAAGGCCGAAGTCGAAGAGGAACTTCAGCTCCGGCACGCCGCCGTCGGGGCCGAAGTCGAACTCGTGGAAAAACCGCGCGCCCGCCACCAGCGCGACGGCCAGCAGCACGAGAAACAAAAACAGCCGCTGGCGCACCGCCTCAAGGAAGGTGTTGCCCGCAATCAGGCTCGTCCGGGCGAATGAAAAGGGCACCGCCATCGAGTTCATGGGCCGGCCTCCTTTCGCCCGTCCCCGGCCCGCGCGACCTCGCGCAGAAAAATCTCGTCGAGCCGCGCCCGCGGCTGCTCGACCGACTCCAACGCCCGGCCGCGTGCCGCCAGCCATACGCGCAGCTCGGCCAGCTCACCCGGCGGCAGCGCCTCGACGATGAGCGCCTGCCGGTCGCGCCGGCCGACGAGCTCCGCGACCGCGCCCTCCAGGATCAGCCGGCCCCGGTCGAGGATGGCGATGCGGTCGCACACGTCCTCAATCTGCGCCAGCAGGTGCGACGTGATGAGCACCGTGCGGCCCTCGGACTTGAGCCGCAGAATCATCGAGGAAATTTCCGCCGAGCCCGCCGGGTCCACGCCCGCCGTTGGCTCGTCCAGGATGACGAGGCGCGGGTCGTGGACCAGCGCCTGCGCCAGCCCAACCCGTTGCAGCATTCCCTTTGAGTAAGTCCCCACGCGCCGCGCCGCCGCGCCCGTCAGGCCGACCCAGTCCAGCACCTCGCGCACGCGCGCGTCGAGCCGCTGGCGCGGCACACCGCACACCCGCGCGTAAAACCGCACGAGCTCCGCACCGCTCAGGTAACGGTAAAAATAAGGTGCCTCCGGCAGGTAGCCCACGTTGCGCCGCGATTCCACCTGCGCGCTTGGCACGCCGACCACCCGGCAGGTCCCGGCCGTCGGTTCCAGCAGGCCGAGGACAATCTTGATCGTGGTGCTTTTGCCCGAGCCGTTTGGCCCGAGCAGCCCGAATACCTGCCCGGCCGGCACGGCCAGCGAAAGGTTGTCCACCGCCCGCAGCTTCAGTCCGCGCAGGCCGACAGGAAAATCCTTCGTCACCCCGCACAGATCAATGGCAACAGGCGCGCCGGACGACGGCGCGGCGGCAGGGACGGAAGCCTCGGCGGCAGTTGTCATTGGATGGAAAACCCCGAGAATTGGGGCGCACGACGCGCGGCCAGCCGCTCGGCCTGGCGGATGAAACCATGCATCCGCGCCTCAACCGCTGCGACAAATTGCTCCACCTCGACTGCCGTGCCCTCGGCCTCCAGCCGCACGCGCCCGTCGGCGAGGTTGGTGACGACTCCCGCGACCTCATACTCCCGCGCCACTTGCGCCGCGGCATAGCGGAAGCCGACGCCCTGCACGCGGCCGGTAAAAAAGATGGTGTGGTGATGCACCTCGGACATGGGCGAAGGCTGCCTGGCCTCCGTGCCAGTTCAATGCATAATGCCAACCTCCCGTTTTTTTGGCGGGGTCGCTTGTTGTGCACCAACCGCCGGCCTTCTTTTTGGCCGGCTTGCGAATCAAAAGTCCTTCAGTTGCGATTAAGCTGCGAGGGAGATTTTCCTAGCCTCCTCAGTGCCGACGCGCCCGGAGCCGCAGCATCATGCCCAGCGTCCCCAGCGCCGCCGCCCATGCCAGCGTGGCCGCCTCGGGAATCGCCGAGAGCTGCCAGCCCACATCCTGCAATCCGGCGTAGTCGAGATCGGTGAAGTATTTTCGCGTGCCGACGGTCAGGGTCGGATCCATCGCGGCCTCCTGCGCGGTCAAGGTGCCGGCAATCGTGCTCATCGCGCCCTCCGCCCAGTGGCCGTTGTCGGCTGAGAGCGGCACATTGCCGCCTTGGAGCGCGGCGGAATGCGTGCCGGTGAAACTGGTGCCGCTCACCGCCGGATTCACCTCTAGCGCCTTCCACGAGTCCGCCGTGCCAAGACCGAGCAAATGCCCGAGCTCATGCACAGCCACCGAAAAGAAATCGTTCAGCCCGGTGAAACTCTCGACCGTCGCAGGGTTGGGGTCGAAATACCACGAGGAGGTGCTGTTGAACGCCAGCGTGCCGCCCCACGGTCCGTAATCCGTCGGCGTCGCCAGCAGGGCGCCGGCCTGCCCGCGACCTTGGAGCGTGTCGAACCAGCTTTGCGTGATGCCCGACGCACCATAGCCGCCCGGCCCACCCAGGCCCAAGGTTGATGCGCCCAAATTTGACGCGCCCACAAAGACGAGCACGGTGTCGGCCGCAATCGCCGGGCCGGAGAAAGTTAGGGTGTTGCTCGTGTTACGGGGATCAAAGATGCTCGGCGTCCAAGTGTTGTCCGCGTCCGGCGTGATGGCGCTGAGCGAATCCGTGATCCGCGAGGTGAAAACGTTCGCCGCCGCCGCCAGCAAATCACGCCGGCCCACGTTGGCCCCGCTGAAAAACCCGCCGTCGTCGTAGGTGTAGTCAAATTGGATCGTCAGCGCGGCGTCCGCTACCGGCCCGCGGAGCGCAAGCGCTCCCATCAAGGCCAAGCCAAACAGACGTCTCATGGAAAAGTGGTTCATGTCTTTATTGCAGTTCCATTGCCGAAACATCGGCGAGGTCAAGGCCAAAAAAACAAGGAGCTAGGCGGAAGGAGTCAGGAGCCTGAACCAAAACAGAGCCGTGCCCCCTGCCTAAGGCCAAAGGCCGACATCGCCACTCGAAACCGATCGCCTCACTTGCGGCGGAGGCCACTCAGGCTGAGGGCGAGCACAGGGAAGGCTTTCAGGGGAATCCGGATGGTTTACACGAAGGTCGCAAAGACCGCGAAGCGTTCAAAGTTTGGAACCAGTTTGCCACCTTACACCAAGCCGCTTTTTTTGACCGTAATTTTGCGATCACAACAAGCCAAAACCTTGTAGCGGACAGGCTGTGGTTTGTCCCAAGGGTGAGAACAGGTGACGCAGGTCCCTGCTTCGACTGGCACGAGCCGGCAGGGTACTTTACCCCCTCGACAAAAGGATCCCCAATTCACCGGATCGTTGATCCCAGATGATGGGTGGCGACGTATTCACTTTACGGTCAAGTAAAGGGGCTCATTGACAAACGCCGCCACGCACTCGAAAGTGTGCTCCCTTTCGTGGTTTCTACCCTCAAACTCATTGTCTCGGCTCCTCGTCCGCACCCATTCTGCCCACCCGGGATGGGTACGCGCAAAGCTGCTCGCCGAGCCTCTGCTGAAGGTCGGCCAGCCAAACTCGGACTGCAATGGTCAAAACCCTGCGCAGGCGGTGGCGATCACTCCGCGGTCATCCAGACTGCTCCGCGCCCAGGGTTTGATCGGGTGCAAAATCTGAACGCTGGCTGTCCGGGTCAGGGGCAGGGGGTGGCCGCCGTAACTTTAATCCCCTCCTCCCCGTCTTATTTGGGAGCTTTGGCTTGAAATCCGCACGGTTGCATCTACCTACCAAGGGGAGAGCAACAACTCCCCAGTCCGACTGAATCCCTTTATTTCCATCTCGAATCACTGTATTTCCATCTAAAATGCGCCCGTCTTTACCTCAGAAATCTCCCGGGACCGAAAGCAAAAACCCCATCCGGCTGCGTTTGGCAGTCGGGTTTGGCTTGCCCGTGCTCCTGATTTGCGCCCTGTTTGGCGTCTACCAGTGGCAGCATCGTGAACCGATTTCACCGGCCGCTTCTGCCAAGGGTTCGCCCGCGGCCTCGACGGTCTCTTCCTCGGCCCCGGCGGTCCCCAAGCCCCCGGCGGAAAATCCCGCCCTCGCGGAATTTCACAAAGTCGTCCAACCCATTTTGGAGCAGCGTTGCTACGCGTGTCACGGCGACGGCGAAAGCAAGGCCAATGTGGCCTTCGACAAGCTCACGACGGACGAGCAGATTTTGAAGAATCCCGACCTTTGGCTCAAGGTGCTCAAGAACACGCGCGCCCACATCATGCCGCCGGCCGACCATGACAAGCCCACCGCCGACCAGCAGCAGGCCATCGAAAAATGGATCAAATACTCCGCCTTTGCCCTGGACCCAAAAAAGCTCGATCCCGGCCGGGTGACCGTCCACCGGATCAATCGCGTCGAATATAAAAACACCATCCGCGACCTGATGGGCGTTGATTTTGACACGCAGACGGAGTTTCCCGGCGACGATAGCGGCTACGGCTTCGACAACATCGCCGACGTGCTGAACATGTCGCCGCTGCTGATGGAAAAATACCTCACCGCCGCCCAGAGCATTGTGGAGAAGGTGGTGCCAACCGTCACCCGGGTGCCGGCAGAGCAGGTGGCCGGGGTGGCCGATTTTAAGTATGACGACGGCACTCCCACTTTCGGCACGAACATTCGCGCCTCCGGCATCGGTGCCTATGGCATTCCGGCCGTCGAATTTTCCTACTTGGAGCAGGCCGCCGTCACCCATAATTTTGAGATCAAAGAGGCCGGCGACTACCGGCTGGAAATCGCCCAGAATATCCGGGGCGATTTTGTCTTCACCACGCAGCACTGCCTGATCACGATCCTGGTGGACGGCAAGCAGGTCTCCCAGAAGAATTATGGCTGGGCCGGGAACAATGACGTGGATGACAGCTATACCGTACACTGGGAGCCCGGCACCCACACGCTGGGCATCTCGCTGGATCCGGTGCTGCCACTGCAGTCGAGGGGCGCGGCCGGGAACGACAACGTGTACAACCTCAAAATGGCGCGTCTCGTCGGCCCGCTCAATCCGGCGCAATGGGTCCACCCACCCAATTACGCGCAATTTTTCAGCCGGGATGCCGTGCCGGCGGATCCGGCCCAGCGTCGTGCCTACGCCAAGGAAGTTCTCGGGGCGTTTGCCACGAAGGCGTTCCGCCGCCCGGCCACCGCCGACAGCCTGGAACACCTGGCGGGGATTGCCGAAAAAATCTACACCTCACCCGGCAAAACTTTTGAGGCGGGCATCGTGCAAGCGATGGCGGCCGTGCTGGTTTCGCCCCGCTTCCTTTTCCGGGTCGAAACTCCCGTACCCACCACCCCCCCCGCCCTCTTTGCCGACGTGGACGAATATTCGCTCGCCTCGCGCCTCTCCTATTTTCTCTGGTCCACCATGCCCGATGACGAGCTGTTCAAGCTCGCCGCCGCCGGCAAGCTGCGGGCGAACCTTGGCGCCCAAGTAAAGCGCATGCTAGCCGACCCGCGGTCCGCCGCCTTCGTCGAGAATTTCACCGGGCAATGGCTGCAATCGCGGCTGGTCACCACCGTGCCGCTGAATCCAACCGAGAT
>CAIQBC010000175.1 GCA_903869955.1 uncultured Opitutia bacterium
CCGGGCAATCTCTATCTGCTGCAAAAACTCGTGCGCCGCCACCGCGCCGTGTTTGCGACGGCGGCGGCCGTGGGCTTCGCACTGCTGCTCGGCTTTGGTGCGGCACTCCGCTCCTACCTCAACGAACGCGCTGCGCACCGTCTCGCTGACGAGGCCCAGGCCGCGACACGTGTCGCGCTGAGCCGGGCGGATTACCTCGTGGCCTTGGACCTGATTGAGCGCGACCAAGACCCCGAGGCCGTCGCCCACCTCGTCCGTGCGCTGCGGGCCACGCCCGACGACCGTGCGGCGGCGGCCTTGCTCACCTCTTTGCTGACGACACGCGCGTGGCTGGTGCCGGTGACATCGCCGGGACAAGCTGCCGGGCAAACGGCGCGCGCAACCATGGGCGCGCCTACGTCCACTGCCCAGGCCGGCCCCGGCGGGGGCGGCCCCGGTGGCGGTGGGAACCGCAATGGGCGCGGCGGGCGGGGGCAGCCCGGCGGCCCCGGCAACTTTGGTCAACGTGGCGGCGGGCGTGGCTTCGTGGGCGGCGCAGCGTGGCCAGACATCCCCTCGCCCGACGGGAAATGGATTCTCCACGACCTGCCGTCCGACAACGCCGTGCGGCTTTTCACGGCCAGCACCTCGACCCTGTTGCCGTCAGTGCCGCTGGCCGAGCCGATGCGCCACGCCGCCGACGTGAGCAGCGGAAGCTTTTCGGCCAACAACGCCGGTCCGATCACCACGTTGGTGCGCGTGCCGGGCGGGGCGGGTGCGCCAGGCCGGGGCGGGACTCCGGTCTTCCGTGCGGAAACGTGGAATTTCCCCGACCACCCCGGCGTGCTGCTCACCTTGGCCGAGGCCGGCGCGGTCGCAACCACAGGCTGGAGTCCCGACGGGCGTATGATTCTCACCGTCACAGCCGACGGCACGGCGCGCACCTGGGATGCGACGACGGGCCAGGCGTTGTCCGCGCCGATGGCGCACGGCCAGCCCGTGCGCGAGACGGCGTTCAGCCCCGACAGCAAACGGCTCGCGACCCTGACCCGGAACAACACCCTGCGCGTGTGGGATGCGGCCACTGGCCAGCCGATGACCGCAGCGATACCGGAGGAAGCCGGCCAAGGCGGCGGACCACGCCGGGGTGGTGCGCTCGCCTTCAGTCCGAATGGCGCGCGGCTCCTCGTTTCGATTTCGGCGCGCGCCATGCACGTTCGCGACGCGGTCACGGGCCAGCCGGTACCCGCGTTGAAAAATCTTGAGGCCGCGCCTGTCGTCTCCGCCGCGTGGAGTCCCGACGGCCGCCGCATCCTCACAACCTCCGTCCCTCCATCTCCCGCTCGGGGGGCTGTGCCGGGTTCCACGACGAAAGCGGGCGCGCGTCTCTGGGATGCCACGACTGGCGATCCGGTGCTTGAGTTGGGCAAGGAGACGGGACCGTTTAACTCGGCTACGTTCAGCCCCGACGGCCGCTGGGTGTTGACCACGAAGGGCGGGCAAGCTCACCTCTGGGACGCCACGACCGGCGAGGCCGTTTACGACGCCATGTCACAGGGCGAGACCAACAACCCCATCGAGGCCACGTTCAGCCCCGATGGGCGGCGCGTACTGACCTACATTCGTGGGCAGGAGCCGGCTGCGCGCGTGTGGGATGGGGAGACCGGCGATGCCGTGTCCGCGCTCATCCAGCCAAAGCTGCCAAAAACGAATCCATCCGGTCCGTCGCGGCCATTCACCGCCGCATTCAGCCCCGACGGCCGCTGGGTCGTGACCGACGGCCGTCTGGACGCTGCCGAGGGCGCGGGCGCGCGGGTCTGGGACGCCGAGACCGGCCTGCCCGTGAGCGTGGCCGCGCTCGGCGAGAGCGCCGTGATTTCCCCTGACGGCCTACGCCTCCTCGTCACCGACGCCACCGGCGCGGCGAGCGTGGTGCCGTTCGCTGCCGAGACCACTCCGACCTGGCTGCCCGACCTCGCAGAGACCCTCGCGCGCTGCCAGCTCGACCCGACGGGCAGCCTGATTTTCCCCCCCCACCCAAAATCGGCCGAGGAGCTCAAGCGGCTCGTCGCCCAGGAAAAGGACGCCACCCAACCGCTGGTCATCTGGGCTCATCGCCTGCTCGGCGTGACCCCGCCGGCCGGGGCGGCACCGTGAGGCCGCCGCCCACTACACCGTGTAGTCCAGCTCGATGCGTTTGCCGCCGAGCGCGGCGGACCGGTAGATGCCCTCGATGATGACCATGTCGCGCCGGCCGAGGTCGCCGGGGACAGGCGTGGGTACGCCGTCGAGGATCGCCTTGGCAATGCCGTCCATTTGCAGCGCCTGTTGGTTCACTGTAGGAAAAACAACCGGCCCCCTGCTCGTGGTCATGCTTTGCACGCGGTAGTCGAAGGCCGCGGCCATGTCCACCCAGCCCTTCGGCCCCTCGGCGTGGAAGCGGTTGAAATTTTCATTGTAGCTCGACGAGCATTTCGCCGTGACGCCGCTGGGGAATTCCATCGTCCAGTCAATGCCCTCCTCCACCGTTTTAAAAAAATCGGGCCGGGTTTTCGCGCGCTCCGTGGCGGAGACGGCGACAGGCACGACGCCGGCGGCCATGATCGCGCCATGGACCACGTAGATGCCCACGTCCATGAGCGGGCCGCCGCCGGAAAATTTCTTCTGCATCCGCCACTGCTCCATGTTCATAAGCCAACTGTCGTCGCTGCGCATCGTGGTGAACGGGCCGAACTCGGGGTCGCGCCCGAGCCGGGCGAGTTCGAGGTTATACGGGTCGAAATGCAGCCGGTAGCCGACAGCGAGCGTACGCTTCATGGACTCGCAGGCACGGATCATCGCGTCGCACTCGGCGACAGTGTTGGCCATGGGTTTTTCGGAGATGACGTGCTTGCCAGCCATCGCGGCGAGAATGGCGTATTCGGCGTGGAGGCCGTTGGGCGTGACGACGTAGACGATGTCAATCTCGGGGTTGTCCGCCATGCGGTGCATCGTCTCGAGAGTGTAGATGTTTTTCTCAGGGAAGCCGGGGCCGGCGCGCTGCGCCCAGAGCTTCCCCTTGCCGGCGGGGTCGCGGGTGACGACGCCGGCGAGCTGACAGTATTGGGTGAGCTGGAGCGCGGGCAGGAGCTGGCCGGTGGCGTAATTGCCGAGGCCGGCGAGGGCGATGCCGAGCTTGCGACCGGGCGCGGGAGACGCGGGTGCGGCAGCGCGGGCGGCGGGCGGCAGGGCGAAGGCGGCGGTGGCAAGGGCGGCGCGGCGGACAAATTCGCGACGGGAAACCGGGGAAGGTGGGGATGGATACATGGGGATGACAGGTGAAAGCGCGCAGCAGGAGCGGGTAAGCAATGGCTGGAACAAAAGACCGGCACAGAAAAGAGGCAAGTACCCTGCGCGTGGCTTGAATGGCCTGGCGTACCCCCCCCCGATTCTTCCGGCTTCCATTTGGCGGAGTTTGGCGAAGATTAGCAGCCGCACATGAAAGTCCCTTTCCTCGACCTCTCGCTCCAGCACCGGGCGCTCCGCCCTGAGGCGCTCGCCGCGCTCGCGGCGACCTACGACGCCTCGCGCTTCTGTCTCGGCAAGGACGTGGAGGATTTTGAAAAAAACTTCGCCGCCATGCTCGGCTACCCGCGCGTGCTGGGCATGAACAGCGGCACGTCTCCCCTCCATGCCGCCTGCATGATCGCCGGCTTCAAGCCCGGCGACGAAGTCGTCACGACACCGTTCACGTTCATCTCGACGGTGTGGGGTGTCAGCTACACGGGCGCGACGCCGGTCTTCGCTGACATCGAAGCTGGCACGTTCAACCTAGATCCCGCCAAGTTTGCCGCCGCCGTCACGCCGTGCACGAAGGGCGTCATCGTCGTCCACCTCTTCGGTCAGCCGGCGCGGATGGACGAGATCATGGCCGTCGCGCGGCGGCACAACCTCTTCGTCATCGAGGACTGCGCGCAGGCCGTCGGCGCGCGTTATCGCGGTACGTCCGTCGGCACTATCGGCGATGCGGGCACGTTCAGCTTTTACCCGACGAAAAACCTCGGCGGCTGCGGTGAGGGCGGAGCGTTTGTCTCGCGCCGCGAGGAGATCCACACGCAGGCCCGGCACATCCGCGTGCATGGCTCCGACCGGCGCTATTACCACGACATCGTCGGCGGCAATTTCCGCATGGACGGTTTCCAAGGCGCGCTGCTCAACGTGAAGCTGCCGCACCTCGCCGCGTGGACCGCGCGCCGGCAGGCCATCGCCGCGCGCTACCTCGCCGGTATCCGGCTCGCCGATGTCATCCTGCCGGCCACGCCGGACTACGGCGCGAGCGTGTGGCACCAGTTCACGATCCGCCACCCGCGTCGCGACGCGCTGCGTGAGCACCTCGCCAAGCACGAGATCGGCACCGACCTCATCTACCCCGTGCCGCTGCACCACCAGAAATGCTACGCCAGCCTCGGGTGCGGCGCGGGCTCGTTCCCGGTCGCCGAGCAGGCTGCCGCCACTTGCGTGAGCCTGCCGATCTTCCCCGAGCTGACCGACGAGCAGGTCGAGCATATCATCGCTAGCGTGAATTCATTTTGAACCACAGAGGCGCGGAGAGCGCGGTGATAATCTCGATTTGAAACTCTGTGTCCTCTGTGCCTCTGTGGTTCAACCACCATGATTGACGGCATCCGAATCAAAGTTTGCGGCCTTACCTCGCTGGTGGACGCCGAGTTCGCCGACGGCTGCGGGGCGGATTTTATCGGGTTCATCTTTTACCCGCAATCGCCGCGCGCGATCACGCTCGCGCAGTTCCGCGCGATGCAGCCCAAGCTCCCGCCGCGCAAAATAATTGCCGTGAGCGTCTTGCCCGCCGTGGACGAGCTGCGTGCATTTGCCGACGCCGGCGCGGACTTTTTTCAAGTCCATTTTCCCTCCGACACGCCCCTGAAAAACGTGCAGGCGTGGGCAAAAACCGTCGGCCCCGGCAAGCTCTGGCTCGCACCCAAGCTACCGCCCGCCACCGACGTTGCGGACGAGCTATTGCCGCTCGCCGGTACGTTCCTGCTAGACACGTTCCACATCGAGAAATTCGGCGGCACCGGCGAGACGGGTGACTGGGCGAAGTTCGCCCGCCACCAACAGGCGCACCCGAAGCGGACGTGGGTTCTTTCCGGCGGGCTGAACCCCGAGAACATCGGCGAGGCGCTCCGCGCGAGCGGCGCGAAATTTGTGGATGTGAACAGCGGGGTCGAGTCCGCGCCCGGCGTGAAAGACCGCGAGAAACTCAAGCGCTTCGTCGTGCGCCTACACGAGCGCCGGAGCTAACGCGCCCTCGTGCTCCAGCAGCCAGCGCTTGTTGTCCATGCCGCCCGCGTAGCCGGTGAGTGCGCCGTCCGCGCCGATGACGCGGTGGCACGGCACAATGATACAAATGGGATTGGTCGCGTTGGCGCGGCCCACGGCGCGGGCGGAGCTGCCGAGCCGCCGCGCGAGCTCGCCATAGCTGCACGTCCCGCCGAAAGGAATTTCCTGCAATGCCGCCCACACGCGGTGCTGGAACGCCGAGCCTGCGGGTGCGAGCGGCAGGTCAAACTCGCGTTGCTCGCCGGCGAAGTAGGCGAGCAGTTGCTGGCGCACGGCGGCGGCTTTGGCGGGGGCGTTTACCTTGGAAAATTGCCGCAACGACGCGGGGAGTTCGTCCACGCCGCCAAAGACGGCAGCGAGCACTGCGCCGGTTTCGTTGATAGCCGCAGTGAAATCACCGGTAGGGATGGAGAAGGTCGAATGGAAACACGTCATACGGGGATAGGTTGGTTGAGTTGCCAAAGATGCGCGGTGGCGAGGCTGCGGTGCGGGGCGAACACGGCCATGAGACGTCGCGTGGCGTCGAAATCGGGGCGCTCGTCGAGCCTGAGCAGCGATTGCAGGCCGCTCGTCACGCCAGTGTCGCCAAGCGGCAAGCAGTCGGCGAAGCCGAGCGCACGCATCATCAGGTAGTTGACCGACCACGCGCCAAGTCCGCGCACGGCAAGCAGCGTGCGCTCGGCGCGGGTGGCGGACATCGCGCGCAGCGCAGCCAAATCGAGCTGACCCCCGGCGATGAGCCGGGCGGTCGCGATCAGATAGCCGGCTTTCTGGCGGGAAAACTGCCGTGCCAGCAGGTCGTGCGGCTCAAGCGCAGCAACGGCAGCGGGCGTGGGCGGTGCGTACAGCTCGCCGGCGAGCGGCCCGCTCACGTGTTCGATCAGCCGGCGCATCAGCACACGTGCAAAGGAAAGGTTGATCTGCTGGCCAATAATCGCCCACAGCAGGCCGTCGAAAACCGACGGCGTCTGGGTGATACGCAGCTCTTGCCGCTCCGCAACCAGCCGCGCAAGGCCGAGCCGCTTCGCCAGCCGGCCAAATGCGGTCGCATCCTGATCGAGCCCAAGCAGGCCGACGACGAGCGCGTGGGCTTCGACCGCGAGCGAGTCCGAGGGCGGAACGCGACGTCCCGGTGCGTTTTCTGCCGAGCGCGTCGGGCTGCCGCGCTCCACCTCGACCTGAATTTGCTCCGGCGCGAGGCGCAGCGTGAGCAAGACCGGGCCGGTGCTGAGCTGCACCGCACTGGTATAGACGTCACCCTCCATCCGCTCGGTGAGGCTGTGCGCGTCGCGACTCAACGCGCGGCGCAAATAGCCGAGCAGATAGCCGTCGGGCAACGCGACCGTGAAACCGCGCGCCTCTCGCAGCCCGCGATAGGCGGCGGGCGTGAGACCGTTGAGCCGGCGGAAATTTCCGTGAAACACCGACAGCGACTCGAAGCCGGCATCGGCTGCGATGGTCGCGAGCGGAGCGTCGCCGCCGCGCAGCGCGCATTTCGCAGCGTCGAGGCGCGCCCGCAGCAGCAGGTCGGCGGGCGTGGTGTGATAATGCTGGCGAAATAACTCAAACACCCGCGTCGTGCCGAAGCCAGAACGGCGCACGATGGCCGCCGCATCGGCAAAAGCGGCGGGATTTGCGCGCACCTCGGCCACAAGCGCCTCAACCGTTTCAAGCACGGGGTCGGCCCCACGCGCGAAGTCGTCGGGGTGGCATTTCTTGCACGCACGCAACCCGGCGGCACGCGCCGCCTCAACCGTCGGAAAGAACCGGATATTTTTTTCTTTCGGCTTCTTCGCCCTACATGCGGGCAGACAGTAGATGCCGGTCGAGGTAACACCGAAGAAAAAACGCCCGTTGCAGCCCGCGTCACTGGCGAGCACCCGGGCAAACATCGTGGCGTTGGTCATCCGCATGGTCACAGCCTAGCAGACCGCATCCGCTCTGTCGTCCTGATTTCTTCGGTGCAATTTTTGGCCAACTCCGATCGCTTAAGCCCTCCTGCCACGTGGCGAGCAAAGGTGCATTCATCGCTCACATCCCCGGAAACCCGCCCCGGCCCTTCATCGCCTCCATCTGGCGCATCATCTTTTTCGCGCCGCCGCCTTTCAGCATCTTCATCATCTGCTGCATCTGCTGAAACTGTTTCATGAGCTGGTTGACCTCGACAATTTTGACCCCGGAGCCGTCGGCAATGCGTTTGCGGCGGCTGCCGTTGAGCAACTCGGGTTTGCGGCGCTCCTGCGGCGTCATCGAGCAGATGATCGCCTCCGTACGCGCCATCTGCGCCTCCGCGCCATCGGGCACCTGCAGGCCGCTCATGCCGGGCATCATGCCCATGATGCTCTGCATCGAGCCCATCTTTTTCACCTGCTGCATCTGCGCGAGGAAGTCCTCGAGGTTGAAGTCGGCCTTCCGCATTTTCTCCGCCATGCGCTCGGCCTCCTGCTGGTCAATATTCTCCTGCACCTTCTCAACGAGCGAAACGACATCGCCCATGCCGAGGATGCGCGAGGCGAGACGGTCGGGGTGAAACGTGTCGAAGTCGCCCGTCTTTTCGCCGGTGCCGACGAATTTGATCGGCACGCTGGTGATGCTCTTGATCGAGAGCGCCGCGCCGCCGCGCGCGTCGCCGTCGAGCTTGGTGAGGATGAGGCCGGTGAGCGTGAGTGCTTCATGGAAGGATTTGGCGACATTGACGGCTTCCTGACCGAGCGCACCGTCAGCGACGAGGAAAATTTCGTCGGGCAACACGCTGGCGCGGAGCTGTTTCACCTCCTCGATCAGGCCGTGGTCAATCTGCAGGCGGCCGGCGGTGTCGAAGAGTATCACGTCGGCATTGGCGGCCTTGGCGGCGGCGAGGCCGGCCACGCCAATGGCCGGCACGTCCTGCGAGCCGCGGTCGGCATAGAAGCCGAGTTCCTCCTGCTTCGCCAGGATTTCCAACTGGTCAATGGCGGCGGGGCGATAGACATCGCACGCGACGGCGAAGGGCAGGGTGTAGCCGCGTTTCTTGAGGAGCTTGCCGAGCTTGGCGGTGGAGGTGGTCTTGCCGGAGCCGTGGAGTCCGACCATCAGGATTTTCAACGGGCGGGCGGGCGAGAGCGCGGTCGTGCCCTCGCCGAGGAGGCGGACGAGCTCGTCGTGGATGATCTTGACGACCTGCTGGCCGGGGGCGACGCCCTTGAGGACGGCCTGCCCGACGCACTGGGCCTGCACTCGCTCGACGAACTCGCGGGCGACCTTGAAATGCACGTCGGCCGATAGGAGGGCTGTGCGGACCTCGGCGAGCGCCTCGGCCATATTGGACTCGGAGAGCTGGCCGACACCACGCAGGTGGCGGAGGACGGAGGAGAGTTTGTCGGTAAGGGACTCGAACATGGAAAGAGCGCGCAGTTGAAACCGCGAATGGACGCGAAGCGACGCGAATTTTGGTAGTGGCCTAGGCTGGATTGTCCGCTGCGGGCGTCAGCACGCGCGAAGAAGCGGCGGCGCGCGAGCCGCCACGCGAAAAAGCCGGCGGCGAGCAACCCACCCGCCAGTGCAACCCACGCCCAATGCACGGGGCCACGCGTGCGTCGCAAGGCGTAGAGCGCGACGGCACCAGCGGTGCCGACGGCAAACGCCCCGGGGGCAAACACGTCGAGCCACGCGGAGAAATTAACGCGGGCCGCAAGGCGGGCGGCGGTTATTTCCCAGAAGCGTCGCGTGGCGGCGGACGAGGGCATGGTTGCACCCTGAAGCGGCAGCAGGGGCGTTGGCAAGCCCGCTAGCAGAACGGCGCGCCTTTTCCCGCGCACGCCAGGTTACTTCACCTCGAGGACGCCCCTCATGCCGATGAGATAGTGGCCGGGGTAGGAGCAAAGGTATTCGTATTTGCCGGGTGTGGCGGGTGCCTTGAAGACCAACTCCACAGTCTGCCCGGGGCCGACCGTCTTGCTGTGAACGATCGCACCGTCGGCATAATCGGGCGGGAAATAGTCGGTGGCCTTGGCGGCAGCGGCGGCCTGCGCGAAGCTCTCGATGTCGGTCTCGGGATCAAGCAGAATGAAATTATGCACCATGGCCCCGTTGGTACCAGAGTTCTTGAGGACAATCTTCAGCTCCTCGTTCGGTTTGGCCTCAATGAGCTTGGTGGTGAATTTTATCTGGTCACCGGTGGGGATAAGATCAATGACACGCGGGCCGGCCACGGCGGGCTGGGGCGCAGCAACCGGAGTGGCTTCCTGCGGGGCGGCTGCCTTTGGAGTGCAACCCGCAAAAGCGAGCACAAGGGCAGCGGGGAAAATAAAAAAAGGGGCGGAAAATCGCATGGGGCAAACTAGACCAGCCCGGACCGGACAGGCAAGGCCCAAAGGCAAAAGTCGCAAAACACACACGCGCTTATGGGGCGGACGCGCAGATTTAATAGCGACGCCCGGTCCAGTTCGTGCTTGAAATGCCAGAAGGCTTGCGAAGGCTCAGCGGCGGTTGTGCCTGCGCCGCGCGGGTCCCGCCAATTTTTCTCCGGCCCATCATGCGATTTTCCGCACCTCACCTTCCCTTCTTCGCCCGCGTGTGCCGCGCGCTGGCAGTCGCCGCACTGACGTTGCCCGCCATGGGCGCGCTCTGGCAGCTCGACGGACCGCAATCCACGGCTGAAGCGGCCGGCCCGGTGGCCGAGCGCCAGTGGAACCTGTTCATGGTCACGTTTTGGGTGACGTTGTTTTTGTTCATCGTGGTCGGCGCAGTGCTGGCCTATGCGACGTGGAAATTCCGGGCAAAATCCAAGGCCGACGAGCAAGCCGCGCCGCCGCCGCAAGGGCACGGCAACCCTTTTGTTGAGCTCGGCCTTACGGTCGGCTCGATCCTGTGCCTTGTAATCATCGCCGTGCCGACGATGAGCGCAATCTGGTACACCGACGAGGTGCCCGGCGGCGACACCCCCGCCAAGCTGGAGGCGATGATCAAGAATGGCGACGCCTACGAGGTCACGGCGACCGGCTACCAGTGGTGGTTCAAATTTGAGTATCCGAACGAGAAGCTCGCCGGCGGCGTGCTGACGACGGCCAACGAGCTTGTCATCCCCGCCGGAAAGCCGGTGCACATCAATCTGCGCACGATGGATGTAATTCATTCGTTCTGGGTGCCCAAGCTCGCCGGCAAGGTGGACATGATCCCCAACCGCGCCAACCGACTCTGGCTCGAAGCGAAAGAACCAGGCTACTATTACGGTCAGTGCGCGGAATATTGCGGCGAATCGCACGCCATCATGCGCTTCCGGGTCATCGCGCTCAAACCGGAGGATTTTACGGCATGGCTGGCCAACCAAAAGCTGCCCTCGCGTGCCGTCACGACGATGGCCCCGGCGTCCCCCGCCGGGCAGACGCCCGTCATCATGGCCCAGCTCGATCTCAAGGGGCGCCCCGCGCTCGAGGCGCTCTCCGGCATGAACAAGCTCGATCCCACCAAGGCGTTCGGCTTCCCAGACTGGCAGGCCAAGCAGGTAGCCACCCCTGCGCAGGAGGATACTGCGCTCATCGCCAGTGGCATGCGCTTGTTTCAAGAAAAGACCTGCATCGTCTGCCACACCATTCGCGGTCTGCAAAATGCCATCGGCATCAACGGCCCCGATCTCACACATGTCGGGGCCCGCTCGACCATCGCGGCCGGCGTACTGGAAAACACCCCCGACCGGATGCGCGACTGGATCACGGATCCTTCGCATTGGAAGCCCGGCAACAAAATGTTTCACGGCGTCGGCGCAATGCCCGGCTACATGAGGAAAGACGACGCTGGCACCGAGGTTCGCAACATCTCCCTCACCACTGAACAGATCAAGGCCCTCACTGCCTATTTGCAGAGCTTGAAATGACGCGCCTGCCAGCCAACCTGACCCGACTTTCCATCCACGCCCATGGCCGACGCACTGGTTAAATCCGATTTTCTTCCCAAAGAGGGGCATGCCGCCGCCAAGCCCGGCCTTCTCTTCCCGCGCCCCACAGCCAAGACTGGCCTGGTCGGCTGGCTCACGACGGTTGACCACAAGAAAATCGGCGTCCTCTACGGTGCGTTCGCGATTTTTTTCTTCCTCGTCGGGGGGATCGAGGCGCTCTGCATCCGCACGCAGCTCATCGTGCCGAACAACCACTTCATCAGCGCCGACCTGTACAACCAGCTCTTCACGATGCACGGCACGACGATGATCTTCCTCGCCGTCATGCCGCTGAACGCGGCTTTTTTCAACCTGCTCATCCCGTTGCAGGTCGGCGCACGCGACGTGGCGTTTCCCCGGATGAACGCCTTCAGCCTTTGGGTTTTTGTGGGCGGAGCGACCATCCTCAACCTCGGCTGGGTGACAGGTGCCATTGACCTCGTGGCTACCTCCGTCGGCCATGCGCCGTTCTTCAACCTCCGGGAGCCCGCGGTCGGCTGGTTCGGCTATGCGCCGCTGACCTCGAAAATCTTTACCCCCGACTTCTCGGCCGATCTCTGGGCACTGGGCCTGCAGGTGCTCGGCGTCTCGTCCATCGCCGCCTCGCTCAACTTCATCGTCACCATCATCAACATGCGTGCGCCCGGCATGACGATGATGCGCCTGCCGGTGTTCACTTGGATGGCGCTCGTGACGAGCTTCCTGCTCGTCCTCGCCATGCCGGCCATTGCCATCGCGCTGGTCGAGGTGATCTTCGACCGGCACTTTGGCACACATTTCTTCGAGGTGTCCGGCGGCGGCCAGCCCATTCTCTGGCAGCATTTGTTCTGGGTCTTCGGACACCCCGAGGTGTACATCCTCATCCTGCC
>CAIQBC010000176.1 GCA_903869955.1 uncultured Opitutia bacterium
CCGGCGGGGCCACCGAGCTGGCAATGGACGCCGAGCTGGGAGCAGACCGCAACGGCGTCGTACGCCTCGCGCTCTCCAACAGCGACACCTACGACCGCTCGCGCAGCGGGCAGAGCCATGTGTTCGTGGGCGACCCGGCCAGCGCGGGCTACGGGACTTTCCGCGCGGGCATCGCCGAGTTTTTGGCCCTGATGCCGCCGAATTCGCACGGCGAGGCCAACCCGGCGGACAAGGATCCGGCGCCGCTGCCCTTCGACAGCACCTACAACACGCCCGAGCACGACGACTTTGTCCTCAAGGTGAAATACCAGCGCAACGACCAATACCTCGCTGACTACCTGCTCGACGACGCCGACCGCGCGCGACTGGCCCAAGCCTGGAGCAACCTGCTCACCTCGTTCCCCTATTACGCCGACTACCTCGGCCTGCTGACCGAACACTACGGCCTCAAACTGAAAAGCCCCCGGCTCCAGGACCTTGATGCCACCCAGATCGCGGCGCTGCCGGCCGAAGCCCGGCCGTATTTCTCGGCGCTGCGCGCGAGCTACGACGAGACGACCAAGGCGCAGGCGCTCGCCCAGCCCGGCCACATTGACGATGCGCTTGCGTTTGCCAGCCGCGCGTGGCGTCGGCCGCTGACGACCGCCGAGGTCAAAAGCCTCCGCGCGTTTTATCAGAAATCAATCAAGGAAAATGGCCTCGACCATGACGGCGCGATCCGCGCGCTGCTCGCCCGCATCCTGGTGTCGCCGTCATTTCTCTACCGCGTGGAGACCGTTGCGAGCAGCACCGAAAAGCCGCTCAACGGCTGGGAAATGGCGAGCCGCATGAGTTTTTTCCTGTGGGCGTCCATCCCGGACGCCGAGCTGCGCCGCGCCGCCGGCGCGGGGGAACTGGTCAAGCCCGAATTGCTGGCGAAACAGGTGAAACGCATGACCGCGGACCCGAAGGCACGCCGGCTGGCGACCGAATTTTTCGGGCAGTGGCTGGGGGTTTATCACTTCGACGAGTATCGCGGGGTGGACACGGGACGATTCCCGGAATTCACCGACGAAGTAAGATCGGCGATGTATGACGAGGCGATCTCCACGTTCGAATATCTCGTCCGGCAGGAGCGCCCGATGAAGGAGATGCTCTACGCCGACTACACGTTTCTCAACCAGCCGCTCGCCAAGTTCTACGGTATCGAACAAGAAGCGCTGCCAGCCGACAAGGTGGTGCTGGTCCAGGGAGCGGGCGCGTTTGACCGCGGCGGCGTGCTGCGGCTGGGCTCGGTGCTGACAGTGACCTCGGCACCGCTGCGCACGAGCCCGGTCAAGCGCGGCGACTGGGTGCTGCGGCGCATCCTCGGCACGCCCACGCCGCCACCGCCGGCCGACGCAGGGACCATTCCCCGCGACGACAAGGCGTTCAACGGCCAGACGCTCCGCGAGCAACTGACCGCCCACAAACGCAACGCCACCTGCGCCGCGTGCCACCTGAAGATTGACCCGCTGGGCTTTCCGCTCGAGGGCTTCGACGCGGTGGGCCGGACGCGCGACAAATATGCCGATGGCAAGCCCGTGGACGTGACGGGGGAGTTTGCCGACAAAACCACGATCGCCGGCACCGACGGGCTGCTGAAATACCTGCGGAGCCAGGAACAGCAGGTGACGAGGACCCTCTCGAGGAAAATGCTGGGCTACGCGCTGGGCCGCACAATCCTGGCCTCCGACCGGCCGCTGCTCGACGAAATGGCGACCGCGGGCGGCAACGCCTCATTCTCGGATCTCGCCGTGAAAATCATCACCAGCCGCCAGTTTCGCAATCACGCCGCCGGCGATGATGTGGCTGGACAGAAGGCCCGGCTGACGGTCAGCATCCCCGCCGTCAGCCCCCCGACCGCGCTTTAACCCCCCAACCCCATGCGCATCAAACCCCACTCCCTGCCCACCTCCCGGCGTCATTTTCTGCGCGGCATGGGCGTCGCGCTCGCCCTGCCGTGGATGGAATCTTTGCCGTTGCTTGGCCAGATCGCGTCGCCGACCGCGAAGGCGGCGAACAAGCCGCCCCTGAGGATGGGCGTGGTTTATTTCTCGAACGGCGTCGAGCCGGAGCACTGGTGGGCCGAAGGCAGCGGAGCCGACATGAAGCTCGGCCCCGGCGTGCTGCCCATGATGCCCCATCGCGAGGACATGGTGTTTGTCCAAGGTCTCTACAATCAGACGGCCGCCTCCTCGCCGAGCCCCCACCTCGGCCGCATGAACCTCCTCTCCGGGGAAACAGTCAGCCTTGATCCGAGCGTGATTCGGGTGGGCACCTCGATGGACCAGGTCGTGGCCGCCAAGATCGGCGGCCGCACCGCGATCCCCAGCCTGGTGCTCGGCATCGAGCCCAACGAGCTGCGCCTCGAGGACGGCCTCTCCATGATCTACGGCTCGAGCCTGTCGTGGATCACGCCCAGCAAACCGGCGATGAAGGAAATTTATCCGGCCCGCGCGTTCGACCGTCTCGTCGGCGACGGCACGGGCCGCAAGCTTGACCGCAGCATCCTCGACGAGGTGCGGACCGACTCGCAAAATCTCCGGCCCAAGATCAGCCAGGGCGACAAGGCCAAGCTCGCGGAATACCTCGACTCCATCCGCGACATCGAGAAACGCATCGAGCATGCGGCGAAGGAGGAACGCCTCGAGGGCTGGCACCCGACGCTGGAGAAACCCGACATGCCCCGCCCGGCCAACGAGCTGCCGCAGAACATCCCGGACCACATGAAGCTGATGCTCGATCTGACCGTGCTCGCGTTTCAAATGGACAAGACACGCATCGCGACGCTGATGCTCAACAACGACCTGTCGCAGATGAACTTCAAGTTCGTCGAAGGCGTGCATGGTGCCCTGCACCTCGACATCACCCACCACAAGCACGTGGCGGCCCTGGAGGCGATGCATCTCAAGACCAACCAATATCACATCGCACAGTTCGCCTACCTCATCCAGCGCATGAAGGACATCAACGAGGGCGAGACCTCGATGCTCGACAACTCCATCCTGATGTGTGCGTCCAGCCTGTATGATGGCGACGCCCACGGTGCCGGCCAGCTCCCGATCCTCCTCGCGGGCAAGGGCGGCGGCTCGCTCAAGACCGGCCGCATCCTCGACTATCTGAGGGAGGACAGCGAAAACCGCAAGGCATGCAGCTTGCATCTGTCGCTCATGGACCGCATGGGCGTGACGCTGGACCGTTTCGGCGACGCGAACACGCGGCTGGCCCGCCTGTAATTTTTATCCATAAAATCTGCCGCCCCTGCGCCCGGGATTCTGGCCTTGGCTGCAGCAAACAGATGCCGGGGCGCGGCGGGCCCGGTTGGACGAGGCGGGCCATCGAACCCGGAAGGCGGGTTCACGCCGCCTGCTCGCGCAAGTGGAACGTCGTCGCCACGCTCTCACACAGGCCGGAAAACGTCTCCTCTGCCAGCGCCAGCCGGCGGCCACGCAGATGCGCGACCCCCCACACGCGCCGCAGCTTGCGCGGGCCGAGCGGCAGCGACACCAACGAGCCTTCCGCAATCTCCTTCTGCGCGATCCACGGTGCGACGATGCCCGCGCCCACGCCGATTTTCACCAGCTCCTTGATCGCCTCCATGCTGCCCAGCTCAATGGGATTTTGCAGCATGAGGTCGTCGCGGCGGAAATACTCCTCCACCATGCGGAAGGTGTAGCTGGCCTTGTTGTAGATGATGATCGTCTCGGTGGCGATGTCCTCGCGCCGCACGCGGCCCGCGCGCGCCCACGGGTGCAAGGGCGACACGAGCATCCGCAGCTCGTCCTCGAACAGGCGGCGAAACGCGATGTCCTCGCCCACCGCCGGCTCCAGCATGAGCGCAAGGTCAACCTGGTTTTCGCGCAGCAGCTCGACCATGCGCGGCCCGTCGCCCGGCTCGATGCGGATCACGCAGCGGGGGAAGCTTTGCTTAAACTCCCGCAGCACCGTCGGCAGCAGGTACTGGCACGCCGTGGGGCTGGCGCCGACCCGCAGGCGGCTGTGCCGCCAGTTTTGCAACTGCTCCAAGCCGGTGCGCGCGCCGTCCATCTCGCGCAGGATGCGCTCGGCATGCCGCAGCAGCTGCTCGCCGGCCTGTGTGAGCTGCACTCGGCGGCCCAGCCGGTCGAAGAGCCGCGCGCCCAGCTCGCGCTCAAGCGCCTTGATCGCGTGGCTCACGGCTGACTGCGTGAGAAAAATCTCCTTCGCCGTCAGCGTGAAGCTGCCCCGGCGCGCAAGCGTGACGAAGGCGAGCAGCTGGCGGCTGTCGAGCACGCGCCTCATGGCAAATGAACCTGGCTCATCGTTGGCATTAAATGTTTGAAAGCAGTTCTTGGGCCAACGCGCGCCGTTGGCATGGCGGCGGCTAAAACGCCGGCACCTTAAAAATGCCGCAGGCCACAGTCCCGACGAAACCAACCACCACCACCGCAGGCGCGCCGCGCCCGCTCCGTCTGGGTTTCATCGCCCTCAACGACGCCGCCCCGCTCATCGTCGCCCGCGAGCACGGTTTTTTTCACCGCCACGGCGTGCGCGCCGAGCTGAGCCGCGAGGTCGGCTGGGCGACCATCCGCGACAAGCTCGTCTACCGCGAGCTCGACGCCGCCCACGCGCTCGGCGCGATGGCCGTCAGCACCACCCTCGGCCTGCACTGCCTGCCCACCGAGTGCCTCACCGCCTGCGTGCTCAACACCACCGGCAACTCCATCACGCTCTCAGAGGAGCTCTGGACGCGGGGCGTGCGCGACGCCGCCACCTTGCGCGCCGAGATCATCCGCACCCGCGGCGAACGCACCTATGTCTTCGGCGTCGTCCTTGAGCATTCGTCGCACCGCATCCTGCTCTGCGACTGGCTGTGCGCCGCCGGCCTCCGCCCCGGGCGCGACGTGCGGATCGTCGTCGTGCCGCCGCCGCAGCTTTTCCGCAACCTCGCCGCCGGCACGCTCGACGGCTACTGTGTCGGCGAGCCGTGGAATTCCCTCGCGGTGAGCGAGCAGGCCGGCTGGTGCGCCGCGATCAGCACCGATCTCGCCCCCGGCCACCCGGAGAAAATTCTCCTGGTGCGCGCCGACTTTGCCCAAGGCCGCGCGGAGGAGCACCTCGCACTCGTCGCCGCGATCACCGAGGCCGCCGCGCTCTGCGACGAACCAGGTTTCCGCCCCGAGCTGGCGGAGCTCCTGGCGCGCCCCGAATACCTCAATGTCCCGGCCTCGGTCATCGCCGCGAGCCTCGTCGGGCCGTTCGACTTCGGCCACGGCCACCGTACGGACGCGGGAAATTTCGTCCAGTTCCACCGTGCCGGCGCCAACGACCCCACGCCCGCGAAGGCCGCGTGGCTAATCGACGGCCTCACACGCCATGGCCTCCTCCCCGTCGGCACGGCGATCCCCGCCGGCCTCGGCGCGCGCGTGTTCCGCTCCGACCTCTTTCACGAGGCCCTCCAACGCCTCCCGTCCAACCCGTCCACCGCCAGCCACACCACCCACCATGAAGCTACGCTCGCTCCTGTCCTCTGACACCGCTGTCACCGCCCGCCCCGACCTGCGCCGCCTCGACCGCCGCGCGTTTCTCACCACCGCCGCCAAGGGCCTCGGGGCCGCCGCGCTGCTCTCGCAGCTTCCACGCGGGTTTGCCGCCGCCGACCTGGCATCCGACGCGCCCGAGTCGCCCGACGTGAACTTCGGCATGATCGCGCTCACCGACTGCTCGCCCATCGTGATCGCACACGAGAAGGGCCTGTTCAAGAAATACGGCATCAAGTCCACCGTGACGAAAGGCGCGAACTGGGCCGCCATCCGCGACAACCTTTCCTCCGGCTCCATCCAGGCCACGCACATGCTTATCGGGATGCCACTCGCCTCGACGATGGGCCTGCTCGGCGCGCCAAAAAAGCCGATGGTCATCCCGTGGCTCCTCAACCGCAACGGCCAGGCCATCACCCTAAAAACCGAGTGGAAGGGCAAGGTCGGCGCCGACCCGAAGGCCCTCAAACCCTTCGTCGAGCAGGCCAAGAAGCTCGGCGAGCCGCTCACGTTTGCCATGACGTTCCCGCCCGGCACGCACGCGATGTGGATGCGCTATTATCTCGCCGCCGGCGGCGTCAATCCCGGCGGCCCCAACGGCGAGGGTGGTGACATCACGCTCATCACCGTCCCGCCCGCCCAGATGGTCGCCAACATGAAAATCGGCAAGATGGACGGCTTCTGCGTCGGCGAGCCATGGGGCGCCCGCTCCATTGCCGATGGCATCGGCTTCACCTCCGTCACCACGCAGGACATTTGGAAAGATCATCCGGAAAAAGTGTGCGCCTTCACCGAGGAGTTCGCCACCAAGAACCCGAAAACGGTGAAGGCCGTCCTCAAGGCGCTCCATGAGGCGAGCATCTGGCTCGACGACATGGCCAACCGTCCCGAGCAATGCGACATCGTCGCGAAGGCGACCTACATCAACTGCGATCCGAAGACCATCCTCGGCCGCCTGCTCGGCGATCTCGACTACGGCGACGGGCGCAAGGTGAAGGACGAGCATCCGATGCACTTCCATAAAAACAACTGCAACTTCCCGCAGCCGAAATACGGCCTCTGGTTCATGTCGCAATACCGCCGCTGGGGCATGGTCACCGGCACGCCCGACTACGCCGGCGTCGTGCAGAAAGTCATGCGCGGCGACATCTACACGGAAGCGATGAAGGAAATCGGGGTCACCACGCCCGAGGTGGACATGACTCCCGAGACGCTCTTCGACGGCGTGACCTTCGATCCGAAAGATCCCGAGGCCTATGCCAAGGGTTTCGCCGTAAAATCCCTCAAAGGCTGAGCCAGCAGCGGCTCGGCAAAGAAATCCCTCCCATACAATGAACACCGCCGCCCTCATCACCCGGCCGGCCCATCCCTACCGGGAAGCCCTCCGCCAGCCTGCGGTCTGGCGGCGGGCCGCGCGGCTGGGCCTGGTGGTGGGGCTGCTCCAAGCCGGCCTCAACCAAGGTGACCATTGGCTTCACCACGAGATCACGACCGGGGTCGTGCTCAAAACCGTCCTCTCGCCGCTGCTCTCGTTTGCCATCGCCCTCCTGTCCGCCGCCGCCACGTCCGTGGAAACTTTGCAACGCGCGCCAGCCAATCCCGCATGAAACCCTTCAAATTCGATTTCATCATTCTGCCGGTTTTCGGCCTGCTGCTCGTGCTCGCGTTCTGGCACGCCATCGCCGGCAAGAAGATCGCCATCACCAACGCCACCGGTGCCATCGTGGAGGAAAAGCGGGTCGGCCTCATCCCGGCGCTGCCCAATGTCATTGAGACCTGGCAGTCGAGCCGCCCCTATCTCGTCGAGCCATTCGCCAAGCGCGGCGAAATGGACCAAGGCATCCTCCGCTTCACCTGGTATTCGCTCATCCTCGTGGCGAAAGGCTACGCGCTCGCGCTCCTCATCGGCACGCCCGTCGGGTTTTTGCTCGGGCTCTCGCCCACCTTTGCGAAAATGTTCGACCCGCTCATCCAGATCCTGCGCCCGGTCTCGCCGCTGGCATGGCTACCGCTCGGCCTCGTGCTGTTTCTCGGTGCGGGCAAGGAGGCGGGCACGTGGGGGGCGCTCTTCACCATCGCCATCTGCTCGATGTGGCCGACCGTCCTCAATACCGCGGTCGGCGTGCGCGCGGTGCCGCAGGACTATCTCAACGTCGGCCGCGTGCTGAAGCTCTCGCCCTGGAAAACGCTCACGAAAATTCTCCTGCCCGCCACGCTGCCCTACATGTTCACCGGCTTCCGCCTGAGCCTTGGCATCGCGTGGCTCGTGATCGTCGCCGCCGAGATGCTCACCGGCCGTCCCGGCGTGGGCGGCTTTCTCTGGCAGGAATACAACAGCCTCATCTACGAGCACATCATCCTGTCCATCCTGACCATCGGCCTGGTCGGCTTTGTGCTCGACCGCCTGATGGGCCTCGTCGAACGCCGCTTCAAGACCGCCTGACGCCATGCCCTTCCTCGAGCTCACCAACGTCAGCAAAAATTTCGGCGCGAACTCCGTCCTCGCCGGCGTCAGCCTCACGCTCGAGCGCGGTGAGTTTGTCGCCATTGTCGGCTATTCGGGCTCCGGCAAGACCACGCTCATCTCGCTCATCGCCGGCCTCACCCTGCCCGACTCCGGCACCGTGCGGCTCAACGGGCGCGAAATCACCGCGCCCGGCCCCGACCGCGGCGTCGTGTTTCAAAACTACTCGCTGCTCCCGTGGCTCACCGTCGCCGAGAACATTGCCCTCGCCGTCGCCCAGGTCTTCCCGAACTACACTCCCGCCCAGACCGCCGAGCACGTCGCCAGGTTCATCGCGATGGTCAGCCTCACGCCCCATGCGGCCAAGCTCCCGCGCCAGCTCTCCGGGGGCCAGCGCCAGCGCGTATCCGTCGCCCGGGCGCTCGCGATGGACCCGCAGATTCTCCTCCTCGACGAGCCGCTTTCCGCCCTCGACGCCCTCACCCGCGCCGTGCTCCAGGCCGAGATCGCGCAGATTTGGGAGCGCGATCACAAGACCGTCGTCCTCATCACGAACGACGTGGACGAGGCCCTCCTGCTCGCCGACCGCATCATCCCGCTCACCCCCGGCCCGGGGGCGACGCTCGGCGAGTCCGTCGCCGTCACCCTCGCCCGGCCGCGCGACCGCAAGGCCCTCAACCACGACCCCGAATTTAAACGCCTCCGCGCGCACATCACGACGCAGCTTCTCGGCTATAGCGCACGCCGCCAGTCCACGGTCACGAGGAATCTCATCCTCCCCGACATCCTCCCCGAGGATCTCGACGCCCCTCGCGTCACCCGCCGCCCGCTTCGTCCGCACGAGTTAAAACAGCTCCAAGTGGCCAGCAGCGAGTAACGGGCCTCCCCCCCACGTCCTATTCCACCGTCCTATTCCACCGTCCATCAACCCACCTGCGCACCACCCGCGTCACTCTGCGGCCACTTTCCGCCATGACCACCTTCCTCGACATCTCTCAGCTCGGAAAATCCTACCCGACTCCCGCCGGCCCGCCGTCGGTGATCGTCGAGCATTTCGACCTGAAGATCCGCAAGGGTGAATTCGTCACGCTGATCGGCCATTCTGGCTGAGGCAAATCCACCGTCCTCTCGATGCTGGCCGGCCTCACGGAGGTTTCCTCCGGCGGCCTTTTCCTCGCTGGCAAGGAAATCGCCGGTGCGGGCCCCGACCGCGGCGTCGTCTTTCAGGCCCCCTGCCTGCTCCCATGGCTCACCGCATTTGAGAACGTCATGCTCGGCGTCAACCAAGTCTATTACACGGCCACCACCGAGGAACGCCGCCAGATCGCCGAGTATTACCTCACCGTGGTCGGCCTCAGCGACGCGATGCAGAAAAGGCCCGCCGAGCTTTCGCAAGGGATGCGCCAGCGGGCCGGCATCGCCCGCGCGTTTGCCCTCTCGCCCAAGATGCTGCTGCTCGACGAGCCCTTTGGGATGCTCGACTCGCTCACGCGCTACGAGCTGCAGGACGTCCTCCTCGATCTCTGGCAAAAGGACCAGAAAACCGCGCTCATGGTCACGCACGATGTGGACGAGGCGCTCTTCCTTTCCGACCGCGTCGTGATGATGACCAACGGCCCCGCCGCCACCGTGGGCGAGATTCTCGAGGTGAAATTCCCCCGCCCGCGCTCGCGCAAACAGCTCCTCGAGGACCCGCGCTATTATGAGCTGCGCGAACAGCTCATCGGGTTCCTTGAGGAACGCTCCCACCTCCGCCCGCCACCCCAGCCGGCGCTCCCGCCCGCCACGCCGCCCGCCACACCCCGCCGCCGTTTCCTCGGCCTCCCCGTCGCCGCCTGAATTTTCCGTCCCGCTTCCCTAACAAAAACCATCGCACCACCATCATGAACCCGCACCACCGCCTCCTCCGCCCGCTCATCGCCGTGCTCGGCCTGCTCCTGCTTGCGGCCGCGCCCGCGCGCGCGCAATACGTCGCGTCAGCCCCCGCCCGGCCGTTTCCGGGCTACATCAACGAATGGCTCCGCGCCGACAATCCCTACATGGCGGCCTGGGACATCGGCCTCAATGTCCGCGTCCGCTTCGAGGACAAGGAGGCCGCCGGTTTCAACTACGACGGCTCCGGCGCCGACTTCCGCTCCCGCGGCACCTTTGGCGGCGTATCGCTCGAAAACAGCAACTCCTACGTCCTCGACCGCATCATGCCCCGCGTCGGCTACACCGACAAGTGGTGGTCCTTCCTCCTTGAGGGCCGCTCCAGCGACGCCTTCAACGACAACCGGGGCGACAACCGTGTGGCCGCCGACGCCCTCAAGCCCGGCCACAGCCTGACCGAGACCGACCGCGACCTCAACCTTTACCAAGGCTACCTTGCTCTGGGCAATCAGAAGGAGTTTCCGCTGTCGCTCAAGGTCGGCCGCCAGGAACTGAGCTATGGCGACCAACGCCTCCTCGGTGCCTTCAAGTGGAACAACGACGGCCGCACTTTCGACGCCATCAAGGTCCGCTACCAAAATGTACTCTTCGGGGTGGATCTGTTCTCCGGCGGCGTGGTCTATGTCGCCGCAATCGGCCGGGCCGGCGGCACCCCCTACGCCAACGCCGGCAACGGCTACACCATCAACCCTGGCTTTAGCAACAAACTCGGCGAGGAGCTCGACCTCGTCATCGGCTGGCATGTGATTCCGTCCACCCAGATTGAACTTGGCATCAGCCATTACTTTCGCGGCAAGTACATCAAGCAGTCGCTGAGCACCCTTGGCTCCAAAGACGCCGATTTCTTCTATCTCCAGACCACGGTCAGTTTCTGAATCAGGCTCCCTCCGTCCGACAGATGCGCGGGCAAGCCCCGCGCATCCGTGGCTCCGGCATTCCAGCGTCGCCCGCGAAACCTGACCGAATGTCGCCTGCGCCTGCCGGGTGAAACCGGCCGGCCTTGGGCAATTTTATCCGCGCCGGATTTCCGAACCGTTAAAACGGATTTGGATGCGGTGGACTTTTTTCAGGCGGCACGAGATCACGCCGGTCTCGGGGTCTAGTTTCTCGGGAATCTCAATGCGGTGCAGATCAATCACGGCGTGGTAGCCGCGCTCGGAAAATACGTCAATCAGCATCGCCATCGCGAGCGGGTCGTCGAGCAGCGCGTCCTCGCTGTTGACGAGTGCGACCCCAGAAATGGCGTGCCGCACCACGATGGGCATGATTTTATCCCCGATAAAACGCACGACGCGGCCGAGCAGCTCGCCGTGCTCGAACTCATAGGCATCGAGCCGCCGCACCAGCTCCTGCCGGGCGTGGATGATGATCTCGCTGGCGACCGGGAGGGAGCGCAGGCGGTCATAGGTGCGCGGATCAAGCTCGAGCGTGCTCTGGTACTGGAGCTCGTGGAGAATATTTTGCTCGACCTCGGCGACGGGCCCCTGCGCGTTGACAAAGTGGTAGTGGAATATCTCCTTGAGCGACTGGAGCGCGTCCCACGTCTGCTCCTTGAACACGCGGTAACGGCGCTGCGCGAGCGGCTGGTCGTAGTCGGTGGCGCGTTCCTCCAGCAGCTCCCCGACGCCGGTGCGGACGACCTCGGCATTGTGCGCGCGAACCTCGTGGCCGCGCTTGAGCTGGCGCGCAATGGACGTGGACTCGTCCACGAAGAGCACCATGATGTGGATCGTGGGCTGGCGGAAATGCACGCCAAGCGGCGTGTCGTAAAACTCGCGGCGTAGCGCGTGCATTTTGTCCACCAGAAGCTTGAGGCACTCAACCTGCACCGTGGTGCGCGGAAAGCCGTCGAGGATGACGCCGTCGCGGTATTCGGGCTGCAACAGATGCCGGAGGACGAGGCCGACAACCTCGCGGTCGCCAACCATGCCGCCGGCATCCTTCATGCGGCGGGCGGCCGGCGAGTCGAGCAGCTCACTGACAACGACCGGCTGGCAGGTAAGGTCGCGGGCGCGGAGGATGAAACCGGTGTTGGTGCCCTTGCCCGCGCCGGGCGCGCCACCGAGGAGGATGAGTTCCTTGGGGAAGCGCAGTTGTGCGCGGCCCAGCTCGTCCTCCAACGACCGCCACACGGCATCAAAGATGATCTGCGCGTCCTTGATCTCAAGGTCGTGGTGGCGCGTGGGGTTGGCGATGGAAGTGACCGGGGCAGCGACCGGGACGGACGGAGCAGATTTGGGTGTCATGCGCGGGAAGAAACACGCCATGAAAACGGTTCTGCCACGCGGGGCGACAACAGAAATCGCGCCGGGTAAATGGTAAATTCGCGTTGCCAGCGCCCTGAATCTGCTCCCATTCGGCTCCACCCCACTGCCCATGAGTTTGAGCAAGTTATTCCGCACGTCCACCCCTCCACGGCCACGTTTTTCCTAATGCTGTCCTTCAGGGCCGCGCCAAATCCTATTCCGCCGTCGATCTCTTCTCCGGCTCCGGCGACAAAGAGAGCTATTGGATCAAAATCGGCCGCGCCAACTTCATCATGGACAATGTCATCGCCGACGGCCTCGCAAGCCAACCGTGTTCGTCATTCCGCATGGTTCCGCAGTCGTCCTCTCGCCGCCCGTCATCGGCAAAGACCTCATCCGTAGAGTCAGCCCCTCCTCGAGACCACATTTCAAGGTTAGACGTGAGCCGAAGGACCGCGCCAGCTTTGGCTTCCCAATGGGCGGCTACCTCGTGCCCACCATCGGGTTAAACCATCCCGAGCTTTTAGGCCGGTGGTCAGATAAAGCGCTAGATAACACAATATAAGCAACTTATATACATACTTCCCGGCCGTGTAGCCCAATCCGAGCTTGCCAAAAAAATTTCCTAAAAACTTGGCAATTGGGGTTGACGAATGGCACGCGGCTTGCAATGTTGACCCCGTTCCTGCTTAGCAGGGACATTTTGGGGTAACTCAGAAAACAAATGGCCGGTCGCTTAGGGGTAGGCGACCGGCCAACTTTTTTTAGGCCAACCGCCTTCGCCTTAGTTTTTGTTTTTGGGAAGTGTGGCTTGCTTCCTCATATCTTCAAATTGTGTGCGCTTTGACCACATGACCATGGGAAGAGAGAGGTGGTCTGGTAGCGTACCGCTCGCCGGTTGATTTTGGCGATTTCCCGGGGACATCGGCATAAATGCCCCCCATGGAACTTTTTTCGTCCACGCGCGTCAGAGCGAAGTGCGTTTTGCCACGCCGTTCCTTGTCCGAAAAATTCCCGAGGGTACGACCTTGGGATTGTTAGTTGAAGCTGGACCTGGCGGGGCTGCTTTCGGGCGGCCCCGCCTTGGTTTTTATGGGGCCGGCAGGCGCGGGCTCCGCCTCGACGTGTCCGGGCCGGGCGGCGTGCGGCGCAAGGGCGCGAAGGCGCGCGGCGAAAAAAAACGTCAGCCCAAAGGCCACCGCCGCGACGAGCCCCGCCCGCGGATAGCCAACGAGCCGGCCGGTAGCATTCTTTGTCACGAGCAGGCCCGAGGTCAGGTTGGCCAATCCCATCGCGCCCTGCTGCACGGAGGAGTTGACGCTCATGAAGCCGCCGCGGAAGCGCGGCTCGACAGCGTTGGTCACGAGCGCCATGCCCGGCGTGAACCGGCCGGACATCATCACCATGAACAGTGCGACCACAGGCACGGCGACCGACAGCGTCACGCGGGGCAAATTAGTGACGGCGACCGCCGACAGCGCCGCGCCGAGCGTCAGCCAGCCGAGGACATGAAGCTTGTCGTGCCGGTCGGAGTACCGCCCGATGAGGGGCGTCGAGCACGCCGCGCACAGGCCACCCGCCGCGTAGAGGATCCAGAGACGATCCTCGGGCAGGCCGACGTTGGCGACCATCGAGGGCGCGAGAAACGGGATGACGCACGCCCCGCCGAAGATGAGCGCCGCGCTCAGCAAAAAACCACGCTGGTGCACCGGGTGGACCAGGATTGCCCGCATCTGCCGCCAGGGATGCGCCACGGGGTGGGAGGGGCGCAGCGAGGGCAACGCGCGCCACGCCACCAACAGAACCAGCGCGCTCACCTTTGTCAGCAGGAAAAACGGCGCGTGCCATCCCGACACGCCCGCCAGCCACAGCCCCGTTGGCACACCCAGCACCGAGGCGATGGGAAACGACATCATCACCATGCCCATCGCCCGCCCGCGCCGTGCCGGCGGAAAGACGTCGCCCACCATCGCTGTCACGACTGAGCCCGCCACCCCGCCGCACGCCCCGGCCGCCAGCCGCGCCAGCAGCATCAGGTGGTAGTTCGGCGCAAGCGCACACCCCAGTGTCGCCAGCATGAAGCCCGCATAGAGCCAGAGCAGCGCGTGCTTCCGGTCAAAACGGTCGAGCACAAACCCGCCGAGAAAGCCCGTGACCGCCGCCGCGATGCCGTAAGCAGCCACCAGCTGGCTGAACTGCGCCGGCGTAATATCGAACATCCGCATGAGTTGCGAACCCAGCGGCATCATGATCATGAAGTCCATGATGTGCGTGAACTGCACCGCCACGAGCGTGAACAGCAAGGCACGCTCGTTGACCAGCGGGCGGTGAAGGGAAACGGCGGACATAAAGGGTCCGAATGTCACAGTTTTTCGCGCGGGCGCAATCAATCGCGCGTGGTCTCAAGTCAGCACCCCGGGTCCGGGAGCGACCCATGAACGCGTGCAACTGGCATTGACGCTGCTGGTTCCATACCCCATCGTCCCACCAACCATGTCGCTCATTCCAAAACTTGTCGCCCGCCTCCAGCGCCATCCCAAGCGCGTCGTTTTCCCCGAGGGCGGCGACCCCCGCATCTTGCAGGCCGCCCGCCAGTGGGTCACCCGCAAAATGGGGGTACCGTTCCTGCTCGGGGACCGTGCCGCCATCAAGGCCGCCGCCGCCAAGCTCGACCTCAAGCTCGACGGCATGCGCGTCATCGAACCGGGGCGCAGCGAGGAGTTTGAGGGCTTTGTCACCGCGTTCGAGCACCTCCGCCGCGCCAAGGGCCTGAAGCCCGCCGAGGCGCGCGAGGCGCTGCGCGACACGAATTATTTCGCCACCATGATGCTCGCCACCGGCCAGGCCGACGCGCTCGTCTCGGGCGCGACCGTCACCGCGTCGAGCGCGCTGCGCCCGCTCTTCCAAATCATCCCCCGCTTGGAAAACGTCCGGACTGCATCCTCACTGATGGTGATTGATTTCGACGAGAAAAAAGTGGGCAGCGACGGCACGCTGTTCTTCGCGGACTGCGGCGTCATCCCCGAGCCGACGACCGAGCAGCTCTGCGACATCGCCATCTCGACAGCGCTGATTGCGGGCCATCTCACCGGCGAGACGCCACGGGTGGCCATGCTCAGCTATGCCTCGAAGAGCGATTCCAGCCACCCTTCCCTCGTGCGGATCCGCACCGCCGCCGACATGGCCCGCGCCAAGGCCAAGGCCGCGCTGTTGCCGCTGGAAATCGACGGTGAGCTCCAGGCCGACGCTGCGCTCGACGCCGCCGTCGCCGGAGCCAAGGGCATCGCTAGCACGGTCGCCGGCCACGCCAATGTCCTCGTGTTTCCCGACCTCAACAGCGGCAACATTGCGTACAAGCTCGTGCAGCAACTCGCCGGTGCAAACACCTTTGGACAGATCCTCACCGGCCTCACCCGGCCCGCCGCCGAGATCAGCCGCGGCGCGAGCGCCCACGATGTGTTCGGTGCCGCCGCCATCGTCGGCTGCCAGGCCATTGACCGCCGTCTGCTCTACGGCAACACCTGAGCGCAAGCCGCGCCCACCCGCGCCCGCGTTTTTTCCTGCGCATGGCCAGCACCGACACCACGACCGCCAACCCGTTCCTCCTGCCCGCGCTGCCGCTGCTTGCCGCGCCCACGAACAAGGAGACGCGCCGTCTCTTTGTCGCCGCCACGCGCATGAACGACGGCAAGACCACCACTTGCCTCGGCCTCTTTGCGGCGCTCCAGGCAATCCACCCCCGCGTCGGTTTTATCAAACCGGTCGGCCAGCGCTTCATCGAGGTGCAGGGCCAGCATGTGGACGAGGACTCGCACCTGCTTGACACGGTTTTCAATGTCCGGGTCCCTCTCGAGAGCATGAGCCCCGTGACCGTGGACGGGACCTTCACCCGCCGCTACCTCAAGAACCCCGGCCCGATGCTCGCGCAGTTGAAGGACAAAATCTGCCGTGCATTTGACCGCGTCTCGTGGGAAAAAGATTTTACGCTCATCGAGGGCACCGGCCACGCGGGCGTCGGCAGCGTGTTTGACCTCTCCAACGCCAGTGTCGCGCACCTGCTCAACGCCAAGGTCATCCTCGTCTGTCCCGGCGGCATCGGCCGCCCCATTGACGAGATCGCGCTCAACAAGGCGCTCTTCGACCAAACCGGGGTCGAGGTCATCGGCGCAATCCTCAACAAGGTCGCGCCTGACAAAATCCCCATCGTCTCCGAATACGCCGGTCTCGGCCTCAAACGCCTCGGTGTGCCGCTGCTCGGGGTGCTGCCCGTGCAGCCCATGCTCTCCGCGCCCAACCTGGTCCAGATCGCCGAGGAGATCGGCGGCCAGTGGCTCAACGGCCGCAAGGCCGGCACGAAACAGCGCGTGGCGCGCGTCGTCATCGGGGCGATGTCGGCCAACGGCATCATGGACTACCTCCAGCCCGGCACGCTCATCATCACGCCCGGCGACCGCGACGACATCATCCTCGCCGCCACCGCCACCGCCCGCCTCGCCGGCGGCAGCGCCATCGCGGGCCTCGTGCTCACCAACGACGTGCCGCCCCATGCCAAGATCGCCGAACTCCTCGCGCAGACCGACATCCCCGTGATCGCCGCCAAGGAGGAAAGCTACTTCATCACCTCAAAAATCTTCGGCATGACGGTAAAAACCCAGCCGCAGGACACCGACAAAATCCCCGTCATCAAAAAGCTCATCACTGAGCACGTGGACTTGAAGGCGCTGCTCGCGCGGGTGTGAAAAGCTCCAATGGCTGAATACGACGAACAGGCGCGTAAACGTGCCTTTCTCCAGCTTCAGAAGGAACGCTACAGGAACGCGTTGGCCGATGAAACCAAGGCCTCCCTGATTTCCACCAACCGCCGTGCGGGTGTTCATTACCTCGCAAACTCACTGAAATGAAGCGGGGGGGTTTATTCCTAATCGCAGGACTTATTTCGTTCTTAGGATTCGTGTCTGTTATGAAACCTACTGGAAGTTTTCTAGCATCGTATGCTGCCATTTCAGGGCATTCAATTTGGCTGGGCTATTCTCGTCGCAAATCACGCTGGTGGTGGGTTGGTTGTGTTTTATTTGGTCTATCTTCGTTTTTTGCGTTTCTGATTGAGGCAGTGGTTTGGGAATACAGATGAGCCAGATTTGAAATTAGGACACTACCTACGAAAGGCTCGATTTGCTTGGCCCCGATCAAAGATGGTGTGTCGAGGAATATGGCGCGCTGATGAACGAAACCGACGAGATCGCGGCGCGACTCCAAGAGGATTTTTTTACCAAAAATCCTTTTTCATCGTCCAAGGATATTTAGATTTTGATGACTCAAGAAACGGGGGGAGGGAAGCTCAATCAAGTGTGCACTATTGGTGACCCGGAATTTCATCGCAGCTTTTGATCCGTTCCCGGCATGCTGCTCTCCAACCGATCCAACGCCGCGCCGGCCGCCTGCTCCAGCTCACGGGCATCGGCCACATCGCGGAACAAGTCCGCCTGCGCCGCGTCAAATTTCTTCCGGTCGCCCGTCTGCGTCGCGTCATACACGCGGCCCAGCGACATGGCGGCGTTGCGGTAGAATGGGTGCAGCCCGCCCGCGGCCAGCCCGGCCCGGAGCTGCGCGAGTCGCTGGCCCAGTTCGTCGGCGACCCAGTGCTCCGACCGCGCGGCGAAAACTTCGTCGAGACCAAGCGCCACCTCGTCCTCGCCGCGTCGCGCCAGCCAGCGCGCGCGCTCAGCAAGCCACGCCCGTGACTCGGCCGCAGTTTCAATCGCCTGCACCGCCTGCCGGCGTTGTGAGTGGAAGCCGACCTGCCACCACAGCTCGCGCGCCGCGTCGTCGTTGAAATAATTTCCGTAGAGCCGCTGCAATGCCGCCACCGAGTCTTCGCCGCCAAACACCGCGCGCAAAAACTGCGGCCAGCGCCTCGCCTCGCCGCCCGACTCGGCCTGCAAATGCCCCAGCAGCCACAGCAGCGCCAGCTCCTGCGTGCGATCCGGCGGCCCGCCCCGCGCGCGGGAGAGCAATGCCGCGAGTGGCGGCGGCGTGATGTGCGCCGACTCCTGCTGCCACAGGTCGAGCACGGCCGGCCGGCCGCGCGTCAGGCTCCACGCCAGACCTGCGTCCTCGATCCACGCCGGCACCTTCAGCCGGTCGGGCACAAAGCCGTTCAGGGAGATGGCCCGCTGCATCAGCAGCGCCTGCACGAACGCGCGGCGCAGCGTCTCCGATCCGGCCAGCCCGGGCGTCCAGCGCACCTCAAGGCTCACCCGCCCGCCCGGTTCGGAATTCGCGCGGAACACCCCGCCCGAACCTTGCCATTGCGCGGGCAGAAACAGCCACACGCTCACGGGCTTGGCAAAGCCACCCGACGGCAGGCCGAGCGGCGTGGTGAGGGTCTGCCAGACTTCCCTCGCCATCGCCAGCCCGGCACGTGACGCGTCAATGTCCGGCGTAATCACCTCAAACTGTCCCGGCCCGCTGAGAAACACAATCGGCGCGGGCGGCAACGACGGAAGTTTCTCGTCGTCCGGCACCGCTTTCACCGCCACACCGATAGTGGGTGCAGTCTGGTTGCCAGCGGATGCCGGCGCGGACAGGGGCACCGACGGGGCGGCCACCCCGACCGCCGGTAACGTGAGCGCCAGCCCAGCGGCTAGCGCCACGAGCTGGCGCACGCGTCTGCCCGGCGGACACGTCACGGCGGAGTCAGCCGGAGGTTGTCTCCCTCGACGGTGATATTACGGAGCTTTTGCCACGCGGTCTTCAAGTCGTCCGGCACACCTTTTTGCGCGGCAAGCATCTTGTTGAGCAACCACGATGACAGGCCGGGGATTTTGTGCAACGGCAGCGAACCGAAGTAAAACTCGGCTGGTTGGAAAACAAATCCGTCCGCGCCCTTGGCGAAGCCACCGCGCAACTGCACGAGCGGCGCGAGGTCGAGCAGGCTGAGGTTGCCCGCCATCGCCACCTGCAGGACGCCACCGCGCACACGGAAATTGACGACGCCCGGCGCGAGCGTGGCCGCCACGAACTCCGGCTCAGCGGGCTCGGCAGGCTTGGTGACCGGCGCGGCAGGCTTGGACTTGTCCGCAGACGACGCGGGTTTGGCCGGGGGCGGCGCGGCGGGTTTCGACGGCGCGGACGGAGGCGGTGCGAGCGCAGCGATGAGGGCGTTTAGCTCGGCTTCGTTCAGCAAAATCTCACCGGGCTGCCCGCCGGTGAACGCCTGCTGCTTGGTGCGCCACCCAGAGCCGCCGGCAGTCGAGCCTTCGGTGAAGTAAACGGGGCGGTAGAGCACTGAGGCGGACCCCGCCGTTTCCTTGGCCAGCTCTTTCTCCGTCTTTTTTTCCACGGGCTTGATAACTAGGTGCGCCACGCCGAGCAGCACACCGACAAGGAGGCTGAGCCCGGCGCCAAAAATAATTGAGAAAAGGCCGGGGCCTTGGAGTTCGCGGGCGAGTTTTTCTTCGGAGTTGGCCATGACGGGGAGATGGTGAGAGCGCGACGCGCGGATCAACGCGACCGCATTTGGCAGCATGAGGACGCAGCGGCGGTTGGCGAGCTTTGTTTGTGACAAAGCCAGCGCGGGCAGACGGCACCGCCAACTCGCAATCTGGCCACACCAGACCGCCCCGCCTACTTGATTTTGCCGAGGGCGAGGAGACCGCGATGGACTTGCACGGCGCGCTGGAGGACGACATCAAGCACCGGCGGCTCCTTGGGCGGCGCCGATTTCTTTGTGGTCTCGTCTGCAATGGGCTTGGGGGCGGAGGGAGCGGCGGAGTCATCCTCGGCCGGAGGGGGGATGCCTGCGGCGTGATCCTTCGCGAGTTCGGCCTCGTCATGACGGGGTTTGTCGGAAGGCACAGAGAGGAGAGCCGTCAATGACATGCCGGCGGCGAATGCGGCACGGACGCGTTGCTCGGCATCAGCAGTGGTGGCAACAGCGATGTCGGGATGGCATGCACCGTCCGCGCGGCCAACCGTGAGGCAGCCGGACGGAGTGGTGGCGAACGCGGCGAGCAGGGCGGGCGCTGTACTGGACGAAAGCAAGACAAGGCAGACACCCCGGCCGGCGGGACGGCCGCGCAAGGTGGCAAGCAGGGCGGTGCTAACCGTTTCGTCGGCGGTGGCGTCGCGCAAGTCGAGCACGAGAGCAGGCGTGTCGCCCACCGGCGAATTGAAAGATTTTTGCTGGTCGGCCAGCGGGCCCAAACGCAGAAAACCCAAGCCTTGGCCGAGATTGTCCAACTCAGTGGCAAATGCCGACGCAACAGAAAAGACGGCAAGGAACAGGAGAACAAGGAAGGCGAGGGATTTTCTCATCGGCGGTTGAGCTGTTTTGCGCCGATGTCGCGGCGGAAGTATTTGGTGGAGCATTGGACTTGATCGCAGGCCGCGTAGGCTTGGGTGGCTGCCTCGGGGAGCGTAGGCGCGAGCGCGGTTACACCGAGCACACGGCCGCCGTTGGTCACAAGCTGGCCGGCGGCGCTGAGCGCGGTGCCGGCGTGGTAGATGGTCACTGAAGACGGGAGGCGGGCCGCAGACGGCAGGTGGATGACGTCGCCCTTGGAAAAACTTTCGGGGTAACCTTGGGCGGCGATGACGACGCAAAGGGCGTGTTCAGGGCGGACGGTGAGCTTAAAGCCGGCCAGCTCGCCACGCGCGGCGGCCCAGAGAAGCGCGAGGAGGTCGGTGGCAAGGCGCGGCAGGACTGCCTGCGTCTCGGGGTCGCCAAAACGGGTGTTGTATTCGAGAACGCTCGGGCCGGCGGGCGTGAGCATGACGCCGATGAAAAGCGTGCCGCAAAACGCGATGCCTTCGTCGGCTATGGCATGGACGGAAGGGCGGACGATCTCGCGCTCGATGCGTTCGAGCAGCGCGGGGGTGACGATCTCGGCGGGCGAATAGGCTCCCATGCCGCCGGTGTTCGGACCGGTATCGCCGTCGCCCACGCGTTTGTGATCCTGTGAGGTGGGCAGGATGACGTAGTCACGGCCGGAGACGACGACGAGGATCGAGGTCTCCTCGCCGGTGAGACAGTCCTCGATGAGGATTTGGGCTGGGTTGGACGCGACGGAGGCGGCAGCCGGCATCGCCAGCAGCGCACGGACGGCAGCCTCGGCCTCGGCATGCGTGGACGCGACGACCACGCCCTTGCCGGCAGCGAGACCGTCGGCCTTGACAACAATGGGCGCGGGACGGGCGCGGAGGTAGGCGATGGCGGCGGGCGCAGCCGAGAAAAACGCGGCGGGCGCGGTGGGGATTTTGTGCCTCAATAAAATTTCTTTTGTGAAAATTTTTGATGCCTCGAGCCGCGCACCGTCGGCCTTAGGGCCATAGACGGGGATGCCCGCGGCGATGAGCTGGTCCGCCAGCCCGAGCGACAGCGGCACCTCGGGGCCGACCACGACGAACCCGACGCGCTCGCGCCGGGCCAGCGCGACGAGTCCCGCGACATCATCGGCGGCGACCGGGAAACACGGCACCTCGGCCGCAATGCCGGCGTTGCCCGGCGCACAGAGCACACGCGGAGTGGCCGGCGATGCGGCCAACGTGCGGACCAGCGCGTGCTCGCGCCCGCCAGCGCCGACGACAAGAACAGATTGAGGCAAGGTTGCCGACATGAGACGGCAAGGATGGGACGCGAGCCGCACCGGCGGCAAGCGTGCAGTGAAGCAGAAAGCGTGTCGTCGCCCGCAATATCATCACGCCCGTCCGCTCACCTTGGATGCGCAGCTCGGGCCAAGTTCGCCCGGTAGCTTGCCCCTTGCGTCCACTGCGTTGCGCTCATGGCGCGATTTTGAAAATGTAGAGACCCGGCGGCAGCCGCTCCCCCACCCGCTCGACCCGCGCCAGCCGCTCGCGAAAATAATTTACAACCTCCGCCGACCCCGAACCGCGATAAAACGTCAGCCCGCCCGCCAGTCCGTCCGCTGCCACCTGGCCCATGAGCTCAAACGCCCGCCACTCTCCGCGTGGGCCATCGTCCGCCGCCGCCAGCTCCGCCACCCAGACAATCCGTCCACTGCCGGCATCGACCGCCTCGACCGCGGCCAGCCGGGTGTGCAACGGGGAAATATTTCCATCAGCGAGACCCAACGCCAGTGGTGTGGACCCAGGCCGTTCGGTCAGCGCCAGCGCCGCCTTCGCGTCGGCCGGCGCGAGCGCGACACCGGGAAATTTTAGGTTCCCCGGACTGTCGGCCGTGGACTTGAGCTTGGGTGAATACTCCTTGCTCCATGCCGGAGCCCCGGGCCGCAACGCGTCAGGCCGCACGTCCTCGCCACCGGACTTCGCGGGCAAAAACAGGGGAGCCGGGTCGTAGGCCGCCCGTTGCTCACGCGCCGGCTCCGACTCCCCTGCCGCGCCTGCCCAGCCGAGCACGAGCGGGATTTGGCGCACCGCCGCCATGACCGGGGGCGCATCGGACAGCCGCAACACCGCCGCCGTCGCCACCAAGGTGGTCGCCACCGCCAAGCCCAGCGGCCAAAGGGGGAATTTTTTCGCCACTTTCATCGCCCGTCCGATATTTTTTTCTCCGGCGGCTGCGCGGCAATTTGCACAGCCGAGAAACCTGCCTCGGTGGCCAGGTCACGGATCCGCAGCAGATCCTCGGTCGGCAGGCTTGCACTGGCCAGCACGAGGAGGCGCAAGTCCCGCCGGCCCTGCGCACGTTGGGCGAGCCACCCTCTCAATTGCTCCCAGCTTAGCCCTCCGCGATCCGCAACCAGTATCTGCCTGGCGCTGTTCACCGCGATGGTCACATCCGTCGGCCGCGCGCCCGCCGCCGCGCCCGCCGCCACCGGCAGCCTGAGCCCGCCCTCCGCACCCGTCACCACCTCCAGCCCGGGCGACAACACGAAGCGCGAGCCGAACAGCGTGAAAAAAAACGCGAGCAGCGCCACGTTTACATAAAAGATCCCGTCAAACCCCGGCAGCGGCGACCGCAGGCGGGAGGCGAGTTCGAGCGGCCGGGTGATCATGGCGGTCCTCCCGCATTTTTCTTTCCCTCCGCTTCCTCCGCTGCGTCGCTCCCAGCCGGCCGCGCGCGGTAGTCCATCAGCAGATAACCCATGATCTCGTTGGCCGACCACTCGATGTCGCGGACGATGGCCCGTACGCGCCCGGCCAGAAAATGCTGTCCCAGCCGCGCCAGCGCCGCCAGGGCCAGACTGACCGCCGTGCACAGCAACGCCTGCCACATCCCGCCGGCCAGGGCCTTGGCCGTCGCGTATTCGGCCGCACCCGTGGCAAAGGCGCGAAAAGTCACCGTCATGCCCAGCACCGTGCCGAGCAGTCCGACCAGTGGGGCGACCTGCGCGATCGCCGCCACCGAGCCCAGCCGCCGCTCCAACGCCGCCAATTCGATAATCGCCGTCTCCTGCACCGCGTGGCGCAGCCGCGTCTCGTCTGCGTCCGCCTGCCGCAACGCCGTCTTCACGGTCACCGCCACGGGACCGGGCGTCTCCTCGCACACCGCCAGCGCCTCGGCGAGACGGCCCTTGCCGAGGATGTTTTTCACGCCGTCCACAAACTCGCGTGCGCGGATCTGGGCCCGATGCAAATAAAACATGCGCTCCACCAGTAGCGCCACAAGGCCAGCCATCATGAACAGCAGCAGCCAAAGGACGGGACCACCGGCGGTGAGAAGATTGGTTTCAGGCATAGGGATACTTCATGGGTTTTGAGCGGGTTAGCGGAAGAGGGCAAAGACCAAAAGCGGGCGTCATTTCGCGGGCGCCACGCCACCGAGCCGGTCGAGCCGGTCTCGGGCGAGCAACGCGTAGGGCAGTCCATTTTCAATGATGAGATTGTAGGCCCGGACCGCCTCGGACAGCTTGCTGCCGTCCTCTGCCAGGAGGTCGGCGGCATGGAGCAACGAATTGGCCACCGGCTCACGCCAGCCAGTGCCGGGCGCGAGCTTGGCCGGGTCGGGAGGCAGAAAAGCCAGCGCGTGCGCCATCCACACCGCCACCGCCTCGTCCTTGTGGTCGTGCGCGAGCAGCAGGCCGCGCTTGAAGCCGGCTTCCGCCCGCAACTCCGGCGCGGCGTCGGCCTTGAACTGCAGCTCAGTGTAGCCAGCCAGTGCGAGACCGTAGTGTGACGCGTCGCGCGCCACCTGCTCGTAGTGGCAGTTCGCCAGCGCCAGCTTCGCCCAGTTGGCGTAAGGGTGCTGGGCGAAGTCATGCACGAGCAGCTCGTAAATTTGTTGCGCCTCGGGGAATTTGTTCAACCCGATCAGCAGCTCACCCTGCCGCTGGCGCGCGGAGAAGACCAGGTCGCTCTGCGGATACTTGAACAGCAGCAGGTCGAGGGTCTTGAAGGCGTTGTCGCGATTCTCTTCCTGCCCGCGCAGTTCCTCCAGCAGCGCCTTCTGGAACAGCGCCGTGGGCGCATAGAACAGCTCGGCGGGGGTCGGAGATTTTCCATCCGGAAACTTGTCCGCCAGCTGCTGGAGCAGATCCTGCGCCCGCACGATCTGGACGCTGCCGTCCCGCTTCGGCCGCGCGTAGTAGGCTGCCTCCTCGAGGTAGGAGCGCAGCGCGGCGTCCGTCTTTGGAAACTCCTCGCGCAACGTCCCCAGCAGCGCCAGCGCCTGCGCGTCACGCGCCGTTTCCGCCGCCGCCCGCGCCGGTTCTTCGCCCGGAGGAATGGTCACGGCGAAACCCGCGAGCGCCTGCAGCAGCCGCGTGCTCGCCGCCACCTCGTCGCGCAATGTCACGCCGTCGCCCAGATTATCCTCCAACCCGGTCATGCCGGGCAACGCCGCGACCAACGCCTGCGCCAGCGCGATCGCGTGCTCGGGGGTGTCCGTGTCCAGCGCCAAACGCGTCTGCAGCCACGCCATCCGTGCGCGCAGGTCGCCGGTCAAAGTCGTGCCGGACGTGGGTGCGGCGGCGAGCAACGCGTTCACCCGCGCGTAGGCGGAAGCCGGGTTGCCGGCGGCCTGATACGCCCGTGCCAGGTTCCATTCGGCCTGCCAGCGGCTGGCCGCATCGAGCCGCAGGTCGCCGATAAAGCTGTCGAGCAGCTTCCCCGCGTCGTCGCGCGCCCCAGCGCGAATCAGCGCCAGTGCCTGCTGAAAAATCAGTGCCCCCGTCGTGATTCCAGCCGGCGGCTCGGCCAGCAGCGCTTCCGCGTAGGCGGCGGCGGCGTTGCGGAAATTATTTGCGTCGCCATCCGCCTCGCCCGCGCGAAACCACGCCTCTGCTTTCAGCACGCCCAGCTCCGCACGCGGTCCGCCGGCCTCGGGGGGCAACGCGGCCCGCGCCTTGTCCGCCTGATCGGCCGCCGCGCGAAACTGGCGTTTCTCCCAAGCTACGTCCAGCAGCGTGCCGCGCGCCGCCGGCACAAACAGCTGGGAAGTGGAAAACCGTTTCAGCAGCTCATTGGCATCGTCCTCGGCCTGCGCGTAGCCGGCGGAGGTTTTTTCCGCGAGGCCCAGTTGCGCGCGCATAAGCAGCAGGTCGGCCAGCGCCGGGTGAGCGGATGTCGCGCCGATGAGCGCGGTGAGCCGGAGCTTGAACTCATCACGTGCCGATCCCGTTTGGGAAGCCTCGGCCAGCAGTTGCAGCGCCGCGCTCTGCAGGTCCCGGTTGTCCGCATCGGTCAGCAGGCCCTCCAGCGCATCCCGCCCGGCACCATCCGCCGCGCCCGCGAACAGGCCCAGCAGCAGACGAAAATCGTCGCGCGCCACGCGGGCCGCCGCGGGCAGCGCGCGCAACTGGCCCTGCACATACGCCGCCGCCTCGGCCTTGTGGCCCAGCGCGAACATCTCTGCCGCATATTCGTGTGCCGCAATGTAACCGGTGTCCTGCCTCGCGGAGCTTTGTGCGTTCGCCAGCGCTTCCGCCGCCTTGGCCTCGCTCACATCCCCCGTGTTTAGCCGCGCCAGCTCGCGCGCCACGACAAAACGCGCCCGCTGCATCGGCGACGCCGCCACATTCATCGCTTGTCCGTAGGCCGCGAGCGCCTTCTCATAGTCCCGCACCGCGTCCGCCAGCATCCCTTGCAAGAAATAGACCCATGCCCGCTCGCCCTCCACCAGCTCTTCCGGCCGCGCCGCCGTGAGCGCAGTGCGGGCGTCGGAGAACCGCCCCTGCCGCGCCGCGATCAGCCCTGCCCGCAGTTGATATGCCGCCGTCGTCGGCCCCGTAAAACCTTGCAAGGCCTTCGCCGCCGCCGCCGTATCACCTGCGTTGAGCCGCGCGCTCACCAGGTCGAGTACCAGGGCATTGCGCTCCGTCGCCGGCGTATCGGGTGCGGCCAGCAATTTTTCGAAAGCCCCCGCCGCAACCGACGAAATCCCCAGGGCCAGCATCCGCCGCGCGTTGTCCAACGACTCCAACCGCCCGCCCGGCGCTGGCATCGTTGCCGTCGTCACCAGCGGCGCGGGCGGAGCCAGCGGTTCGGCGGCACGCACCGCCACCAGCGCACCGAGCAGCGAAAAAATGATGGGGCGTAACCTCATGGATGGCGTTGGAGTGGCGTTGAAACAGCCGCGAGGTTGCGTCGTGCCTTGGAAACAATCAACCGCGTTGTAATGACTTCTGCCTCGCGCCCTGCCTGCAGACCCGTAAGATCGCGGCCAAGTTCCCAACCAAACCCGCACCACCATGAAAGTCCTCCTCATCGTTCTCGGCATCCTCGTTGTCCTCGCCATCATCATCGGCGCGTGGGTCGCCGGCATCTACAACACCCTTGTCGCGCTCCGCAACCGCTTCAAGAACGCCTTCGCGCAGATTGATGTGCAGCTCAAGCGCCGCTACGACCTCATCCCCAATCTCGTCGAGACCGCCAAGGGCTACATGAAGCACGAGAGCGGCACCTTGGAGGCCGTCATCAAGGCCCGTAACATCGCGTACGCCGCCTCACAGACCGCCGCCGCCAACCCCGCCGATGGCAACGCCATGAAGGGCTTGGTATCGGCTGAGAGCGGCCTCACCGGCGCGCTCAGCCGCCTCATGGTCGTCAGCGAGCAATACCCCGACCTCAAGGCCAACCAGAACATGATGCAGCTCACCGAGGAGCTCACCTCGACGGAGAACAAGGTTTCCTTCGCCCGTCAGGCCTACAACGACTCGGTCATGCAATACAACACCACGCGCGAGGTTTTCCCCAACGTGATTTTCGCCGGCATGTTCGGTTTCCTCCCCGCCGAGCTGTTCCACATCGAAGACCCCGCCGAGCGCAACGCGCCGAAGGTGAGCTTTAATTAATTACGCCTTCCTTCGTGGACAACAAACAAAACAAGCTGAGACCCAAACACGCACCTTCTGAAATTTCAGGGAGGAAACGGTTGTTTTTTTTACTTCTCACATGGGGGGCTGGCCTGATTTTGACCATTCTGTTTCATGTATCTGTGTCCGCTCAAGCCTCCAACCCTTTGGGGGTATTCGAAGAAGGGCCGGCAATCATCCTTTTTTTCCCTCTAGGCCTCTCGGCCTTTTTTGTCGGCAATCGTTTTGGGGACTTCTCCTATATAGTACCTTTTATTTATTATCTTATCATTTCGATTCTAATTTTAGGGTGTAAAAACAAGAATTCGTTTGGAATTCTACTTGGTATTTTGGCCTTGAGCTTGCTGCTCAATGCGAGCGGATGTCACACCTTGCTCGAGTCAGTAAGTGGTGGTCCCGCGCACTGGTAAGCGATGTAGTTGGCTTTTCCCATGGACTTCTTCGAGGCCCAAGCCCGCGCCAAGCAACGCACGACCCGCCTCGTCGTGCTCTTCGTGCTCGCCGTCCTCGGCATCATCCTCGCCGGCTATATCGCCGCCGTGTTTGCCCGCTCGCAGGCCAACAGTTACGGTGTACGCCGCGGCCGCGGTTATGTTGACTACCAGCCTGCCGCCCAGGTCGAGCCGTGGCAGCCCGGCCTCTTCCTTGCCGTCACCGCTGGCACGCTCGCCGTCGTCGGCCTCGCCTCGCTCTACAAGTGGCAGGAGTTCTCCGGCGGCGGCGCGGCCGTGGCCGAGGGCGTGGGGGCGCGCCGCGTCGAGCCGGGATCAGCCGAACCCAAGGAACGCCAGCTCCTGAATGTTGTCGAGGAAATGGCCATTGCCGCCGGCCTGCCCGCGCCCGCCGTCTATGTGCTCGATGACGAGCCAGGCATCAACGCCTTCGCCGCCGGACTAACGACGAGCGATGCCGTCGTCACCGTCACCCGCGGCACACTCGACAAGCTCACGCGCGACGAACTGCAGGGGGTCATCGGGCACGAGTTCAGCCACATCCTTAATGGCGACATGCGGCTCAACCTCCG
>CAIQBC010000177.1 GCA_903869955.1 uncultured Opitutia bacterium
CGTCCGGCAGTTGCTTGCGGAACAGGCACCGCCGGTTGAACTGGTTCAGGAACTTCCGGTGCTGCGCGCTCTCCATGCTCTCCCGGAAGACCCTCGTGCCGCACAGCACCACCCCGCACCCCGAGGCATCGTGGATCTCCCGGATAAACTCCAGGGTCTTGAACTTCTGCCCGCCACTGCTCCGCGCCTGAAACGCCCGCGCCGCCTCGTCCACGATCAGCAGGCTGTGCGGCCCGAGCGCGCGCTTGATCGTCAGCATCTGCTCGCCCGTGTTGCCATTGAACCCCACCCGCGCCCTCGGCGCGAGCGCCATCAGAAACGCCGACGGCGATCCCCCGGCCGGCATCTCCACCATCACAGCCTGCGGACGGTTCTGCGCGTAGTGGCGGAGCGAGGCGCTCTTGCCGACCTGGCTCTCCCCGTAAATATAGACGATCTTCTGGTAGGTCAGCGCGGCGTCGCAGCACTCCTCGATTTCCCGGTAGAGCCGGGTCTCGATAAACGGTGCCCGCTGGACGCCGGCCCTCTCCTCGCACAGATGCTGGTAACGCAAAATCGCCCGCACCACCCCGTCCAGCTCCCCCTCAAACTTCCCATAAAAAACCTGCGCCAGCATGCCGCCGTCGCAGCCGACCCGCCGCGCGATCTCGCCCAACGGCTCGCCGCTGTCCCAATAATGGCCGTGCAGCCAGCGCAGAGCGCGGCGCGGCCCCTCCGGCAACCTCGCCGTGGTCTCGATGACCTTGGTCGCCGGGATGCGGTTCAACTGGCGCGCGCCGAGCACCCCGCTGGACGCATGGTGCGGTACATCGGGATCGCGGGCCGCCGGAGCGTCCGGGTGGTTTTCAAAGATGAGGTTCATGGCATGTGGGTTTTTGCATTTCGTTTGTTTGAAAATCCTGACTCCTGCTTCCTGTCCCCTGTCTGCTAACTCCGGGCTCCTGACTCCTAGTTTCCATCTCCTCACAAATAATCCCCGAGGTTGTCGCTCTCCGCTGGGCCAGCCGCGCCGCGTGGCTCAGGTCGCGGCAAAAACTCCGCCTTCTCGGCGTCATCCATCTTGGCCGCCGTCCTCTGCATGGCCCTTGCATGGGCCTTGCGCTCAACCCTCTGCGCCGCTGCCTCCCCGGCGGCGAGCGCGATCCTCTCGGCGGCCGTGAGCCCGGCGGTCTTGGCCTTGTGTTCCGCGACCACGTCCGCGTTGTGGGCGCGATACTGCGCGAGCTGCGCGTCCTGATCGACGTGTCGGGCGCGCACGGCGGCGACCTCGCGGTTGAGCACGGTCGCCGTGCGCGCGGCCTCCGCCTTGAGCGCGTCCTCGTCGCGCAGGTCCACCATGCCGCGACGCCCACCGAGACGCTGGAGAGTGCCCACGTAGGCCCCGCGCAAATCGGCCAGATGCAGCTGTTCCGGCGCAGCCGGGTCGAAATAGCCGAGCAGCTCCGCGCCGTCGGACAGACTGCGCGTCACCTTGCCGGCATCATCAATGTAGGTGTAGCCCGTCTTGTCGTGCGCGAAAGTGATCTGGTGATTGGTGGTTTTCCAAACCAGCAAGGTGCTGATGGGATACTCCCGCAGGATCGAGTCGAACAATCGGCAGATTTGCTCCTCACCCCAAACAAACGGGCGTTGGATATTGGGGAGCCAAAACCCGCCCTCTTCCTCGGGATTGTTGAGAAAACTGATGATTTTACGAAGGGTCTGCTTCTGGTTTTTCATGAAATGCGAGAGGCGGGGTTAAAGTTTAGCGACGAGATCGGAGAGGAATTTCTCCAAGGCCTTGGTCTTGAGATTTAGCTCCACCCGGCGGTTGAGCTGGCATCCGTGAGGCCGAGCTTCCTTCCTGCAATCTGTTGTTGGCCCGTCACGCCGGCTGGCGCTATCCGACGAAGACCAGCGGTGAAGACCACTGGCTGGTGGCCGAGCTGTTGCTGCGGCACCGGGCGCAAGGGGCGGTGCTCCCGGCCCCCTTTTACGCGGACTACACTCTCGACGGCCCGGTCACGCAGGAAAATCTACGGCATCAGCGTCACCTTGCATCGCGCGTCGCGCTGTGGACGGCGGCCCAACAATGGGTGGCAGAAGGAGCGGTGCTAGCATGAGGCTGGGAGCCGGCATGGAGGGGGTGGTCGCGCTGGAAGCCGGCATTGTCTGCAAGCGGTTTCATCCTGGGCGGCCTGTGGACGCGCACGTCGGGTGGCTGCGGGAGGTGTTGCGCGGGACGAGCCCGTTTCTCCCCGAGCCCGCTTGGCGCAAGGAGGCAGGCGGGTGGATCGCCAGCTACCCTTGGTTCGACTCGGCTCCTGTTCACGTTCTGCCGCTTGAGCCCCTGCGAGAATTTTTTCTGTTCTGCCTGCGCCAGCGGCTGGTCTGCCCGAACATCAAGCTGGCGAACTTTCGGCTGCGTCCTGACGGCACGCTGACCTTCATTGATGTGGGAAGCGACGTGCTCCGGATGAATGTGGATTATTTCCGCGACTCCTGTGCCCGTGGATTCGCGCTCTCGGCCTTGGGCTGGTCGGACGAGGAATTGCGGCAACGCAGCATGCAGTTGCGGGCTCCCACAGAGAAGCTGGCGGAGGCATCCTATTCCGCGCTGCCTGGGTTTGCCGCGTTTTATCACTCTTTACTTCAGGCACACGCGGCCCGGCAATGGGCGACCGTGCCACCGATGGTCTGGCCGACGACGTTCCCGGTCGAGCCCCGTGTGTCTCTTCTCATCAAAGCCTGCGCGATGGAGGCCACGACTTTGGGCGAACAAGTCCGGCACCTCGTCGGCCAGTTGAGCCGGCCGCACGGATTCTTTGAGCGGGTGCTGGTCATTGATCCATTTGCCGGGCCGTTCCTCCGGCAACATTGTGCCGGCGACCTGCCTCAGCTTCTGGCGGAGGCCGAGCGTCTGCGGCAGGAGGGCTGGCTCGACCGGGTGATCGTCGCCCCCGATGACGCGGCCGGCGTCTCCCGTATCAACCAGCGCTGGTTTGGCCTGGCCAGTCCTCATGCCCGCTGTGTTCGCGGCATTCCCGTTTCTCCTCAGGTCTGGGCCTTCGAGCAGATGCGCACGCCCTATGTTTTGCAGTGCGATGCCGACGTGATGGTCGGCCGGCGCGATTTTGCGCATGATTACCTCGCGGAGATGCTGGCGGCGGCGCAGCCGGCCGGGGTGCTGGGCGTCGCCTTCAACATCCCGCACGATCCCGCGTTGGGATTCAGACCCTACGCGGCCCCGGCGGGCGGGTATGTCCCCGAGGTGCGCTGCGGGCTGCTCGACCTGGTGCGGGTCTTTGGCTGTCGCCCCCTGCCGAATTCACTGGCCGACGGGCGGCTCACGCTCTCCTGGTATCGGTCGCTCCAGCGGCATCAGCAGGCGCATGGCGGGCAAACGCTTCGCGGCGGCGACCCGCGCACATTTTATGTGCATCCTCCGAACGCCGCAAAATCCGACCACGCTGCCTTGGCGCGTGTGCGCGACCTCGTGGCGCAGGGTTGTGTGCCGGAGATACAATTTGGCCGCTGGGACTTGTGCGGGACGGAAGAGCATTGGCGTTTTCCTACCCGTTCCGAGCCGGTCGTCATCTTGCTCAAGGGGCGAAACACGCCACCTGAGCGTCTCCTGCGCTGTTTGCGCAGCTTGGCGATGCAAGGCGAGCAGTCCTTCGGCATGATCGTGATCGACGATGCGTCCGACAGCTTGAACCCGCAGGTTCTGGCCGAACTGCTCGCGCCTTGGCGCGCGCGTTGCACGCTGCTCCGTCGCGCTACTCGCCAAGGCCGGTTGCCAAACATCCTGACCGCCATCCGGGAAATTTGCACCAACCCCGACACACTCGTCGTGGTGCTGGATTTGGATGATGCCCTCATACATCCCGGTGCGATTTCCCGCCTTCGGGAGGCTTGCGCGGCCGGAGCCGACGTCGTCCTCGGGGCCATGTTTCGCCCGGACAAGCCGCTCAAGCTCTACCATCCGGACTTTGTTGCGCCTCGGACGAAATGGGGTGGAGAGGTCTGGATTCACCTCCGATCGTTTAGGAAGCGGCTCTTCGACGCCATCACTGTGGACGCCTTCCAGCTCGATCACGGCTGGATCGAGCACTGCACCGATTACGCGGTCATGTTGCCGCTCGTGGAGTTGAGCCGGCAGCCGGTGTATCTGCCGGAATACCTCTACCTCCATGAGCGTTCGACCCTGAGCACGCCGGAGCTGCGCGTGGAAAAAGACCGCATCATCGCGCGCATTTTGTCCAAGCCCTCGCCCACACCGAAAATTGGTTTAGTCATCCCCGAGCCCATGCACCCGAACCACAAAAGAACGTAATTCCACCAGACCTCGCGGCCTCGTGCCCTTATTCGCCTTTCGGCTTTGGTCGTTGCGGCATGCGGGTGCCAGCCCGTGGGAAATGTAGGGTCGCGGTGTGGTTCGGGTGAAATGGGTTCCGTGGGGAAATGGTTCAGAGCACTTCGAGCGCGACCAGATCCTGAAACTCCTCCAGCAGCTCCGGATACCGGGTGCCGAGGAATTTCTTGATCTTCGGGTTCTCGCAGAGGCGCTTCACATGGCGCTGGATCGAGTTCAGGTGCAGGGAATTTTCCCCGAAGCGGTCCTGCGAGAGGCGGTAGTCCCGCTCCAGCGTCTCCATCTCCTGCTTCATCCGGGCCAGCTCCTCCTCCGAGATGCCCTTGCCGACGCCCGGCTTCGCCGCATCCACCAGCTGGTCGGCCGGCGTGCCCACCACCAGCGCTTCGACGTAGGCCCGCGTGTAATTGTTCCCGCTCACCATGAGCTGCGCCATGTCCACCTGCCGGATCGCCTTCACCTTTTTCAGCAACCGTAGCGCCGGGCCGGTGATCGCCTTGTCCTTGAGCAATTCCACCGCCTCGGGATGGATGCCGTCCAGCAGGTTCAGGCCCTGCTTGACGGTCTTCGGCTCACTGCCCAGCGCCCTCGCGATTTGCTCGGGAGTCACGCCCTTCGTGAGCGCCCGCTGAACCATCGCGTGCTCCTGGATGATGGACAAGTTGTTGGTCTTGTCGTTGTAGGTGAACGCGTCCTCCTCCGTCGCCACGAGGCACAACAC
>CAIQBC010000178.1 GCA_903869955.1 uncultured Opitutia bacterium
CCGCACCGGCACCCGCAACCTTTACGAGCGTGATGGCTGGTATTACGTCGTCCGCAGTTTCGACGGGCGCCAAGTGTGGCAGTCCCTCCGCATCGAGGTGGATCCCGAGCGCGCCAACTACGTTCACGCCAAGGAGGCCGCGCGCCATGCGCTCGCGGCGCTCTCGCTCTGGCATCTCCACGGCGGCGCGGAGCGCGACCGCGCCGCGCGGCCGTTCTCCACATTCGCCGAGCTCACGGCCGCCTACCGCCACGCTTGCGCCGGCCGCAGCGGCATCGCCCCCGACACCGTTGAGCGCAACCTCCGCACCCTCGATCTCATTGCCCGCTCCGTGCTCGGCGACAAGTTTGACCCCGCCACCACGCGCACCGACATTCTCACGCCGGAGCTATTTCGCCGCTTCGAGGAGCACCGCATCACCGCCGCCCGCGCCGAGGCCGCGCGCGCCAAGTTGCCGCGCCAGGAGGCCGCTGCGCTGCTCGCCCGGGCGCAAAATGTCGTCAAGAGCGCCGCCGCCAAGTTCAAGAGCGTCTTCAACCGCGCCGTTACGCAGTCCCACCATTACCGGGACCTGATCCTGCCCGACACCCGCGCGCTGCTCGAGCTGAAGGTGGCCGGCACGTTTCGCCGCGCCCGTGATCCGCTCAAACCCGCCGCGCGGGCCAGCCTGGTCCGCGCCATGGGCAAGACCCGCGCCGACGACTTGCCACTCTGGTGGGCTTTGCAACTCGCCTGGCACCTGGGGATCCGCCGTGGCAGCGCCGGCCATATGCGCTGGGACTGGTTCAGCGAACAGGCCGACGGTGCGGTGCGCGTGAAAATCTCCGTGGCGAAGCGCCGGCCCTACGTGATCCGCATCCCTGCCGATTTGTGGGCCGAGTGGCTGGAGGCCCGCGGGGCGAAGCGGGACTACGTGATCCCGGGCGACACCCCCGAGGAACGCGACACCTTCATCGTGCGGGCCGGGCTGTGGCTGCGCGGGCTGGGTTTCACGAGTGACAAGCCCTACCACGAGCTGCGGGCGATCCACGGGCAATGGTTTGCCGACAAATACGGCCTGGCCGAGGCCGGGCTGCGGCTCGGGCACGCGCCCCCCGGCGTGACGGCGGCGAATTACGTGACAGTGGAGAGCAAGATCGTGGCGCGCATGGAGTGAGGTTTTTGCGCTTGCTCACCAACCAAATCGAAGGCATTTGATTGGCATGGACAAACCCCGCTTGCTCCGTGTTGGCGTGCCGCTGGTGGCGGCTGTGCTTGGTTTCACCGTCGCGCGGGTCTGGCCGGCGCGCTTCGTTTTCGTCAGCGCGGGCAGCACGCTGTACCGGTGCGATACGTTGACCGGGCGGGTTGATCGGGAGGCCGGGGTTTCGTTCGTGGCCGTGAGCGAGCCGGCAAACGAGACCAAAGCCAACGCGTGGGGCGATGCTCCGGGCGTCGCGACCGCGAAATAATCACGGCGCCGCCGGCGCCGCGGTGCCGTTGAGTGTGGCGCGCATCTCGGCTTTCGCCTTTGGTGTGACGGTCTTCGAGGCGGAAATCTTCGAGTTGATCGCCGCGCGCAGCATCTCG
>CAIQBC010000179.1 GCA_903869955.1 uncultured Opitutia bacterium
CAAGCATTTCGGGACCGAACAAAACATGAACTATCCGCTGCTCATGGCCGACGACGCGACGGTGAAGGCGTTTGGCGGCGTTGAGGGCCTCCCGGCGACGTTCCTCATTGATCGTGAGGGCCGCATTCGTCACCATAAGGTCGGGAGCGCCAACGCCGCAGCCTACGAAAGCTTGGTCGCGTCCGTCCTCAAGGAAACGGCCCCGCCTGACAGCGCATCAATGCCAGCGGAGGCCGGGGGCGGGCCAAATGCGACCCAGGCGGTGGCGAGATGACCCCGGCGTCGCACACCGGAGGCGCGGCCGGCCGGCCACCCCCACCTCCTGCCCGCTCCATGGGCCTGCCGCCCATTTTATACGAGGACGACGCCCTGATCGCGTTCGACAAGCCGGGCGGGCTGCCCGTTGTGCCTGAGCGCAGCCGGGACCGGACCCGTGAAAATCTCATGGGCCTCGTCCGGGCAAAATATGGCGAAGGGGTCGCCAACGTCCACCGGCTCGATGCTGACACCGGCGGTGTGCTGCTCTGCGCCAAGACGAAGCCCGCGCTCGATTTCCTGAGCGGCCAGTTTCAAGGCAAGACCGCGCAAAAAAAATACCACGCGCTGATCGCGGTGCTTCTGCCCGAGCAGGCGGCGCAGGCCAATGCCCTCGCGCCCGCGCGGACACCCGAGGGCACGCTGCCCGAGACTTTTACCGTCGAACTGCCTATCGGCGACCATGATCAGCAGCCGGGACGGATGGCCGCATTCAAAAAACACGGCGGTAAGCCGGCCACGACGGAGTTTCGCCGGCTGGAAAATTTCGGGCGCTTCGCCTGGCTGGAATGCCGGCCGCTCACGGGGCGCACGCATCAGGTGCGCGTCCATCTTGCCGCGTCGGGCGCGCCGGTGCTCAACGACGCACTCTATGGCCTGCCGGAAATCGAACTGTGGCTGTCCGACCTCAAGCGCCGTTACAAAGGCCGCGACGAAGAGCAGCCGCTCATTCGCCGTCTCGCGCTGCACGCGACCGAACTCACCGTGAAACATCCGGCCACCGGCGAGCCGTTGACGATCACCGCGCCGCTGCCCCACGAGTTTGCGGTGGCGTTGAAATACCTGCGGAAGTTTGCGCTGCGGCAGGTCATCTGATTCCGCCGCTCACGCGGCGGGCCATGCCGGACTCGGAAACGCTGCGCCTGAGCGCGGGATCGCGCCTTTTCTGCTTTGTGTTTAAGCCGCCATTCTCACGCCACCCGCTCGACGACCAGCGGGGGCGGCGTGGGCCGCTTGGGTGCGAGCCGGTAGGCGTTTTTGAAATGTTCGAGCGCCTGCTCGCACTTCGCCTCGTCGTTGTAGTGGATCATCATCAGCGGTTCGCCCTGCTTCATCTGCGTGGCGACCTTCTTGATCTCGGAGACGCCGACCGAGTGGTCAATCTTGTCCCCGGGAGCGGAACGGCCCGCGCCGAGGAGGTGGACGCCGTGCGCAATCATCGCGGCGTTGATCGTATGGACATAGCCACGCTTCGGGGCCGGGAGCTTGCGGATGTGTTTCGCCGCGGGAAATTTTTCCGGGTGGTCAATGTAGCTGGCGTCGCCGCCCTGTGCCTTGATGAGATCCTTGAACTTGGCGAGCGCGGATCCGTCGGTGAGGTGGCGTTGCACGGTCTGCTTCGCGGAGAGCGTGGAGCCGGCGACGCCGGCGAGGCGGACGATCTCCATGCCGAGCTTGAGGACGAGCTCCTTCATGTCTTCGGTGCCTTCGTTCTTGAGGAGCTTGATGGCTTCCTTCACCTCCAGCGCCGTGCCGACGCTGTCGCCGAGCGGCTGGTTCATGTCGGTGACGAGGGCGACACAGCGGCGTTTCATCGAGCGGCCGACGCGGGTCATGGTGCGCGCGAGCTGCTTGGCCTGTTCAAGGTTGGTGATGAAAGAGCCGTTGCCCCACTTCACGTCAATGACGAGGCCTTCGGACCCCTCGGCCAGCTTGCGGGAAAGGACCGAGCCGGTGATGAGCGGAAGGCTGGGAATGGTGCCGGTCTCGTGGCGGAGCGCGGAGAGCTTGGCGTCGGCGGGAGCGAGCTGCTTGTCCTGCGCAACAATGGCGCCACCGACCCTGGCGAGCTGGCTTTGGAACGCCTCAATCGAGAGGGTGCCTCGGAAGCCGGGGATGGCGGCGAGCTTGTCGAGCGTGCTGATCACATGGTCGTGCTCGGGGCCGCACATCATCGGGACCACCACCCCGGCCGCCATCGCGAGCGGGACGAGCACGAGCGAGGTCTTGTCGCCCACGCCACCGGTGGAGTATTTGTCAATCTTCGGCTTGGCAATATGCGAGAGGTCAATCACCTCGCCGGAAAGCATCATCTCCTCGGTGAGGATGGTGGACTCCTGCGCCGACATGTTGGCGAAATAAATCGCCATGAGGAGGGCGGCGAGCTGGTGCTGGGGGATCTCGCCGTCGAGCGTCGAATCAATGATGTAGCGGATCTCCTCCTGCGAAAACTCGAGTCCGTCGCGTTTCTTCTCAATCAGGGAACTGAAGGAGGGCTTGACGAATCTCCGTTGCGGCGGCGTGCGTTTGGTATTGGTGGGTCGGTAGGACATCGTGGAGCGGTTGGACGCTAGGAACCAGCAGAACAAAAAAACGGTCCGCTGTCGAGCCAAATGTTGCACGGGCGTGACATTGCGCAAAAACGCCCTTGCCCGGAGCTTCCGCGCCGCGTGTCGTGTTTTGATGTACGTTTCG
>CAIQBC010000180.1 GCA_903869955.1 uncultured Opitutia bacterium
ACTCTTTCCCTACACGACGCTCTTCCGATCTGACTCAACCAACCAGCTCGCCTGCGCCACCTGCCATCAGGAGCACCACGGCCGCGACGCCAACCTGAAGCAAATCGCCAACGACAGCTGCCAGGTCTGCCACACGCAGAAATTCAACAGCTTCGCCGACGGACACCCCAGCTTCGGCAGCTACCCCTACGCGCGCCGCACACGGATCGAGTTTGACCACGAGGCGCACAAGGAAAAATATTTCCCCGCCGCGCTCAAGTCGGGCCAGACTGCGCCCGGGCAGTGTACAGACTGCCACACCACCGGCAGCGACAACCGCCTGATGCTCGCGAAGGGCTTTGCCACCACCTGCGCCGCGTGCCACCTCGACGCCATCACGAAACCCGGAGCCAAGGGCATCGCCGTCCTCGGTATCCCCGGCCTGGACAAAAAATCGCTCGACGCCAAGACCCCCGGCATCGGCCAGTGGCCCGCCGACGCCGACGCCGAGCTCACCCCGTTCATGCGCCAGCTCCTGGCCGCCGACGCCAAGACCGCATCCGCCCTCGCGACGCTCCAAGGCACGGATCTTACCAACCTCGCCAACGCCAAGCCCGAAACCCTCGCGGCAGCCGAGCAGCTCGCGTGGGCGGTGAAGGAACTTTTTGCGGATCTCCTCACCACCGGCCATGCCGCGCTGCAAAAACGCCTCGGCCCTGCGGCGCCCACCACCGCGCTCGGCCAACTGCCGCCCGACAGCGCGCAAGCCTTCACGCAGCCCGGCTGGTGGCCCGACCTCCTCGCCGAAGTCGCCGCCCACCGGGCAGGACAGGCGCCGACGAAACCTGCGCCGCCAGCACCCACCGCCGCCACGCCCAAGCCCGCGAGCACCGCCGGGGCCAGCAACGATCTCCTCGGCGACGACCTGCTCGGCGACGCGCCCAAGCCCGCCGCAGCCGCCCCGGCCGCGACCGCCAAACCCGCCGCGACCGATGACTTGCTCGGCGGGGACGACCTGCTCGCCAGCCCCACGCCCACGAAACCCGCCACGCCAACCGCGCCCAAGGCGCCCGCCCCCGTCGCCCCCGAGAAATGGGCGGCCACCGGCGGCTGGCATGTCTCGTCGGCTGACTTCACCCTCCGCTACAAGCCCACCGGCCACGCCGACGCCTTTCTCCACGCGTGGCTCGACCTCACCGCAACCGCCGCGACCGAAAAAAATCCCGCCGCCCGCGCCCTCTTCACCGAGATCGCCACCGCCAGCTCCTGCGTGAAATGCCACAGCGTGGACTCCGCCCCGACCGCCCCCGCGCTGTCGCACCCAAGCGCGGCGACCGCAGACGCCGCCGCCCTGCTCGTCAACTGGCACGCCGCCGCGCCCATGCCGCAGACGCACACCTTCACCAAATTTTCGCACGGCACGCATTTCAGCCTGCTCGACGAGAAAGGCTGCCAGACCTGCCACCAGCTCGCCAGCGGCGCCGGCTACACGGCCGCCTTCAAGGACAACCACGACCCGATGAAATTTGTGAGCAGCTTCCAGCCGCTCCAGCAGGCCACCTGCGCGCAATGCCACGTCGAGCGTGCCGCCGGCACGAGCTGCCTGCTCTGCCACAACTACCACGTCGGCGAGTTTGGCACCACCAAGGTGAAGGGACTGTTCTCCCCCACCCCGGCCAAACACAAGTGACCGCCCGCCGCAGCCGGGAGCCGGGACAACGAGCGCCGGCGGTTAATTCCTTGCCGCGCCCGTCGCGCCCGCCTTCATCGCGGCATGGGCCTACGGTTTTGCATCCTCGGCAGCGGCAGTGCGGGCAATTGCGCGCTCCTGCAGACCGCCGGCGCGCGGGTGCTGGTGGACGCCGGATTCTCCGCGCGCCGGCTGGCCGCGCTGCTGGCGACGGCCGGCGAGTCGCTGGAGCGGATTGACGCCGTCTTCCTCACGCATGAGCACGGCGACCACGCGGCGGGGGTGGCCGGGCTGAAAAAATTCCCCCACATCCGCGTGTTCGCCAACGCGGCCACCATGCGCGCCGTGCAGGACGGCCTCGGGCACCAGCCCGCGTGGTCGGTGTTCGAGACCGGCGCGCGTTTCAACTTCCGCGACCTCGAGGTGCGCAGCTTTGCCGTGCCGCACGACGCGCAGGAGCCGGTGGGCTTCACGTTTGCGACCGGCCATGAAGGCGACTTGCTCGCCCCGCGCCGCTGCGTGGGGTGGCTCACCGACCTCGGCCACACGCCGCAGCACATCCGGGAGCAGGTGCGCGACTGCGACGTGCTCGCCGTCGAGTCCAACCACTGCCCGCAACTGCTCGAGGCCGATACCAAGCGGCCGTGGGCGACGAAACAGCGCATCGCCGGCCGCCACGGCCACCTCTCGAACGACGGCGCGCGCACGCTGCTTGAGGCGGTCGCGAGCCCGCGCTGGCGGCACGTCTTCCTGACACATCTCTCGCGCGACTGCAACAGCCTCGCCGCCGTCGAGGCCGCCATTGCCGGCCTGCGGGTGCGGCTGGCATGCGAATTTTCGATTGTCGCCCCCGGCGGAGGGACGCCGTTTGTGGAACTGGCATAAAGCCATGCATCGAGGCCTCAGCAAGCTGGTCGCCCATCCCATGGCCACTGCTGGCGTCCGGCTCGCGGGCCTTGCCGATGACAGCGCGCTCGTTCGGCTCCGAACGTGCCGGGACGTCGCGTTCCACCTTCAGTCCGGTGTCGCGGACCTCGGTCCGAAGATTGCTTGCAACCGGCGGTCGAACTCCCTCGCGCATCCGCCCCGCCGCGCCGCCGATTTCCCGGCAGTGTGCGAGTTAAAGGCGAACCAACCAGAGGCGGCTCACTTCATCAGCTCGGCGAGCTTGTCCTTCACGGCAGCGGCCCAGATCTCGTAGCCGGCCGCGGTCGGATGCAGTTGGTCCGCCATGATGTCCCGGGAGATGGTGCCGTCGGGCGAGAGGAACTTTTCGCCGATGTCCAAGTAGAACACGTTCTTGTTGTCGTGTAACTTGGCGATGATCTTGTTCGCCTCGATGTTTTTGAGCCGATACGCGTCAGTGGGTCCCGTGCCGCGAGGGAAAATGGCCAGAAGGAGAATCTTGGCGTTCGGGAAATCCTTCCGCATCTCCGCGACCACCGCACCAACCCCCTCGGCGATCTCCGGCCCGGTGTTGGACTGGAACACGGGTGAGTTGCCGGTGCCGGTGTTGTTGGTGCCAATCATCAGCATGATGGCCTTGGGCGAGAAGCCCTGGCCTTCGCCGTTTTTCAGGCCCCACAGGACGCCTTCGGTTCGGTCGCCGGAGATGGCGAAGTTGGCCACCTTCATCCCGCCAAAATTCTGGTCGAAGACAGTCTTGCCGGTAGTGCCCCAGAAGTCGGTGATCGAGTCGCCGTCGAAGAGCAGGTCAATGTCGCCCTTTTTCGCGATCTCGACAAAGCCATCGTGGCGTCCGCCCATGCGCTGCTGCGTCTGGGTGAACGTGGCGGCGAAGTTGGCGCGGGGCGGCTGGACCGAAATGAGACTGGGATATTTTGCGAGCAAGGCCCTGGCCGTGCTGTCGGAGGTGGAGAACCGTTTGAGCGCATCGTTGGCCTGGGCGATTTCGGCCTCGGTGGGACGGGGAATTGCTACCGCCGCCGGTACCGGCGCGGCCGGCCCAATCACGATCGTGGCTCCCCCACCGCGCGCGCCGCCACCACGCGGCGCACCGCCGGCTAAACCAGCACCTCGACCGCCACCGGGTAGACCGGGGGCTTGTCCCAGTCCAGGCGCGGGCGCGGCGGGTACGGCATCGGCCGCGCGGAGAAAGCTGGCGGTGCAGGCCAGTACACAAAGCAGGCGGAGGGAACGGAGGGAGGCGGGGCTGATGGTATTCATGGAGAGGTAATGGAACTAAAAAGGCAGGGAGAGGACGTCTTGTAAAGGCCAGAGACGCAGGCGCGATTTCTCTCCAGCCCACTTTAGCTCCAATTGTGGAGTATCAGGCACGCCCACGAAATTGTCTGGCCTCGCCTTGGACGACCTGCGAGCCTGCGCGTCCTTATGAACCCTGTGCTCAAGCTGCTCCTCGAGGGCGGGAGTCTCACGACCGCGCAAATGGCGCAGGTCGCGGGGCTCTCCGTGGCCCAAGTCGAACAGCACCTGGAGCAGTTGAAGAAAGACAAAATCTTCCTCGGCTGGCATCCGGTGCTCGATCTCTCCCGCGAGGCCGGCGCCGCCGCCGCCGTGCGCGCCGTGATCGAGGTCAAGGTCACGCCGGAGCGCGGGGGCGGGTTCAACCGGCTGGCGGAGCGCATTGCGCGCTTCGACGAGGTTGAATCGTGCTACCTGATGTCGGGCGGCTTCGACCTGCTGGTGTTTGTGCATGAGCCGTCGCTGCAAAAAGTGGCGGCGTTCGTGTCGGAGCGGCTCTCGACGATCGAGGGCGTGCTCTCAACCTCGACCCATTTCATGCTGCGCTGCTACAAGGAGCAGGGGTTCCTGCTCGATGGCGGCGAGGCGCCTACCACGCGGCTCAATGTCGCGCCGTGAGACAACCCCGCTGAAATTCTTAACCACGGATAACACGGATCAACCCGGATAAAAAATCCGGTTCCATCCGTCCCCATTCGTGCAATCCGTGGTCAACCCATGAATCCCTCCAATTTTATTGCGCGCCATGTGGCCGCGCTGCCCAAGAGCGGCATCCGCGATTTCTTCGAGCTCGTCGCCAAGCTGAAAGGCCAGGACGTGATCTCGCTCGGCGTGGGCGAGCCTGATTTCGTCACGCCGTGGCACATCCGTGAGGCGGCGATCTACGCCCTCGAAAAAGGGAAAACCTACTACACGTCGAACCTCGGCCTGATCGAGCTGCGCCGCGCGATCGCGAAATATGTCGAGGAACACTTCGGCGTGAGCTACCGGCCCGAGGATCAGGTCATCGTGACGGTGGGCGTGAGCGAGGCCCTCGACCTCGCCTGCCGCGCCTTCATCAACCCCGGCGACAAGGTGATGTTTCACCAGCCGTGCTACGTCTCCTACTCGCCGAGCGTCGTGCTCGCGCACGGCACCGCCATCGCGGTGCCGACCTACGCGAAGGACAACTTTGCGCTGACGGCCGAGGCGTTGCGCGCCGCGTGGCAGCCAGGCGCGCGGATGCTCATGCTCAACCTGCCGTGCAACCCCACCGGCGGCACGTGCAGCCGCGAGCAACTGGAGAAAATCGCGGAATTCTGCCGCGAGAAGGACCTGCTCGTGCTGACCGACGAGATCTACTCGGAGCTGACGTTTGAGGGCACGCACACGAGCATCGCCAGCCTGCCCGGCATGGCGGAGCGGACGATTTTCCTGCACGGCTTCTCGAAGGCGTTTGCGATGACCGGCTGGCGCATCGGCTACGCGTGCGGCCCGGCGGCGCTGATTGACGCAATGATGAAGGTCCACCAATACTCAATGCTCTGCGCCTCGATCATTGCGCAGGAGGCGGCACTGGAGGCGCTGCTGCGCGGCTGGGACAGCGTGCTCAAGATGCGCGAGCAATACCACCGCCGCCGCGACCTGATCGTCCGCCGCTTCAACGAAATCGGCCTGAAGTGCCACTCGCCGCGCGGCAGCTTTTACGCCTTTCCCGACGTGTCCGTCACCGGCCTCACCGAAAAAGACTTCGCGACCAACCTGCTCACGCAGCAAAAGGTCGCCGTCGTGCCGGGCATCGCCTTCGGCGAAAACGGCAAGGGCCACGTCCGCGCCTGCTTCGCGACGAGCTACGAGCAGCTCATCGTCGCGTGCGACCGGATCGAGAAGTTCGTCAGCGGTGTGCGCCGCTGACAAGGTTGCAGATAGACTGGGACGAAGATGGAAGTTGGCGTAACGACGGTGCCTCCCGCGGTCGGTTGTTTTCCTCCTCGCTACTCACTGCTCGCTACTCACTACTTGTCACCCCATGTCCCGCACCGTTGCCATCGTCGGCCGACCCAATGTCGGCAAAAGCCGCCTCTTCAACCGGCTGGCGAGGAAACGCATCTCCATCGTCCACGACCAGCCGGGCGTCACGCGCGACGTGATCTCCGCCGAGATTGCCGACGGCGCCTACACGCTGCTCGACACCGGCGGCATCGGTTACAAGGGCCTCGACACGCCCGCCGCGCTCACCGCCGCGTCCGAAGTGCAGGTGGACTTCGCCATCGGGACCGCCGCGCTCATCCTCTTCGTCGTGGACGGCCTCGGTGGCATGACTTCGCTTGACGAAAAAATCGCCGCCCGGCTCCGCAAAGCGAAGAAGCCCGTGCGGCTCGTGGTCAACAAGGCTGACTTCGACGACACGAAGGTGGATCTCGCCGCCGCCTATCGCCTCGGCCTGGGCGAGCCGCTGCTGGTCTCCGCTGAGCACGGCACGGGCGAGACGGAGCTGCGCAACGCCATCCTCGAATCGCTCGGCCCCGCGCCCGGCAGCGAGGACGCCGCGCCGGTGAAGACCGCCGCCAGCCCGCTCTGCGTCTGCTTCATCGGCCGGCCCAACGTCGGCAAATCCTCGCTGAGCAACCGCCTGCTCCAAAGCGACCGCCTCATCGTCAGCCCGACACCCGGCACCACCCGCGACTCGGTCGAGCTGCCCTTCGATTTTCGCGGACGCGACGGGAACCTTTATCCCTTCCGCCTGATTGACACCGCCGGCCTCAAGGCCGCGACCAAGCTCGCATCGCCGGTCGAGTATTTTTCCCGCCTGCGCTCGCTCGACGCGATCAAGCAGACCGACGTGGTGTTTCTCGTACTCGACGGCGTCGAAGGCGTCACGCAGCAGGACAAGGCGATCGCGGGTGAGGCGATCAAGGAGCGCAAGCCCATCGTCGTGGTCGTCAACAAGTGGGATCTCGTGAAAAAATCGTTCAAGTCCGACGGCGGCTTCGAGCCCTACAAGAGCGAGCGCGACTACCGTGAGAAATACGAGCACGCGCTTTTCGAACGGCTCTACTTCACCCCCGGCGCACCGCTGATCTTCGTCTCGGCGATGAGCGGCTACGAGGTGGACCGGATGCTCAACTCCGCCGTGAAGCTTCACCGGATGCTCGACACGAAGCTCTCCACGGCGAAGCTCAACAAGGCCATCGGCTACCTCGCCGAGCGAACGCCGCCACCCTCCGTGGGTGGCAAGCGTTTCCGCATCTACTACGCCACGCAGACCGGCAACCGCCCATTCCGCATCAAGGTGTTTTGCAACCGCGAGGACAAGCTCCCCGAGAGCTACCGGCGCTACCTTGAGGCCGGGCTAGTCGAGGAGTTTGGGCTGAACGGCTGCCCGATTTATTTCGACCTCGTGGGCAAGGAGAAGCCGGAGCCGGGGATGTCGTTCTCCGCGCTGCGCGAGTCACAGGAAAAAGCCCGGCACATCGCGCCGGTGCCGAAATGGCGGAGCCGCGAGGGCACCGAGGAAAAATCTCACCATGAAACCATCGAAGACTGAACACCGGGGCGACGAGGCGCTCATCCTCGCCACCCCAAAACTCGAGCTGGTCGTGACGACCTCCGTGGGGCCGCGCGTGATGTCGTTCCGCTCGCGCGCCGGGCGGGCGGGCAACCTGTTTCTCGAGCTGCCCACCGACGAGCAACGCTCGCTCGGATACCTGCTCCGCGGCGGCCACCGGCTCTGGCACTCGCCCGAGGACGCCGTCCGCACCTACCAGCCCGACGACGAGCCGCTCGACGTGACATTTCTGCCCGAGGGCGTCGCGCTCTCGCAACCCGTCGAGGCGCGGACGGGTTTGCAGAAAGGCATGAAGATCGAGCTGCCCGGCGACCGCACCGTGAAGGTCACGCACACGCTCAAGAACTGCGGCCTCTGGCCCATCGAGTGCGCGCCGTGGGCGCTAACGATGCTGCGCGCCGACGGCTACGGCGTCGTGCCGCTGCTGCCCAAGGGCGACCACGCGGCGGGCGATTTTCTGCCGACCTATGCGATGGTGCCGTGGTCGTTCACCGACCTCTCGCCGCCCGTCTGGAAATTTGGCCACAACTTCGTCGGGGTGGATGTCGCCAAGGCCAAATCCGCGCAGAAGATCGGCCTCACCAACTACCCCGGCTGGTCGGCCTGCTGGATCGAAGGAGCGACGTTCGTGAAATACGCGCCTGTGGTACGGGGCACGACCTATCCCGACCTCGGGTGCGCGTTCGAGACGTTCACCAACGGCAAGGTGCTGGAGCTGGAGACGCTCGGCGCGCTCACGAAAATTTCGCCGGGCCGGACCGTCACCCACGTGGAGTGGTGGACGATCCTCGACGGACTGCCGAAGCCCGACACCGCCGCCGCGTTTGACAAGAAGCTCGCGCCGGCGGTCGCCCGCTGGCTGAAAACACTCTGACTCCCAGCGCCCGCCGCCCGCCCGGCGGGCGACATCAATCCCGTGGCCCGGCGCGGAAGCGCAGGGATCTATTCTTCTCCGACCCCGATGCCCGCGCCGCTCAAACTCGTTTTCCTCGGCTCCGATGCCATCGCCCGGCCGCTGCTCGACTGGCTCGCCGGCCCGGGCAGCGTGCACGCCCAGGTGGCCGGCGTCTTCACGCAACCCGACCGACCCGCCGGGCGCGGGCAAAAAATCCAACCCAACGCGATCAAGGCGTGGGCGCACGCGCGGGATCTGCCCGTTTTTCAGCCGGAAAAGATCACCGACGAGACCCGCGCCCAGCTCGCCGCGCTCGCGCCCGACCTCGCGCTGGTCATGGCCTACGGCCACATCCTGCGTGACGACTTCATCGCCACGCCGCGGCTCGGCACGCTCAACCTGCACACCTCGCTCCTGCCGAAATATCGCGGGGCTTCGCCAATCCAGACCGCCATCGCCAGCGGCGAGCGCGAAACGGGCGTAACACTCATGCGGATTGTGCGCGCGCTCGACGCCGGCCCCATGGCCGACGCCGAGCGCGTAGCCATCGCGCCACGCGACACGGCCCTGGACGTGGAGGAAAAACTCGCCGCCGCCTGTGTGCCGCTGCTCGCCCGCGCGCTGCCGGCACTCGCCGCCGGCACGCTGACGTTCACCGAACAAAACCGGGCCGAGGCGACTTTTTGCCGCAAGCTGGAAAAGGCGGATGGCGCACTCGACTTCGCGGCTCCTGCCGCCGGGCTCGCCGCACGCATCAACGGCCTCCATCCGTGGCCCGGCTGCGCGGTCGAGATTGCGGGCCAGACGGTGAAGCTAGGGGAGGCGGATGCCGGGGACACGTCGCCTGTGGCCGAAAGCGGAGGGGACGCCCGCGCTCACGGCACGGTTTTGGGACATGACGCCGAGAGCCTGCTCGTCGCCACCGGCGACGGCATCCTGCGACTGCTGCAGCTCCAACGCCCGGGAGGCAAAATGCTCGCGGCCCTAGATTTTCTGCGCGGCTTCCCGATCACGCCGGGCACATGTCTCCCCTCGCGACCGATGCCGGGGTTGGTGACAACGCGGCCGCTGCGTTAATTCTTTCGCAGCATATCTCGCGGAGGAGGACGTACCGAGGTTCGCCAGTGCGCTGGCGGAGGCAAGCCCACTTGCGCGCCGGTTTTTCCGTTTGCCCCGCGCTCCATGAAAGCAGATTTTACAAGAAGGTCGCAAAAAGCGCGAAGGTGAAGGCCGCCTGGCGGTGCTTGGTCTTGGCGTTCTTTGCGACCTTGGTGTAGAAATTCTCTCCATTTTTTCCATGCTGCCGTCCCCCGCCGATGCTGAGCGCATCCTGCTCGAAGCCATTTTTACCCTGCCCGCCGAGCCCTGCCCGCTCGCGGAGGCGCATGGCCGCGTGCTGCGCGCGCCCATCGCGGCCGACCGCGAGCTGCCGCCATTTGACCGCGTGACCATGGACGGCTTTGCGCTACGCTCCGCCGCGTGGGCCGCAGGCGGGCGACGCTTCCGCGTGACCGGTACGCAGGCCGCCGGGATGGGGCCACTCCACATCAAGGCTGACGACGAGTGCGTGGAAATCATGACCGGGGCCGTGCTGCCCACCGGGGCCGACTGCGTCGTGCCCTACGAGGAGACGACGCGTGACGGCACGATGATGACGATGGCAACGGGGGTCCAGACTGCGGCCGGCCGCAGCGTCCACGCGCGCGGCTCGGACTGCGCGCAGGACACGGTGATCGTGCCCGCGGGTGCGTGGCTCACGGCGCGCGAAGTGGCGGTCGCGGCGGCGTGCGGCGGCGCGACCTTGAGCGTGGGACGGCGGCCAAGGGTCGCCGTGGTGGCGACGGGCGACGAGCTGACCGAGGTGGATGCGCCCAGCCTCGCGCCGCACCAGATCCGCAAGTCGAACGACCATGCGCTGCGTGCCGCGCTGCTCGCGGGCGGACGGGCGGCGAACGTCGAACGGTTTCACCTGCGCGACGAGCGCGACGAGGTCGAGGCGGCGCTGCGGCGCATCGTCGCGGAGTTTGACGTGGTGCTGCTGACCGGCGGCGTATCAAAAGGGAAATTTGATTTCGTGCCCGCCGCGCTGGCGGCGCTCGGCGTGGAGAAAAAAATCGCGGGCGTGGCGCAGCGGCCGGGCAAGCCCTTCTGGTTCGGCATGACGCCGCGCCTCACGCCGGTCTTTGCGCTGCCGGGCAACCCGGTCTCGGCGAGCGTGTGCTACCGCCGCTACGTCGTGCCGGCGCTGGATAAAATGCTCGGCGCCACGGCTGCGCGCCCCGACTGGGTGGCGTTGGCCAATATGACACCCGGCCACGCGACCCTCACGCGCCTCAATGCCGTGCGGCTCAGCTCAACGCCGGATGGCCGCCGCGCGGCACACGCAGTGGCCTGCAACACCTCGGGCGACTTTGCCGAGCTGGTCGGCACGGACGGCTTCGTCGAGCTGCCACCCGGCCCCGCCGAAGCCGCCGCCGGCACGATCGCGAGGTATTGGGCGTGGGAGTGAGACGTGGCCAAGGAGTGGCATGGGCATCTTGCCCATGTCCGGGAGAAAAACGGGCAAGATGGTCGCGCTCGGGCTCGGAGTAGCCCGGGCTTCCAGCCTGCAGGTTTGGGATGGCAGGCAAGGATGCCTGCGCTACTTGGCCGCGACCGGAGCGCACAGCCACCTTGAAATTCCGTGAGTTCACTTGGAACTACTCGGAACAGAGTTTCAAATAGACTCCGGCAAACGACCATTCGCTTAGGATTAACCGGGCGGCACTCTCTGCGAAAGAAACGCCCGCAATACCTCCATGTCCGTGTGACAGGTGTCGAACACCAGCGTAAAAGTTTTACCGACCTTGCTTTCAAGCACCAGTTCGCCCGTACCGCCGTTCAGCCTGTTGCTGCGCAGTTGAAACAAACGAATTTTACGCCAGGCCATCGAACCATGCTTTGCGAACACACCTCTTTTTGTCAGCCGCCAACGCGTAAGCAGCTCTTTCTGAAACCGAGGGAGCAAAAGGCATCTCATCACGAGCCATAAACCAGTTAAACCGCCCACAACGGTCTCTACACCTCCGATTGCGATGCTTCTGTAAGTCAATTTCCCCTCATCCGGAAAAGCAATGAAAGTCAGCCCGTAGAGAAAAAGCGGCAAAATGATCAGGCTCCATTTGATAAACGCTCTCGCAGCCACCCGCAGTTCTTCACGATATTTTTTCACCCGCTCGGGCAGCAGGCTGGCCGACTCTTGGAGTTCGAAGCTGGTGGAATTTGCGTTTGGCTTCATGGCGAGCGTGCCGCCTCAAAATTGCCCCCCACCTCCAATCCGAAGTAGCGGCTGGCGTTGCCGTAGCAGATGTCTTTTACCAGTCCGGCGAGCGCGGCGTCGTGGGGGATGAGGCCGGCCTCCACGTCCGCGCCGAGGAGCGCGCAGAGCAGGCGGCGGAAATACTCGTGACGCACGTAGCTAAGGAAACTGCGCGAGTCAGTCAGCATGCCGACGAAGCGGCTGAGCAGGCCGAGCTGCGAAAGCGCGTTGAGCTGCCATTCCATGCCTTCGCGCTGGTCGAGGAACCACCAGCCGGAGCCGAACTGAATCTTGCCGGCAGTGACACCGTCCTGGAAGTTGCCGGCCATCGTGGCGAAGAGGTAGTTGTCGGCGGGGTTGAGGTTGTAGAGCACGACCTTGGGCAGCGCGTTCTCGGCATCGAGGGTATCGAGGTAGCGGGAGAGACCACGCGCCTGCGGGAAGTCGCCGATGGAATCCGTGCCGGCGTTGGCCCCGAGCCGGTGGCCGAGGCGGGCGTTGTTATCGCGAAGCGCACCGAGGTGGAGCTGCTTCGTCCAGCCGCGCTTGGCGTCGAGCCGGCCGAGGAAGAGGAGAATAAAGACAGTGTACCGGGCGGTCTGCTCAGTCGTGGCGGCGGTGCCGGCGCGGGCGGCGGCGAAGATGGCGGTGGCCTCGCGCTCGGTGCAGCCGGTGTCGGGCAGGGCTTCCAGGCCGTGGTCGGAGAGGCGGCCGCCGAGCGAGTGGAAAAAAGCGTGGCGACGGTCGAGGGCGTCGAGGAGCGCGGCGAGGCTGTTGACCTCCACGTTGGCACAGGCGGCGAGCTGGTCGCACCAGGCGTTGAACACGGCGGGCTGGTGGACGAGCAGCACTTTGTCGGGGCGAAGCGTGGGATAGACGCGCGTGGTGAGGCCAGACTTGGCGATGGCGACGTGGTGCTCCAGCGAGTCGGCGGGATCGTCGGTCGTGCAAACGACGGCAACCCGGGACGAGGTGAGGATGCCGTGGACGGAGAGCGCGGGGGTGGCGAGCCGGGCGTTGGCAGCCTCCCAGATTTTGGGCGCGTTGGTTTCGTTGATGAGGAGATCAACCCCGAAATAGCGGCGCAGCTCGAGGTGCGACCAGTGGTGAAGCGGGTTGCGAACCATCTGCGGGACGGAGCGCGCGTAGGCGAGGAACTTGTCGTAGTCGGAGGTGGCGCGACCGGTGATGAGATCCTCGGACACTCCATTGGCGCGGAGCGCGCGCCATTTGTAATGGTCGCCGGCGAGCCAGATCTGAGAAAGATTTTCGAAGCGGCGGTTGGCGGCAATCTCGTCGGGCGGCAGGTGGCAATGGTAGTCGAAGACCGGCTGGGGCGCGGCGTGGCGGTGGTAAAGCTCGCGCGCAGTCGCAGTCGTGAGCAGGAAGTCGTCGTGGAGAAACGGGGCGGCGGCGGGCATGGGAAAACGGGGGATGGGGGAAAGAATTGGCCGGAAACAGGCGTAAAGGCTGTAATAAAATCCATCAAGAGTCCGGAGCCACGCGGCGCGCGCTCATCGCAACACGACGCAGCCCATGGAATGGGCGGGCGGAATCCTTGCACGACTCTGGCCGGGCCGGCGGCGTCTGCCAGACAGACGTCCCACTTGTTTTCAGTCACTTCGCCGGGGCGGTGGAATCGGGGGCTTTTGCCGGGGTGGCGTCAGCCGACGGGAGGATCGCCGGGATCACGGCAGGTGCGGCAGACGGGGACGGGGCCGGCACGGGCTCGAAGAGATCCGCGGGGGTGGCCGGAAGCGCGGTGAGGAGGTAGTCGGCAATCTGGAAGGCCCGTTTGGCCATGAGGGCATTGATAGGCGAGGCCGGGTCGCTGTGCGTGATGGTGACGAAAACGGGGCCGGCGGGGGTGATGTCGAACTCAGGCTCGGCGGGCTTCGCCGGGTCAGCGGGCTTGTCGGCGGAAGGGGTGGACGGCGGGACCGCCGCCGCAGTGGCAGAGGCGGGCGAGTCGGGAGTTTTCGCGGGGTCGGGCTTGGGCGCGGGAGCCTTCGGTTTTTTTTCCTCAGGTTTGCGGCCGACAGCGACGGTGATGGTCTTGCCATCATAAGTGGTGAGCCGGACGGTGCGGGCGACGGTCTTGGCCGCGATGGCATTGGGGTCATCGAGCGCAGCGGTGTCGTCGAAATGGAGCGAGGAAAGGTTGCCCAGGATGGTGGCGAGGGAGGTGGCCTTGAGCCGCTGGCCGGCTGGTGCGGACTCGGCGGTGAAGGAATCGTCCTTCTTCGCACGGGCGGCAACAACCGTGGTGGCATCGGGGCGGGACGAGGACGCGCCACCGACATTATCTGTGGCGGGGAAAGTGAGCTCGAACTTGGCGATTTCGTCGGGTTTGAGTGTGAGGAGGGTGGAGTCGGCCCAATTTTTTGAATCGAGATCGAGAAAGGTGCTGAGGGTAGCGAGGTAGGCCTTGTCCTCCGTGCCGTAGCGGACGAAGCGGCCGCCACCGGTGTCGGCATTCTTGCCGAGGACGAGATCGAGGATCGGCTGGCCGGCGGCGGCGAGAAGCTGGACGCGGGTATCGGCAAAGCCGAGGCGGGCGAGCCGGGCGGGGCTGGTGGTGACGAGGCGGTCGAGCCTGGCCTCGGTGAGCTCGCCGGCGAAGCGGGAGAGCTTTGCGACATCGGCGGGGAAATCGTAATAGGACGCGACGAGCCAGCCGCCGGCGGCGGATTTTTTCAGCTCCACGGTCTTGCCGGTATCGGCGAGGCGGAAGCCCATGGCCTGATCCACGGCGGCGGTGGACGCGAGGGGCTGGCCGACGCGGGCGTCGGCGGGGGGCGGAGCGGGAGGGCGGTTGACGAGGGCGACGACGCCGGCGAGGACGGCGAGGAGGACAACGGCGAGGACGAGGGAGCGGAGTTTCATCGGAGCAAAGCGACGGCGGAGTTCAGAGGGAAAATTGCATAGGCAGGGGCCGCAGGGCCAACGAACGCGCTAGGTGCGGCGGCGGGCCCGGGCGAACCAGAGGCCGAAGACGCCGACGAACAGCGGGGTCGCCAGGAGGTTGACCCAGAGCAGGCGGCGGCCGAGGGCATCCTCGTCCTCGCGAAGGGTGCGCTTGATCTCGCGCTGCTCGTGAACAATGGCACGCTGATCCTTTTGGAATTTTTCGATCTCGGCCTGCATATCGGGTGTGGCCACGAGACGGCCGCCGTCGGTGCGCTTGGCCTGGAGGCCGCTGAGCTTGGACTGGACCTCGCCGAGGCGGGATTCGAGGGCGGTGAGCTGGTCCCCATATTTCTTGAGCGCCTGCGTCTCCATTTCCTGCACGACGGTGAAGGGGCGAAGCGAAGCGCCCTTGCCGCGGACGGAGAGCAGCTCGGTCGAACTGGTGATAAAATCAAGGGCGTTGGAGGCGAGATCGAGATCGTCGTTCTGCGGTTTGAGCAGCCCAGACTGGAGATAGTTCCGGTCGAAAATGATCTGGTCGAAGAGCCAGTCGGTGTCGGCGATGATAAGGAGAGTGGACGTGCCGGAGGACTCCTTCAGCGAGGGGGCGGCGAGAGCCGCAGGGGGAGCCGGGGTGGCGGCGTCCTTCTTTTCGTCGGGCTTTTCGTCCTTGGGTTTCTCGTCCTTGGGCGCACCGTCAGGGAAGGCCGTCCGGAGCTTGCCTTGCAGGAGGGCGGCGAGCGTGTGCTTGCCGGTTACCTTGAGGCTGCGGCCAAGCTGTTCGGGCGGGACGGAGTCGAGGAGCGCAGATGGGAGGTCGCCACTTTGCGCCGAGGTCTCGAGGAGCGGGGTGACGGTGAGGCCGGGCGCAGGGGCGACCGTGAAGCTGCCGGCCTCGACGAAGAGGAAGGAACTGAGCGGCGCGGTAACAGGGGAGGCCGGGTTGACGCTGTCGTGGTCGAGCGAGAGCCAGGTGGGGATGCTCGACACGGCACCGCTGCGGCTGGTCTGGACCTTGGTGGCGTGGGTGAGGTCGGCGGCGATATTGCCGGGGTTGTAGTCCACGCCATAGGCCCTGAGCAGCAGGGGCAGGTCGCTGGACACGTTGGGCGGCGGAGCACCCATCATCATCATCTGCTGCGAACCGCCCTGATTCTTGAAATACTGGGAAGAAGGATCTAACGCGAGGAAGACAGGCTTGCCGGAGAGGATGAACTGATCAATGGCAAACTGGAGCTTGGGCGAGAGGTTTTCCGGGTGGATGATGGCGAGCGCGGCGAGGCCGTCGGGGAGCTTGTCGGCATCGGGCGCGACGCTTTGGAGGTTGAAATTTTTGGCCCACTCCCGGACGACATACTGGCCCTGTTTCGGCTGTTGGCCGAGCATCATCATCATCTGCATCTCCTGGGCGCTGCTCCCTTGGAGCGGGAGGCTGGTGATGAGGCCAACCTTCTTTTTGTCCTCCTGCTGATGCTGGACGGTGAAAATGAGCTGCGTAAGGTCGTACTCAAGGAGCTGCTCGCGCTGGAGGCCAAAGCCCGGGATGGAGGCGGTCTGGTCGGCCTGCGTGGCGGAGAGACCGAAGTAGGCACCGTCGCTCCCAGACTGGAGGCCGGCGCGCGCCGCGGCCTCCTCCTCAGAAGTATCGGGCCGGGGGTTGATGACGTTGAGGGTGATCTTGCCGCCAGAAGCGCGGACATACTGGCGAAGCATTTCCTGCACCTGGTCGGCGTAATTCTTGATCTGGATGGGCAAGCCCTCGGCATCGCGGGAGAAATAAAAATCGAGGGTGAGCGGCTCACCGATCTGACCGAGGATGGCGCGGGTGCCGGAGGTGAGCGTGTAGATCTTGCCCGCCGTGGCGTCGAAGCGCAGCGGGAGGTGCCCGGCGAGGTAGTTGACGAGCACGAGGCCGGCGAAGAGGAAGGTGAGGGCGAGGGCTTTGAGGCCGGGTTTCATGGGCGGGAAGAGGTTCAGCGTTCGAGGGCGACGGCGTTGAGGCAAAGGGAGAAGACCGTGAGCGAGAGGAAGAACATCACGTCCTTTAGTTCGACTATGCCTTTTAAGAAGGGGTCAAAGTGCGTTTTGAAGCTAAAGTTGGCCAACATATCCACGAGCCAGACCGGCAGGTAGGCGGAGACGAAGCCGCTAAAGATGTTCCAACCGAGAAACACCAGCACGAGGCAGACGAAGAGGCTGAGGACGAAGCTGACCACCTGGTTCTTGGTGAGCGCCGAGGTGAGCGAGCAGACACCGAGATAAGAGCCGGCCATGAGGATGCTGCCAAGGTAGCTGGTGAAAACCACACCCCAGTCGGGATGGCCGAGGTAGCCGAGCGTGAGAATGAGCGGAAAACTCATCAGGATCGCAAGGATAAGGAAGGCCCAAGCGGCGAGAAATTTACCCAGCACGGCCTCCAGGGTCGTGATAGGCAGCGTGAACAGCAGCTCGACCGTACCCGTGCGCTTCTCCTCAGCCCAAAGCCGCATGCCAACGGCGGGAATGAGAAAAAGAAACAGCCACGGGTGCCAGTTAAAGTAGCCGTCGAGCGAGGCGTTGTTCGACTCAAAGAAACGGCTGACCATGAAGGTGAGGAAGATCGAGCCCACGAGGAACACGATCAGGAACACATAGGCGACCGGCGCGCGGAAGTAGCCGAGGAACTCGCGGCGGAAGAGCGGGCAGATTTGTTTCATGGCGGAGATGAGAGCGGAAATTAAAACAGGGCGCGAAGAACAGGGTCCGGGCGGCGGCTCAGAGGTCGCCGCGGGTGAGGCTGTGGAAAATCTCGTCGAGCCGCGCCCCAGGCTTCCGGGCGCGGAAGCGGGCGGGCGTCTCGTCCACGACAACCTTGCCCTGCGAAATGATGATGACGCGCGTGCAGATGGCCTCGACCTCCTCAAGGATATGCGTCGAGAGGACGACGGCCTTCTGGGCAGCCATGCTCTTGATGAGGGCGCGCACCTCGTTTTTCTGGTTGGGGTCGAGGCCGTCGGTGGGCTCGTCGAGGATCAGCGCGGGCGGGTCATGCAGCAGCGCCTGCGCGAGGCCGACGCGCTGCTTGAAGCCCTTGGAGAGCGTCTCAATGGTCTGCCGACGGACAGGCTCGAGGTGGGTAAGCGCGAGCGCGCGGTCCACCTGGGTACACCGGGCATCTTTGGCGCGGAAGCCGCGGATCTCGGCGATGAAGGAGAGGAACTCGCCCACCGTCATCTCACCATAGGCCGGCGCGCTCTCGGGCAGGTAGCCGAGCTTGCGTTTCACGGCCACGGGGTCGGCGGTCACGTCCACGCCATCCACGGTGGCGGTGCCGGAGTCGGGGCGGAGGAAACCGGTGATCATCTTCATCGTGGTGGACTTGCCGGCGCCGTTGGGTCCGAGGAAGCCGAGGATGTCGCCGCGCTGGACGGCGAAACTCACGCCGTCCACTGCGCGCTTGGAGCCGTAGGTCTTGACGAGATTTTTGACTTCGATCATGGGGAAGGGACTGAATGAGGAACGCCGTGCGAAACGGCAACAGGAAAAAAGTTCCGTAAAAAATGCCGCCCACGGCACGGTTGACCCGGCGGTGAGCACGGGCCATTTTCGCACCCCAGTCCCACGCCCATGGCCTCCACCCTCACCGCCGCCGACCCTGTGCAGCAGTTCTCCGTCTTTGCCGAGAACCGCGTGGGCCGGCTGCACGACCTCACGGCGCTGCTCAAGGCGCACAATGTCCATATCATGGCGCTCACCGTGCTCGACACGACCGACAGCTCCATCCTACGCCTGATCGTGGACGACCCCGACCGCGCCCGTGAGCTGATGATCAACAACGACTACCCTCACACGCTCTGCGAGGTGCTCGCGGTGGAGATCGCCGACGAAGCCGACCTGAAAGGGGTACTTGCCGCACTGCTGGAGGCCGAGCTGAACATCCACTACATCTATAGCTTCATCAAGCGGCCCGACGGTCGCGCCGCGCTCGCCCTCAGCCTGGAGGACGCCGATGTCGCCGCCCAGGCGCTCAACACGCGTGGGTTTCGCGTGCTGACGCAGCGGGACATTTCGAGATGAGCGACGAGGCCAGCAAAAACAAAGCCGTGAAAACCGGCCCGCGCTACGGCCAGTTTTGGCATGCAGCAGCTGCAACGATGTTGGCCGCAATGGCGTTTCAAGCCGCCAACGGGCTTAAGCCAGGCGAAAAAGGCTGGCAGGGTGTTGCTGTGTTTTTAACAATTATTATTGGTTTTCCGCTTTACGTCATGCCATCGGTTTGTCTGCAAACCGTGAGCCTTGCTTTGGCTTACCGCAGCTTGAAATTTTTCAAGAAAGACTTCGCCGTCTCCAACTCATCGGGCGTCTGGGCGGTTTCCGGATTGCTCTACAATGCCGCGTTTGCGCTTGTGCTTATGCCGTGGGTTATGAATTTGGGCACTTTGGACGCTTTGTTCTCGTTCGCGACAGGCTCAGTCATTGCCGGGCCGCTGGTTTTATTTGCGCACATTTTCTGTCCGAAACTTGCCAGGCAAGCGAGCAAGCTCGGCACGAAATTAGCCAAGCCTGCGCGCAACCTCTGCCCAAACTTGTTCAAGCTTTTTGGCAAATAACGCCTGAGGCCGCAACGGACTGAACCCTTCGCTCTCCGCGTGGACTTCGCCGTGGCACACGCGGTTGGCGAATCACACCCGACCGCGACGAGGGCGTCGCGGCTCCATCAGCGCGCACGGAGCGCACGGCCCACCCGCAAACCGTCCCGCCTCTCACGAGGCGGGCTACAAGAAGCGAACTGCGCCCGCCCGAAAAGTGGGTTGCATCGCGCGGGGGCATCTGACTCTTTCGCGCGCATCATGTCTGCCCCAATCCCTCCGCCCTCCCCCAGCGATGAGATCCACAGCGAGCCCTTTCTGCGCTCGCTTATGCGCCGCCAGCTCTGCCTCTCGGTTTCGTGCGCCGCGACGTTCCTCGTCGTGCTGCTCGGGCTGCCGTTGCTGAACTATTTCTTCCCCGCGTTCATGGCCACGCGCGTCGCGGGCTTCACGCTCACTTGGCTCATCCTCGGCGTGCTGTTTTTCCCATTCGTCTGGGTCATCTCGTTTTTCTTCATCAAGCGCTCCATCGCGCTGGAAGACGAGGAGGTCAAGTCGGTCAACCAAAACAGGCGCTGACGCGCCCCGACCATGAGCAACCTTTTCCTCCCCCTTGCGTTTCTCGGCGGCGTAGATCCGTGGATCTTCGCCTTCTCGTTCGTCACGGTGGCCGTGACCATCGGTATGGGCTTCTGGTCGGCGACAAAATCCAAGACGGCGAGCGACTTTTTCGTGGCGGGCCGCTCGGTGTCGGTCGGGTGGAACGCGTCGGCGATCTCGGGCGAATACCTCTCGGCGGCGTCGTTCATGGGCATCGCGGGCATGGTGATGGCCAGCGGCTATGATGTGCTGTGGTATCCGGTCTGCTATGCGTGCGGCTATCTGTTCCTGCTGCTGTTCATCGCGGGGCCGCTGCGGCGCTTCGGGGCCTACACGATCCCGGACTTCGCGGAGGGCCGGTATGACTCGCCGCTGTTCCGCAAGATCGCTGTGTGTTTCGTGCTGTTCATCGGCTTCGTGTACACGATGCCGCAGATGAAGGGCGCGGGCACAACGCTGGCCTACATTTTCAAAAGCGTGAATTTGCGCGGCGGACCGCTGGCCTTCCTCGCGCCCCACAGCGCAACGGGCGAGGCGCTCGCGGGATTCCCCTACTGGGCGGGCGTAGCGCTGGTCGGCGCGGTCATCACGCTCAACGTCGCGCTCGGCGGCATGAAGGGCATCACGCTGGTGCAGGCGGTGCAGTATTGGGTGAAGATGTTCGCGATCTCGGTGCCGGTCTTTGTCCTGATGGCGGTCTTCGGCTTCTACAACGGCCAGCTCGGAGCGAACATGGCCAGTGGAGAGAGCAGCGTGCCCGCGCCCATGGCCGAGCGCAAACCGCTCGTCGAGAAGGCTCCGGCGGACACCGCGTGGATCGCGCCGTTCGGGCCGCTCACGACCAAGGCGGTCAAGGCGGCGGCGGCCACGCTGCCAGCGTCGGAGCAGAAGAAGTTCTTGGACGAGCACCAGAAGCCCTACTCGCTGCTCTACACCTACTCGCTCATCATCGCGCTGGTGTGTGGCACGGCGGGGCTGCCCCACATCCTAGTCCGTTTCTACACGAACCCCGACGGCGTCGCGGCCAAGCGCACGACGATGTGGGTGATGATCCTTATCGGGGTGTTTTACGTTTTCCCACCGGTCTTCGGCGCGCTCGGGCGCAACCTCATGCCGGAGCTTTACTCCGGCGTCGGCGCGAAAGGCACGGACAAGGTCGTGCTCGAGCTGCCCACGCTGCTCGGCGCGAAGTTCGGCGTGCTCGGCTCGATCCTGAGCGGCATCACCTGCGCGGGTGCGTTTGCGGCGTTCATGAGCACGTTCAGCGGGCTGCTGGTCTCGATGACGGGCGCGTTTGCCCACGATGTCTATGGCCGGATGCTCAAGCCGACGGCCACCCCGGCGGAGCGGCTGCGGATGTTCAAGATCGCCGCCGTCGTGATCGGGGCCATTGCCGTCCTGCTCGGCGCACAGGTCGAGCAGCTCCAGATCAACTTCATGGTCAACCAGGCCTTCGCCATCGCGGCGTCGAGCTACTTTCCGCTGCTGTTCATGAGCGTGTGGTGGCGCGGCATGACGATGACGGGCGCGGCAGTCGGAATGCTCGGCGGCGGGCTGTGCGCGCTAGCCTGCACCGGCACAATCATCCTCGGCGACATCGGCAAGGTGGACCTGGCCAGCTTCTGGGCCGCGCACCCGCTCGCGCGCATCCTGATCGAGCAGCCCGCGATCTGGACGATGCCGCTCGCAATTTTCCTGATGATTGCGGTCTCGAAGGCTACGGCCGCGAGCGTGCCGGCCGACATCCGCATGAAGATGCTCGTGCTGCACGCGCCAGAGCAGCTCGGCCTCAAGCAGGAATACATTCAGGAGCACGCGGCAGGCACGGGGCATTGAGCGCCTTTCGCCTTTTCGCGATTTTCGCGCTAAAAACCGGCTTGCCCGCTTTCGCCCTCCCGCCCACGCTGCCCCGCATGGCCACACCGCTCGTAGGAATCATCATGGGCAGCGCGTCCGACTGGGA